>JAODAT010000021.1 GCA_025463565.1 Microbacteriaceae bacterium
GTCGACACCTTCGGTGGCCTCGACATCATTATCAACAACGCCGGGTACACCTGGGATTCGGTCATCCAGAAGATGACCGACGAACAGTGGGACGCCATTCTCGACGTGCATCTGAAAGCGCCGTTCCGCATCCTGCGTGCTGCGCAGCCGGTGATCTCCGGCTACGCCAAGGCAGAGGGCGGCACCGTCTGCCGCAAGGTGGTCAACATCTCCTCCATCGCCGGCCTCGGCGGCAACGCGGGGCAGTCCAACTATTCCACCGCCAAGGCGGGCATCGTGGGCCTCACCAAGACGCTGGCGAAGGAGTGGGGCCGCTACAACGTCACGGTCAACGCGGTCGCGTTCGGCTACATCAAGACCCGACTTACCGACACCGACGGCAACGACCACATCGATGTCGCCGGCAACTCCATCAAGGTCGGAATGAGCAAGCAACTCGAGGCGATGACCGAGCAGATGATTCCGCTCGGCCGTGCCGGCACCCCCAAGGATGCGGCCGGCGCCGTCTACCTGATGTGCCTTCCCGAGTCCGACTACATCAGCGCCCAGACCGTGATCTGCGGCGGCGGCTTCTTTATTTAGGTGAATAGGGTCTAACCATGAAGCGCACTCTCTTCGACGAAGACCACGACCTGTACCGCGAATCGATCCGCTCGTTCGTCGAGCAGGAGGTTGCGCCCCACTACGACCAGTGGCAGGAGGACGGCATCGTGCCGCGCTCCGTGTTCACACGGCTCGGCGAGCTCGGCGCGCTCGGGTTCGGCATCCCGGAGGAGTTCGGCGGAACGGGAGTCGACGACTTCCGCTACAACCTGATCATGGCCGAGGAGGCGGCGCGCATGAACGTGCAGCCGGCCCTCGTCGGCCCCGGTCTGCACGTCGACATCGTCGTTCCGTATTTCATGACGATGGCCACCGACGAGCAGAAGGCGCGCTGGCTTCCGGGCATGGCGTCCGGCGAGACGATCGCGGCCATCGCCATGACGGAGCCCGGCACCGGATCGGATCTCGCCGGCATCCAGACCAAGGCCGTTCGCGACGGCGACGACTGGATCGTCAACGGCGCGAAGACCTTCATCACCAATGGCATCAACGCCGACATCGTCGTGGTTGCCGTGCGCACGGGCGAAGACCGTCACAAGGGCCTCAGCCTGCTCGTGCTGGAGCGCGGCATGCCCGGCTTCGAGCGTGGTCGCAAGCTCGAAAAAATGGGTATGCACGCGCAGGACACGGCAGAGCTGTCGTTCACCGACGTGCGCGTTCCTGCGGCGAACATGCTCGGTGCCGAGGGAGACGGCTTCAAGGGCCTCACCCGCAATCTTGCGCAGGAGCGAATCGGAGCGTCGGCGGGCGCGACCGCCGGCGCGGAGTCGGCTCTCGCGCTCAGCATCGCCTACGTGAAGGAGCGCAAAGCCTTCGGCAAGTCGATCGGCAGCAACCAGCACACGCGCTTCGTGATCGCCGAGCTCGCCACCGAGGTGGACATCGCGCGCGTCTACGTCGACCGCTGCGTGCTCGCCCTCAATGACGGTTCGCTGACCCCGGTGGATGCCGCCAAAGCGAAGTGGTGGACCACCGAACTGCTCGGTCGCGTCGTCGACGCGGGCGTGCAGTTGCACGGCGGTTACGGCTACATGCGGGAATACCCGATCGCCCAGGCCTGGGCCGACGCACGGGTGCAGCGCATCTACGCCGGAACGACGGAGATCATGAAGGATCTCATCGGCCGTTCGATGGACCTCGGCTGAGGCTCGATCGCGAATAGTCTGATGCCGTGAGTCGTGTAGAGGATCCCCCGGCGCGCGGCACCCGTCCGCGCAACCGTCGGGAGATCATCCTGCAGGCGGCAGGTGAGCTGTTCTACCGACGCGGCTATCCGAACGTGTCGATGAGCGACATCGCTCGCGAGACGAATGTGGGAGCGTCGGCTATCTACCGGCACTTCCACAGCAAGTCGGAGCTGCTGGTGGAGGCGATCCAGAGCGGTATCGCGTCGTACCAGACCATCGTGGACCAGGCCACGGACCTTGATGACGTGCTCCGGCAGAGCGCCGAGTGCGCCCTGGAGAACCGCACGCTGGGCGTGCTCTGGCAGCGCGAGGCGAGAAACCTCGACCTGGTGGATCTCAAACTCATGCGCGAAAGGCTGTCGAGCGTCACGCGCGGGCTGTCCCGCTTCATCACCGACGCGCGTCCCGGCATCGATCGCACCGACACCGACCTGCTCGCCTGGTGCACGATGGGCGCGCTGGTGAGCGTCGGCTTCCACTCGCTCAGCCTTCCGCGAGACGAGTATGTCGACCTGCTGGTGGCCATCTCCCACATCATTGTTGGCCTCGATCTGCGGCACGACGTCGAGGTCGCGACCGGCGGCGAGCGCCCCCAGGACGACCCGGAGTCGCGACGGGACGTGCTGGTCTCCCACGCCACACAGCTGTTCGCGGAGCGAGGGTACGGCGCCGTGGGGATCGACGACATCGGCGATTCGGTCGGCATCGCCGGGCCGAGCATCTACAGCCACTTCGAGAGCAAGCAGAAGATCCTCGCCGAGGCCGTGACCCGCGGAAACGAGGTGTTGCGCTCCGAGGCCACCGTGGTGCTCGAGGCCGGCGAGACGCCGCAGGTCACACTCGGCAGACTCGTGGCCTCATTCGTCGGCGTCGCCGTTCACAACCGCTTCGTCATCCGCATCGTCATGTCGGAGCTCGACCAGCTCGAGCCCGTAGACCGCGACTACGCGCGACGGGAGCAGCGCGAGTACATCGACACCTGGTGTGCGCTGCTGCGCCAATACACGGATGTCGAGCAGGTAGCGGCGCGCATCCGCGTGCAGGCGGTGCTGCTCGTCGTCAACGACGCCGTGCAGACCCCGCACCTGCGGTCGCAGCCGGGCTTCGAGGCGCGGCTACGGGATGTAGCCCTGGCGATGCTCGGGCTGACCTGGTCCGTACCGCTCGACTCCTAGCGCTCCGCGGGCTTGTACGCCGTGACGACCGCCGCGCCACCGAGGCCGATGTTGTGTTGCAGCGCGACCTTCGCGCCAGCGACCTGGCGCTTGTCGGCGGTGCCGCGCAGCTGCCAGGTGAGCTCGGAGCACTGGGCGAGACCGGTCGCGCCGAGGGGGTGACCCTTGGAGATGAGGCCGCCGGACGGGTTCACGACCCACTTGCCGCCATAGGTCGTGTCGCCGGAGTCGATCAGCTCGTGGCCATGGCCCTCCTCGGCGAGCCCGAGGGCCTCATAGGTGAGCAGCTCGTTCGCGGAGAAGCAATCGTGCAGCTCGATCACGTCGATGTCGTCGGGCGTGATGTTCGCCTGCGCATAGACGGCCTCGGCCGCCTTCCTGCTCATGTCCGCCCCGACCAGGTTGCGGGCGGATCCGTCGAACGTGGAGTTCATGTCGGTGACCATCGCCTGACCGACGATCTCGATCGCCTGCCCGGCGAGGCCGTGCTTCTCGACGAACTCCTCGCTCACGACGATCGCGGCACCCGACCCGTCGGAGGTGGGCGAGCACTGCAGGCGGGTGAGGCCCATCGGTTCGTAGATCATCTTCGCCTCTTCGATCTGGGCGAGCGTGTACTCCTCCTGGAACTGGGCGTACGGGTTGTTCACCGAGTGGCGGTGGTTCTTCTCCGCGATCTTCGCGAAATGCTCGGGCGTGGAGCCCCAGGTCTGCATGTGTTCCAGGCCGGCAGCGCCGAACATCCACGCGGCAAAGGGCTGCACCATCGTGTACTTCTCGTTGAGTGCGGCGATCTGTGGGGCGAGCGGCTGCTCGCGGTCCTCGAACATCATCGACAGGGATCCGGGGTTCATCTTCTCGAACCCGATCGCCAGGGCGCAGTCGGCCAGGCCGCCGCGGATGGCGCGGGCGGCGAGGTAGAGCGCGGTCGAGCCGGTCGAACAGTTGTTGTTCACGTTGGTGATCGGGATGCCGGTCATGCCCAGCTCGTACACGGCGCGCTCACCGGATGAGGAGTCGCCATACACGTAGCCGGCGTAGGCCTCCTCGACCTCGTCGAACTCGATGCCGGCATCGGCGAGCGCCCTGGTGCCGGACTCCCTCGCCATGGCGGGATAGTCCCAACCCTCGCGGCGACCAGGCTTTTCGAACTTCGTCATACCGACTCCGACGACGAAAACGCGATTCTGTGCCTTGGCCATGCTCGTACCCCTTTGGACGACTGAGTGATCGTGAACTGTTGGGCGTTGCCATCCAACACCCGCAGGTCTACTATAAGTGAATTGTCGTTAGCCACAACCCAACCCGGCCAGAAACACTCAACGGAGAGAGTTCCCATGGAGATCACCCAGTCGCTGCACCGCGCGGCCCAGCTCAACCCCGACCGCCCGTTCACCGTCGATGGTGATCGCCTGCGCACCGTCAGCCAGGGCATCGATCGCATCGCGCGATTGGCCGGAGCACTGCACGGTCTCGGTGTCGCCGAGGGTGAACGCGTCGCCATGCTGGCGCTCAACTCCGACCGGTATCACGAGTACCTGCTCGCCGTGCCGTGGGCCGGCGCTGTCGTCGTGCCGATCAACTTTCGCTGGAGCCCCGCCGAGATCGCGTTCTCGCTCAAGGAGTGCGACGCCACGGTGATCATCATCGACGACACCTTCGCCCCGATGCTTCCTGCCATCCGCGAGGGCTACCCGGAACTGAAGACGGTCATTCACGCCGGGTCAGGCGCCGCTCCCGCCGACTCGCTCGACTACGAAGAACTGGTCGCGGCCAGCGAGCCGGCCGAAGACGCGCGACGCGGAGGTGACGACCTCTACGGAATCTTCTACACCGGCGGCACCACCGGTTTCCCGAAGGGCGTGATGCTGACGCAGGAGAACATGATGACCTCCGCGTACGGCACGGTGGCGACGGGCGAGTTCGTGACCCCGCGTGGAACCCTCATGCACGCGGCGCCGATGTTCCACCTCGCGGACATCGCCATCTGGCTCGGCGGGATCGTCAGCGAGTCCACCCACACCTTCCTCGCGGCATTCACGCCGGCCGGCGCACTCGAGATGATGGCGAACTCCGGAGTCACCGACTCACTGCTCGTGCCGACGATGATCCAGATGATGGTGGACAGCCCGGCGGCCGCCGAGAACGACCTCTCCGGCGTCAAGCACATCATCTACGGGGCATCCCCCATCTCGGACGCCGTGCTCGAGCGCGCCAAGGCGCTGTTCTCCAACGCCACCTTCCTGCAGGCATACGGCATGACCGAGCTCGCGCCGGTCGCGACCGTGCTGCTGGCCGCCGACCACGCCGACCCGGTGCTGCGTCGTTCGGCCGGGCGGGCGGCACCGCACACCGAGGTCAAGGTCGTCGACGAGAACGACGTCGAGGTGCCCCGGGGCACGGTCGGCGAGGTCGTCGCCCGCGGCGGCGCCACGATGTCCGGCTACTGGAAGCGCCCCGACGACACCGCTGAGGCCCTCCGTGGTGGCTGGATGCACACCGGCGACGGCGGCTACATGGATGACAAGGGCTACGTCTACATCGTCGACCGCATCAAGGACATGATCATCACCGGCGGTGAGAACGTGTACTCGGTCGAGGTCGAGAATGTCGTCGGCAAGCACCCGTCCGTCGCCACCTGCGCTGTCATCGGCCTGCCCGACGACAAGTGGGGCGAGCGTGTTCACGCCGTCGTGGTGCTGCAGCCGGGGGCGACCCTGGAACTGGAAGACCTGCAGATGCTGGCGCGCGAGCACATCGCCGGCTACAAGATCCCGCGCAGCCTGTCGTTCGTGGACGCCCTGCCGATGTCGGGAGCCGGCAAGGTGCTGAAGCGCGACCTGCGTGAGTCGGCAAAGGTCAGTGCCTGAGATGGGCGTGGCCTGAACACTCTGCGGCACGGGCACGTTCGGGACAGCGGTGGTGCCGTTCGGCCAGCGCGGGTATCACGGGGTCTCCGCGTTCGCTCGGCGGAACCCTGGTCGACCAGTTCATCTAACCACCAACGCCCCACCAAGCATGCACAAGGGAGTGTCATGACCATCAATTCACCCGGGCTCAACCCCGCCGAAGTCGGCGAGCTGCCCGCAGTACCGCTCGGCGATGCGATAAACCCCGCCACACCGTTCCGGCGCGTCATGGCCGTCATGGCGATGTCATACGCGGGTGCATTCATCGTCAGCGCGGTGCCGACGACCCTGCTCCTCACCACTCACCTCCTGGCCATCGCCGGTCCCGCAGCCGCCACCGCCTTCAGCATCGTCACCGGTGTCGCCGGACTGCTGGCACTCATCGCACAGCCGCTCACGGGCCGGTTCAGCGACCGTACGAAGGCACGGTTCGGAAAGCGGCGCAGCTGGATCCTCACCGGCGGCCTCGCGTCATCGCTCATCGTGGTCGGCATGATGTTCACCACACAGGTCTGGCAGGTGGTGGTCGTCTGGGGTCTTGTCACGATTTTCGTGAACGTGCAGTTCGCCGCAACGGGAGCCCTGCTGGCCGAGCAGGTACCGGCCCACCGTCGCGGCTCGATGTCGGGCGTGCTCGGCTCGATGGCGATCGTCGGCCCGATCCTCGGCCTCGGCGCCGTCAGCCTGGTGCCGACGATGCCGTGGCTGCAGTGGGTCATCGTCGGAGGGTCCGGCCTGATCCTCGTCATCGTCGCCGTATCCCTCCTGCGTGACCCCCAACTGCCGTACGCTCCCGCGGTGAATCGGCTCACCCTCCTCGAACTGGTCAAGTCCTATTGGCTGAGCCCGCGCAAACATCCGGCATTCGGCTGGGCCTGGGCGGTCCGCTTCCTGGTGACCTGCACCGGCGCGGCGCTCACCTACAACGCCCTGCTGCTCGTCAACCGCTTCGGCTACGACAAGAACACGGTGGGTGGCCCCGTCTTGCTCCTGACCCTGACCTATGGCGTGCTTCTCGTCATCTTCTCGACGGTCGGCGGCGTGATCTCCGACAAGCTGCAGCGCCAGAAGCCGTTCGTCATGCTCGCCGGCGTCATCGCCGCCATCGCCCTCGTGATGATCGGTCTTGCGCCGACCGTCGGATTCCTGTTCATCTCGATCGCGGTGCTCGGCGTGGCTGCTGGCGTGTTCCTCTCCGTCGACCTTGCCATGAGCGTGCGGATGCTGCCCAACCCCGCGAACATCGGCAAAGACATCGCGGTGATGGCGCTCGCCAACACGCTGCCGTCCTCCGTCGTGCCGTTCATCGCGCCCGCCTTCCTGTTCTTCGGCGGCTACACCGCTCTGTACGTCGGGCTCGCCGTCTTCGGCATCGTCGGAGCGATCCTGGTCATCCGGCTCCCCGAGCTCGGTCGCGAGGGCGACCCGCGCTGGGCGCTCATCACCAATCCCAAATATGCAGACAAGATCGTGGTCGAGTAGTGGCAACCAACATCACCACCACCATCTCCTCGGGGCAGTTGCGGGGCACATCGGTCGACGGCGCCGATCGCTATCTGGGGGTGCCGTACGCCGCCGCGCCGGTCGGGGACCTGCGGCTGCGGCTGCCCGCGCCGCATCCCGGCTGGGAGGGCCTGCGCGATGCCACCACGATGGGAGCAACCTCGCCGCAGGCGCCGTACGCGGGCCCGTTCGAGACGATGCTTCCGCTCGTGATGATCGCCGGGGACGAGTACCTCAACGTGAACATCTGGGCTCCCACCGGTGCGAAGGATGCACCGGTGATGGTCTGGGTGCACGGTGGTGCGAACGTGCACGGCTCCAACTCGTTGGGCGGCTACGACGGGTCCGCGTTCGCGCGCGACGGCATCGTCTTCGTCGGCATCAACTACCGGCTCGGCGCCGAGGGCTTCTCGGTGCTCGACGACGTGCCGCTCAACCTCGGCCTCAGCGACGTCGCGGCGGCGTTGCGCTGGGTGCGGGCGGAGATCGCCGCGTTCGGTGGCGACCCGTCCACGGTGACGGCATTCGGGGAGTCGGCCGGCAGCATCCTGCTCGGCAACCTGCTGGCGCTGCCCGAAGCGAAAACGCTGTTCGACCGGGTCGCGCTCGAGAGCGGGGCGCCGACCGCAGTTCCCCGCGGCACCGCCCGCAAGATCACGCAACTCGTCGCGAAGCGCCTCGGGATACCGACCACCCGGGCCGGCTTCGTCTCGAAGACGCCCGCGGAGATCATCGCGGCAGAGCTGGCCGTGACCGCGGGCAGCACGCCCATCACCGGTGGCGCGTCGTATGCGACCGCGATCGGCGGGCCGACGGCCCCCGTCGAGCCCGGTCGCGCGATCCTTGTCGGTGCCGGCCGCGACATCGATCTGCTGATGGGCTCGAACGCCGAGGAGTACCGCCTCTGGTTCGTGCCGCTCGGCCTGATGGACAAGATCAGCCCGGTGCTGTTCACCGCGATCCGCCTGCGCTTTCGCATCTCGGGCAGGATCCTTCGCGCCTACCGGGAGAGCATCCGCACCGGCAAGCGACCCGACACCTCGCGGGGTGCGCTGTTCGGGGAGCTCGCGACCGACATCCTGGTGCGTCTGCCGATCAACCGCATCGCGGACAGCCGTCTAGGAGCCTCGGGCTCTACCCACGTGTACGAGTTCGCCTGGAACAGCCCCGAGAAGGATCTCGGCGCCGCCCACGCGATGGAGATCGGGTTCGTCTTCGACACGCTGCGCTCCCCCGACTGGCCTGGGATCACCGGACCGAACCCGCCGCAACAGCTCACCATCGCGATGCACTCGGCGTGGGTCGCGTTCGCGAAGACCGGTGACCCCGGCTGGGAGGCCTGGAACGCGAAGCGTCCCGTGCAGGAGTTCGATGACCCGGCATCCGGCGTCGTCTATGCCCCGCGCGAGTCGACCCGCAGCGTGTGGAAGAAGTAGCTAGCGCTTCGCGGCCCAGGCCTCGCGCTCCGGCGACGCGGGGTCGTTCACGACCTCACTCGTGGTGTTGAACACCATCGTCTTGCGCTCCGTCGTGTCGTATTTCGGCCAGCCGGGGTCGCCGGTCTTCGCGAACGCGACCCACGCCGAGTGGATGCTGTTGGCGAGCGACTGCGGAGGGGTCAGGCCAAGCAGGTCCTCGCCCATCTTTCCCGCATCCAGGATCGTGGCGAAGTCATCCCGCACGAACGGTGTCTCGAGCGCGTGCGCTGAGCCGAGCCCGGCGGGGAACTGCGGGCTCTCCCAGTGAAACTCGTAGAGCCACGTCGGGTCGCTGCGCTTCTCGACCAGGTCGATGGTCGGCATCCTGAAGCCCCAGTCGGTCCACACCGCCTCGACCTCGGCGAAGGTGTTGGTGATCTGGCGCGGCCCGGTGCGGTAGGCGCGGCGGATCGCCGACGTGACGCCCATCGCGCGTCGGAAGAACCAGCCGATGAACGGGTTGATGCCGTCCATGCGCCCGAGGGTCTTGAGGAAGCCGATCGTCTCGTTGCGCGTCGTGCCGGTGATGAGAGGCACGCCGTGGAGGTTCGGGGTGGTGACGAGGTTCTCGGGCAGCGTCGGGGTGCCGAGCACCGCCCGGAACGGGCTGATCCAGAACGCCGTCGACCCGTGCTTGAGCGGGTTGATGAAGTCGAGGATGAACGGCGTCTCCTCTGCCGTCGATTTCTCGATCGGCACGCTCGCGAATCCTTCGGCGGTGGGAGCGACGCCGAGTCGCTTGGCGAACCGCTTCGTCCACTTCGTCGCCTCGGCCGGCGTGACGGCGGAGCCGGGATTGCCGCTCTCGGCGATCGCTCGCACGAAGAGCCCCTTCGCGGACGGCATCGCGAGCAGGTTCATGACGCTCACTGCACCCCCGGACTGGCCGAAGATCGTGACATTGGCCGGATCGCCGCCGAACGCGGCGATATTGCGCTGCACCCACTCGAGTGCCGCGACCTGGTCGCGCAGACCCAGGTTGTCGCGGCCCTCCCCGAGATAGATGAACCCGTCGAGCCCGAGTCGATAGTTGATGCCAACGTGCACGATACCGTCGCGGGCGAAGGTCTTGCCGCTGTAGGCGGGGGCCGACCCCGAGCCGAACATATAGCCGCCGCCGTGAATCCAGACCATGACCGGATGCGGGCCGCTGCCAGGTTTGGGTGTCCAGATCTCGAGGGTGAGACAGTCGTCGCCCTGAACCTCGGGGTTGGATAGGGCATCGATCTCCATGCCCTCCATGTGCGAGACATCCGGCTGGTACGCGCCGACCCCTCGCACTGTCGCCTGGCGCACGCCCTCCCACTTCTCGGGCGGGTGCGGGGGCAGGAATCGGCGGCTGCCGAAGGGCGGCGCCGCGAAGGGCACCCCGCGGAACAGGGCGAGATCATCGTGCAGCGCACCCTCGATGACGCCGTATTCGGTGGTCACCTGCACGCCGGTGGTTACGCTCACATCGACTCCCTGGTCGCATTTGTCATGACATTCCTGTTAGCACTATAAGTGAATGCCCGTTAGCATGCAATAAACACTACCCAGGAGGAGCAATGAAGCTCGCGACCAAGACCACCACGGCAGGGCCGCGTACCGCAGCGCTGGTGCACGGGGCGAGCATGTCGACGCTCATCTGGCGGGACTTCGGAAAGATCCTCACCGACAAGTACGACATCACCCTCACCCTTGTCGACCTGCGCGGCCACGGCGAGAGTGACCGCGCCGCCGACTACCGGGTGAGTGACTTCGCGGACGACCTGGTCGAGACCCTGCCCACCGGCCTCGACTTCCTGATCGGCCAGTCGCTCGGCGGTGTCTCCAGCGCGTGGGCTGCCGCCCGGCTGAAGCCGAAGCGCTACATCGGGTTCGACCCGGCGTTCACCGCCTCACCGTCGGCGGCCTGGGCGCTGAAGACCCTCGGGCCGATCCAGCCGAAGATGCCGACCTGGATGTTGCGGGCGATGGGCTCGCCGCCGAAAGGCTCGGCCCCCGACACCCTGGCGCTGTTCCGCGAAAGCTGGAAGAACTGGGACAGCACGATGATGAAACAGCTGGTGCCATCGGGGGTCGAGCACCCGTTCGCGGTGGTGCCGCCGCCGGTGCCGTCGACGATCGTGCTCGCGGACAAGAGCTTTGTAATCCCGCCAGCCATGGCCACCGGTTTCCGCGAGGCGGGCTGGGACGTGCGCGACAAGCCGGGCGCCGTGCACGACATGCACGTGCAGGACCCGGTGGGACTCGCGGCGCTGCTCGACGACCTGCTGCGGGCCTAAACGACAGCTGCTTTGGCTCGCAGTCGGATCGCGCGCACCGTCAGCTGGATGACCGTCGCCACCAGCAGAAGGCCGAACAGCACCTGGGACACGGTCGAACTCATCGTGAGAGCCAGCAGCACGCCGCCGTATGAGGCGACGATGGCGGCTGCCGCAACGATCGCGCTCGAGCGCCACTGGATGGTGCCATGGCGCAGGTGCGACGCTGTGCCGGTGCCGCTCGAGACGATCATCATCGCAAGCGAGGTGCCCTTCGCAACGAGCGGCACGAAGCCGAAACCGATGGTCAGGGCCGGAATCACGATGATGCCCCCGCCGACACCGAACAGGCCCGACGCGAGCCCGGTGAGCACCCCGACGCCGACCAGCGCGAGCAGGGTGATCCAGTTCTGCGAGTGATGCCCTCCGATCGCGTCATTCGGGGAGACCAGCGTGCGGACGGCAACCAGGGTGAGCAGCGCTATGAACAGCCAGCGCAGCAGCCCGACCGGGATGCGACGCACCAGCGAGGCTCCGAGCAGTGCCCCGGGAATTCCGCCGACGGCGAGCGCCGCCGCCGCCAGCAGGTCGACCTGTCCGTGCAGCAGGTAACCGATCGACCCGACGATCGAGGCCGGAAACACCGCGCTCAGCGATGTTGCCGATGCCTCGCGCTCGTCCATCCTGGCCAGCAGCAGCAGGAGCGGCACCATCACCACTCCGCCGCCGACGCCGAATGCGCCGGAGAGCAGCCCGCCGATGAGGCCGACGACGATGAGCACTCCCCAGCCGGGGCGGGACACGGTCTGGTCGCTCATCGCGTCTCACGCTACGGCCGCGAGGTGAACACTTCCTGCGGTGCGAGGAAGGCCGCAAGCTCTGAGGCGAGTTCGGCGGGTGCCTCCTCGGCAACGTGGTGATGGGACTCGATGCCGTGGCCGCGAACATCATCCGCCCAGTCGGCCCAGATGCGCAACGGATCGCCGTACAGCTCCTCGAGGTCGTCAAGCGTCGACCACAGCGCCAAAGCCGGCATTGCGAGCCGACGCCGGGCCGAGCGGTCGGCCTCCTCGTGGGCCCGGTCGATGGTGAGTCCCGCGCGATAGTCCTCCAGCATTCCGGTCACGACGGCCGGGTCGGAGACCGCCGCGCGCCATTCCCGATAGTTCTCGGCCCCCATCCGGTCGGGATCGCCGGCATACCAGCCGAGCGGGTCGGCGTTGATCACGCGCTCCGGCCGCTCCGGCTGGGCGTAGAAGAACCAGTGCCACCACTGGGTTGCGAAGCGGGCGTTCGCGCGCTGCAGGTGTTCGCTGATCGGGATGCAGTCGAGGAACGCGACCCGCTCGACCGCCTCCGGGTGGTCGAGCGCGAGTCGCAGCGCGACGTAGCTGCCGCGATCATGGCCGACGACCGCGAAACCCTCGTGACCGAGAGCGCGCATCAACTGGAGCACCGCGTCTGCCGCGGCGCGCTTCGAGTGTGCGGAGTGGTCGGCGGTCGGGGTCGGCTTGCCCGATCTCCCGTAGCCGGGAAGGTCGGGGCACACAACGGTGAAGCCCTGGGCGACGAGAAGCGGGGCGACCGCGTACCAGGTGGATGACGTGCGCGGGTGGCCGTGCAGCAGCACGACAGCGGGGCCTTCGCCGGCCCACCGCGCGAACAGCGGGGTGCCGCCGGTCTGCACGATTCCCTCCTCGAAGCCCTCGAACATCAGGCGTGCCTCCGGTTCGTCAGCACGGCCCGCGGAATAACCACGAGCAGAACGATGAGGAGCGCCAGAACGGCCGCCCCGGCGATGATGCCCGCGGTGAGAGTCACGGTGAAGTCGAGCACGAACAGCACCACCCCCGCCGTGAGCACGGACACCAGGACCAGCACCGCCTGCAGCAGCCGGTCGGCCACGGTGACCATCTCGCGTTTCTCGTGACGGCGGAACAGCATGCGGTGCAGCGCCACGGGTGCGAAGCCCAGCGCGGTCGCGCACGCCGCGAGCACCAGCAGCACGATGTAGACCACCAGCTCGTAGTGCGGAATCGTCGCGAAACGCTGCTGGAACGGCAGGGTCAGCAGAAAGCCGCTCATGATCTGCGTGCCGGTCTGGGTCACCCGCAGTTCCTGAAGTATCTCGTTCCAGTTGCGATCGGACCGCTCCGATGTGGTCTCCGGCCGGCCGTCGTGGGCGTCGACATCCGCCGTTGTGTTTGTCATACCGTGAGCGTCCTCCCGGAACCGGCGGTGATCTAGGGGATTGCACATTCTTATGTACCTTGTTTGTTACGTACCCTTATGGGTACGCTATGGAACATGGATGCCGTACTGCACGCGATCGCCGACCCGAGCCGGCGCATCGTGCTGGCCCAGCTCGCCGACGGTCCGGCGACCGTCACCGAGCTGGCGGCGCTGCTGCCCATCGCGCGGCCGGGCGTCTCGCGGCACCTCCGGGTGCTGCGCGAGGCCGGGCTGGTCGATGTCCAGAGCGACGCGCAGCGGCGCGTCTATTCGCTGCGCCCGACCACCCTGAGGCAACTCGACGAGTGGCTTGGTCCGTACCGCGCCCTGTGGGAGCAGCGACTGGATGCACTGCACACCGAAATTGCACGCGGAAAGAGAGGAAACGACAATGACTGAACCCCGCATCATCGGCAACCTCCGCGAGGAGAGCGGCAAGGGGGTGGTGCACGTCGAAGACGTGTATCCGACCGACATCGACGACCTGTGGTCTGCCATCACCGAGCCGGCACGACTCGCACGGTGGATCGGCACGGTCGAGGGCGACCTGCGCGTTGGCGGCGCCTTCACCGCCAGGTTCACCAGCACCTGGGAGGGCACCGGCACGGTGGATGTCTGCGAGGCGCCGCGCCGACTCGTCGTCACCACCCAGGACGAGGACGAGATCCCGACCGTGATCGAAGCGCTCCTCACCACCGAGGGCGACGGCACCCGCCTCGTCATCGAAGACCGGGGGCTACCGCTCGAGCACTACGCGGACCACGGCTCCGGCTGGCAGGCGCACCTCGAAGACCTTGCCGCCCTGATCGATGGCCGCGAACCCGCGAACTGGCACGATCGCTGGGTCGAGCTCACGCCGAGCTACCGCGAGATGCTGTCCTCGAGTCCGCGGATGTAGCCGAGGGCGAACAGGCGACCGAGCGTCGCGTAGCCGGGCCGCTCGTTCGACTCCCCCGCCATCGTCGGCACGTGGTCGGGCCGGATCGGGCCACTGAAACCGACGTCGTAGTAGGCCTGCATGCAGGCGGCGAGATCGGTCTGGCCGGCATCGTGGAAGGTCTCGACGAAATCGTCCGCGGTGCCGACGACGTCCCTGAAGTGCACGAACGCGACCCGGTCGGCCGAGCCGAACTCGCGGATGACGCCGGGCAGGTCATCCGTCATCATCGCGAAATTGCCCTGGCAGAGGGTGATCGCGTTCGAGGGGGATGCCGAGTGTGCGAGCACCCTACGGTATGAATCGACGGACGACATGATGCGCGGCATCCCCCGCACCACCGGCGCGGGCGGGTCGTCGGGGTGCAGCGCGAGCCGCACCCCTGCCTTCTCGGCCTCGGGCAGCACGGCGTCGAGAAAGTATCCGAAGCCCGACCACAGCTGGTCGGCCGTCACCCCGCCGGGTTCGATCACGTCGCCGAGGCGTTCGGCGTCCTTCCGGCTGAACCCGGTGACGAGGGCGCCTCCGCGGGTGGGAATGTCTACGGCCGTGCGCGCCCAGCTAGTCTTCGCCATCCAGTTGTAGCAGAGCGTCGATACTCCCAACGCGCCCATGGCGCGTACCTGGATGATGAACGACTCGATCTGCTCATCACGACCGGGCAGACCCAGCCGCACCAGATCGAGCGGCGGGGTGTCTTCGATCACGGAGAGCCCAAAGCCGTAGTCCGCGTACACCTCCTGCTGGTGCGCGATCGCCCTTTCCGACCAGGGGGCGTCGGGGCTGTCGACGCGAAAGCTGGGGCCGCCCTCGCCGATCGAGGCGAACATCCGCTGGTCCTGTTCGGCGCCGTCCATGGTCGCGACGATGTCGTCGACACCGCACTGCTTCGCCAGTTTCCAGAGCGGTTCGGGCCGCGCTGAGAGCATTTCCGTGAGCTGAAGCATTCGTCAATCCTTCTGTGGCAGCGGTACGGGCAGCGCCGCGGTGAGGCCGCCGTCGACGCGCAGGTCGACTCCGGTGATGAATGACGCGCGCGGAGAGCAGAGGAATGAGATCGCCGCAGCGACCTCGTCGACCTTCGCAATACGCCCCAGCGCGTGCGATGTGCCCCAGTTGGCCAACGTACGTTCGACGCTTTCGGCGGTGCCGTCGCCGAACAGGGCCGCGGATGCCCGCAGCATGGGCGTGTCGACCGACCCCGGACTCACGCTGTTGACCCGCACCCCGAACGGCGCCTCGTCGACGGCCATCGATCGCGCGAGTGCGACGAGAGCGCCCTTGCTCGCCGAGTACGCAGCAACCTGCGTCTGGGCGGCCGAAGCCTGCACGGAGGCGACGACGACGACGCTGCCGTTCGGGCTCTGTCGAATGAACGGCAGTGCGTGCTTGGACGCGAGGAAGGCACCGGTCACGTTGACGCCGAAGACCTCGTCCCAAGTCTGGCGCGAGGTGGAGACGACGTCTCCATAGCGCTGGATGCCCGCCGACAGCACGATCGAGTCCAGTTGTCCGAACGCGGCGATCGTCTGCTCGACGGCGGCCGCCGCCGTCGTCTCATCGTCGATCGGCCCGTGCACCCCGATCGCCCGGCCGCCGTGGCTTTCGATCTCCGCGACGACGGATGCCGCTTCGCCCGAGTCGAGCCCGTGGACCGCGACCGCTGCACCCTGTGCTGCGAGTTCCAGAGCGGTGCCGCGGCCGATGCCGCTCGTGCCTCCGAAGACGAGGGCGACGCGACCCGCGTGCTCCCCGGTCACGCCGTGCGCTCCGGGACCCGCAAGCCCTTCATGCCGCCATCGACGGAGAGCAGTGTGCCCGTGGTCGAGGAGGAGAGCGGCGACGCGAGATAGACGATCGCGTGTGCCACCTCGGGCGCGGAGACCAGCCGGCCCATCGGCTGGCGCGCTTTGAGGGCCGCGGCGGCGGCATCCGGGTCATCCGCGGCGTCGAGCAGGCGCCCCACCCATGGGGTGTCCGCAGTGCCGGGCGTCACCGCGTTCACGCGGATGCCCTCGTGAACGTGGTCGGCCGCCATCGCGAGGGTCACGGCCGCGACCGCTCCCTTGCTCGCGGAGTACAGCGCGCGATTGGGCAGCCCCACCACCGCGGCGACCGAGCAGGTGTTGACGATGGCAGCGTGCGCCGACTTCCGCAGATGCGGCAGTGCCGCACGGCTGACCCGGGCCAGCCCGACGATGTTCACGTCCAGCACCCGGTGCCACTCGTCGTCGTCGTTGGCGGCGATGTCACCCGCCGCCCCGATACCGGCGTTGTTGATCACGATGTCGAGCGCCCCGAAGTGCTCGGCCACCGCAGCGACGGCCGCGTTCACCTGCTCGGTGCTGGTGATGTCGCAGACGACACCGAACAGTCCGTCAGGCAGCCCGTCGACCGCGCGGTCCAGCACCGCGACACGGGCGCCCCGCTCGACCAGGAGCGCCGCGGTTGCGGCGCCGAGGCCGCTCGCGCCCCCGGTGACGATGGCGACGAGGTCGGTGAATTCAGACATTGCTGCTCCTTCTACGTGCGTGGGTCGATATGCATTTTGGGGCCGAAACCCGCGCCTTCGGGCCGGTCGCCGGCGAGCACGGCACCGACGCCATCCAGCCCAACGGTCGCCGCGACGAGCTCACGCGGGTCGACAGCGCCCGCCGCGTAGGCATTGATCGTTCCGGCGAGGCCGGGCGATGCGCTGAGGATGCCCACCGAGGTCACGTCCTTCAGCGCCATGGTGCGAGTGTCGATCAGGCTGGGGCTACCGGCCAGGCCGACGTAGACCACACGCCCGCCCGGTTCGACCAGGTCGAGGGCCTTCGCCGGCAGCGCGGGTGCGTTGGACGCGTCGATGACGGCGTCCCACGGGAGGTCGGGAAGTTCGTCGTCCGTCCACACCCCGTCGAACCCGAGCGTTCGGGCATAGTCCAGCGAGCGGGCCGAGCGACCCATCAGGTGCACCTCGGCGCCGGCGGCCCGTGCGAACATCGCGACCAGCAGGCCGATCGTTCCCGGGCCGAGCACGAGCGCGCGCTGCCCCGGGCGGAGGTTCGCGCCCTGCACCGATCGAAGCGCATTGCCGCCCGGCTCGACCAGGGCGCCGAGCACGTCGTCGACGGAGTCGGGCAGCGCGTGAAGCGCAGACGCCGGCATCGCCAGCTGCTCGGCGAGAGCGCCGGGGAAACCGGCGCGGATGCCTACCTCGAAACGGAACTCGCAGACGTGCTGGTTGCCCTGACGGCAGCGGCGACACACGCCGCACCCGAGCATGGTGTCACCGGTAACGCGACGACCGAGCCACAAGTCATCGACACCGTCGCCGATCGCGGAGACGGTGCCCATCCACTCGTGTCCGAGCCGCATCGGAAACTCGGCGAAACCCTCGTGCAGGTACTGCATCTCGCCGGCGTAGAACTCCACGTCGGTGCCGCAGACGCCGGCGCGCTGCACGTCGATCACGACGGTGCCGGGCGTCGCCACCGGTGCGGCGACATCCCGAACCTCGAACTCGCGCGGCCCGGTGAGAACGAAGGCTTTCACAGCGCCGCCGAATTCCAGGGAGTGGTCGGCTGTCCGGTGACTCCGACATTCGCGAGAAAAAGCGCGCCGGCGTCAGGGTACCGTTCGCGGCCCGCCGCGTCGAGGTCACGGGATGACGTGGTGATGAGCAGCCGGTCGAGGTCGTCCCCGACGAACGCGACGCTCGAGACGTCGGGCACCGGCACGCTCACGGTATCGGCGGGAGTGCCTTCGGGCGCGAATGAGCGCACCTCGAAGCCGGCCCAGATCGCGATCCACAGGTACCCGCGAGAGTCGATCGTGAGTCCATCCGGATACCCGCTCTCGATCGTGAGATGCCTGCGGCGAGCGCCGTAGCCGCCCGACATCGGGTCATAGTCTCGAACCCAGATCGTCTGGTTGGCCGTGTCGGTGCTGTAGAACAGCGTGCCGTCCGGCGACCAGGCGAGGCCGTTCGAGATCGAGAGGTCGTCATCAAGCAGGGTGAGGGAACCGTCGTACTCCAGTCGCTGCAGCGTGTCCTTGCCGGGTCGCTCGTCGTAGTGATAGGTGCCGATGAGAAAGCGGCCGGCCGGGTCGACGCCGCCGTCGTTCGCTCGCAGCGCGGTCCCCTCGAGGATGCGCGGGCCATCCCTTCGCATGCCATCGGGGTCGATGACAACCAGCCGGTCATTCACGGCCACCAGCAGACTGCCATCGTCGCCATCGACCACCGCGCCGACCTTGCCCTCGAAATCGAACCGGTGGGTCTCGATGACCAGCCCGCCGTCGAGCCTGCCGACGAAGACCTCGCCGCGTTCCACATCGATCCACAGCAGGCGGGATTTCGTGGCGATCCAGACCGGACCCTCCGCCAGCACGTGGCGGTGCCCCAGTGCCCGAACGGCGTCGAAAGTGGCCATAGTTAGACACACTAGTTTCATTGACACAGGGAGGAACGCCGTGACCGAGCACCGTAGCGCCGAGTGGTACGCCGGCACCGACCGCAACTCATACATCCATCGCGCGTGGATGCGACGCGGCCTGCCCGAGAACGCATTCGACGGTCGCCCCCACATCGCGATCGCGAACAGCGCGAGCGACCTCACCCCGTGCAACTCCCATCTCAACGAGGTGATGGAGAGCGTGAAGCAGGGCATCTACGAGGCCGGCGGAATCCCGCTCAACCTGCCGACGATCTCGCTCGGTGAAACCCAGGTGCGCCCGACCGCGATGCTGTGGCGCAACATGATGGCGATGGCGTCGGAGGAGATGTTCCGCGCCAACCCGATCGACGGCGTCGTGCTGCTGGGCGGGTGCGACAAGACGATCCCCGCACTTCTGATGGCCGCGGCATCCGTCGACCTGCCCGCGATCGTCGTTCCCGGCGGCCCGATGAAGACGGGCACCTTCCAGGGGGTTCCGCTCGGCTGCGGCACGGATGTCTGGCGCCTCAGCGAAGAGGTGCGCGGAGGCACTCTCAGCGAGAAGGAGTTCCTGAAGAGCGAGGGCTCGATGATCTCGAGCAAGGGCCACTGCAACACGATGGGCACCGCATCGACGATGGCGCTCGTGACCGAAGCGCTCGGGATGATCATTCCGGGCCTCGCCGGAACGCCGGCGGTCGACGCCCGCCTGCTCGAGAACTCGCACGAGACCGGCCGCCTGATCGTCGACCTCATCGAGGCCGGGCGCAGGCCGAGCACCTTTCTCACCAAGGGGTCGTTCCGGAACGCCATAGTCGCGCTGGCCGCGATCGGCGGGTCGACGAACGCGGTCGTGCACCTGCTCGCGATCGCCGGGCGGCTCGGCATCGATCTCACCCTCGACGACTTCGACGCGATCGGATCGGGGGTTCCGCTGCTGGTCAACCTGCAGCCGGCCGGGCGCTACCTCATGGACGACTTCCAGCGGGCGGGCGGGCTATTGAGCGTGCTGCGCGAGGTGAAGGACCTGCTCGACCCGGCGGCCCTCACCGTCACCGGCAAACCGCTCGTCGACTATCTCGACGACGCACAGATCTGGGATCACGAGGTGATCTCGGTGCGCGAGACTCCGCTGATCCCCGACGCGGGCATCGCGGTGCTGCGCGGCAACCTCGCGCCCGGTGGCGCGATCATCAAGCCGGCGGCGGCATCCCCGCACCTGCTGCAGCATCGCGGGCGTGCCGTGGTTTTCGACACCATCGAGGACATGCACGCTCGCATCGACGACCCCGACCTGGATGTGGATGCCGACTCCGTGCTGGTGCTGCGCGGGTGCGGTCCGAAGGGCTACCCGGGCATGCCGGAGGTCGCGAACATGCCGCTGCCGAAGAAGCTTCTCGAGCAGGGCGTGCGCGACATGGTGCGCATCTGCGACGGGCGCATGAGCGGCACGGCGTACGGCACGGTCGTGCTGCACGTCACGCCCGAGGCCGCGGCCGGCGGCCCGCTCGCGATCGTGCAGACGGGCGACTGGATCATCCTCGACGTGCCTGCGCGCCGTATCACGCTCGACCTCACCCAGCAGGAGCTCAACTCCCGCACCCCCAACACGGCCACGACGGATGGCTACGCAAAGCCGACCCGAGGCTGGGAGAAGCTCTACGTCGACCACGTGACGGGCGCGGACACCGGCGCGGACCTCGACTTTCTGCAGGGGTCGAGCGGCGACAGGGTGTCGCGCGAGTCGCACTAGCGCGGCGCGAGCAATTCCCTGAAGAAGTCGCCCAGCGGCGCATCGAGGTCGGCCTCGGTCGCGGAACGGAGCGGCTCGAGCCCGGTGCTGCGCAGTAGCACCAGCCCGAGCGCGGTCGCGATCGCGAGCTGGGCCCGGAGGATGTCGGACTCACTCGTCGGGTCGAGCCCGGCCGCCGTCGCGGTGCCGACCGCGAAACTCCTCAGTGTGGCCATCCTCAGAGCA
This sequence comes from Microbacteriaceae bacterium, assembly GCA_025463565.1. Classification (GTDB taxonomy): domain Bacteria; phylum Actinomycetota; class Actinomycetes; order Actinomycetales; family Microbacteriaceae; genus Lacisediminihabitans. The sequence goes on from JAODAT010000021.1 coordinate 20,670, forward strand.
TCCGCCCGCTCGTCGCCGGAGGAGCGCAGCAGCAGCATGAGCTGGATCGACAGGTCGCCGTTCGGGGACGCGACCGCCTGGCTCAGCATCGCCTGAACGACGTACTCGAGGGTCGGCGGCTCGGTCCTCTGCCGGCCGAGATCCCGGGCAACATGCTCGAGGCACGCCTCGAACAGACCCTCCTTGGAGTCGAAGTAGCGGTTGATGAGCGCCACGTTCACTCCGGCGTCCGCCGCGATGTCGCGCACGGTCGTCGCTCCGTATCCGTCGCGCGCGAAGCGCAGTCGTGCCGCGGCGAGCAACTGCTGTCGCGTGCCCGCGGCGTCGCGGGTTCGCACCGATGCCTCTGTTGCCATGATCGCAACCGTATCCCAGGGTTCACTGCGCTGTAAACATCCGTTGACTTAAGGGCGTACGATTCTCAAGTCAGCAGTTGTTTACATCCGGGAGAATCATGTCGCGCACCATAGAGGGGCCATCCACCGGCTCCATCCAGCACACCGGCAAGCGCCGGCCGAACTCGACGCTGATCATCATCTACCTGTCGCTCGGCGGCCTGTCCTTCGCCGTGCTGCAATCGCTGGTCGCCCCGGCCCTCTCAACGATCGGGCACGATCTCAACACATCGACCAGCGATGTCAGCTGGATCCTGACCGCCTACCTGCTCGCCGCCTCGGTACTGACTCCCATCTTCGGCCGCCTCGGCGACATGATGGGCAAGCGCCGCATCCTCATCGTCGTGCTCTCGCTGCTCCTCGTCGGCACGTTGCTCGCGGCACTCGCACCGAACCTCGGCGTGCTCATCGTTGGCCGCGCACTGCAGGGGGCCGCCGGCGCGGTCATGCCGCTGTCGATCGGCATCGTTCGCGACGAACTGCCGCACGAAAGGGTCAGCGTCACCATCGGCCTGCTCTCCGCCATCTTCGGCATCGGGGCCGGCGTCGGCATCGTCGCCGCGGGCCCGATCGTGCAGGCCCTCAACTGGCACTGGCTGTTCTGGCTGCCCCTGGTGCTCATCGTGATCGCGCTCCTCGGTGCCATTTTCGGCATCCCGGAGTCGCCGGTCCGCAAGCCCGGTCGCCTCGACCTGCTCGGCACCTTCGTGCTCGCCGTCTCCCTCGTGTCGCTGCTCCTCGCCATCAGCGAGGGAGAAACCTGGGGCTGGGGATCGAAGAAGACGATCGGCCTGCTCGCGCTCGGCGCGGTCGCGCTCGTCGCCTTCGTCTTCGTCGAACTCCGGGTCAAGGAGCCACTGATCGACGTGCGACTCTTCAAGATCCGCGGGGTATGGACCGCGCACGTCGTCGCCCTGGTCTTCGGTTTCGTGATGTTCGGCACGTTCATCCTGGTGCCGACCCTCCTGCAGCTGCCGACCGTCGTCGGCTACGGGTTCGGCAAGACGGTGTCGGAGGCAGGGCTGTTCCTGCTGCCCACCGTCATCGCAATGGTGATTCTGGGGCCGGTCGCCGGCATCCTCATCCGCAAGATCGGCCCGAAGCTGCCGATGCTGCTCGGCGGCATCTTCGTGACCGCCGCCTTCGTACTCCCGGCGATCTCGCACGGTGAGCTGTGGCAGATCCTCGTGTCGGGCATCCTCACCGGCGCCGGCATCGGCCTGGCGCTCGCCTCGACCGCCAATGCGATCATCGAGAGCGTGCCGGCAACCCAGACCGGCGAGGCAATCAGCGCCAACACCATCGCGCGCACGATCGGCTCGAGCATCGGAACTGCCGTGATCGCGGCGCTCATCACCTCGCACAGCACCGCACAGGGGCTTCCCGAGAACTCCGCGTTCACCATCGGCTTCTGGGTCTCGGCCGGTGTCGCGGTGCTCGCTATTCTCGCAACCCTCGTCGCGCCGTCGATGCGCAAGCGTCGTGAGCAGGCGCTCGCCCTCGGCGTCGACGACTTCCCGGACGAAGCCGCCGGATAGGGCTCGAAAACCAAGATGGCCCCGGCAAGTAACCACACTGCCGGGACCGTTACCCGCGAGGATCAGATCGCGGGCGCCTTCTGCACAATTGTGTGGGATGGCGAACGGCTTCGTAAGGGGGTATCGCTTTGACGTCCCGTACGCTACGCGATCGGCTCGGGTTCGCGCCGCGCGCCGAAACCTGCCGACACCGCGTAGGTGTCGGGCTGCGGTAGACCGTGCTCGGCGAAGGCCCCGTCGATCGAAACAAGCACCCGGGACAGGTCGTTCTCATCGATGAGCGCCAGCACGACTCCACCCTCGACCCAGGTGAGGTGCGCGCCGGAGGTCGAGGCCGTGTCGGCGGCGAGCTCCAGGTCTGCGCCGGGCGACGTTCCGGCATCCATCACCAGAAGGAGTCCGTCGAGCCCGACACCCCCGAGGATCGCCGCGGGGCGCAGCACCAGCGCGGCAAGCGCCGTCGAATCATGCCCGAGTCGCCACACCTCGTTCAGAGCCATCGCCAGTGCTGCCTCGATCGCGCCCGCCGGGTCGAGCGCATCCGGCACATCGGACTCCACGAGCAGGTCGAATCCCGGCACAGCATCGACATCGGCGCCCAGTGCGCGGACGATGTCGAGTTCCGCGAGATCGAGCTGGACCAGTTCGTCGGTCTCTGAGTTCGCGATCTGCGCAAGACGGTCGTGTCGAAGACCCAGCGCGATCACCACCCGTCGATCGGTCGCAACGCTTCCGCCGGGCGTCGTCACGGTGCCCGGAGCAGACCAGACACCGCCGGGCTCGTGACCGGTGAGACCGCGGAAGCCAGCGCGGGCCTCGTCCCGGATGTCGCTCACTCGGCGGGGATCGGGAACGTTTCGACCCGCCGGTTCGCCAGCATCGGGATGATGGCGCCGAACCCGAGGCGCTGGAAGTGCTCCGACTCCCGGTGAGCCGCGAACGCCTCGGGTGACTCGTACTGCTCGAGAATGACGACCTCCGACTCGTCGCCGAGCTGGATGTAGGCGTTGTATGACAGGTTGCCCGGCTCGGTGCGACTCGCCTCCGCCAGCTGGGGAAGCAGGTCGATGACCGCCTTCTCATTGCCGGGAGCGATCGAGTAATAGGCGATTACCTGCAGTGCGGTCATGCTCCTATCGTCTCACTGGGCGGGGATCGACAGTCCCCTCCGCAGCGCGTTCACCTTGCTGTGCCAGAACGCCTTCCCCACCGGCTTCTTGCGGAAGAGCACGTCGAACCCGTGGAACGCACCCGGCACGATGACCAGCTCGCAGGACACGCCCGCCTCCGTCAGGCGCCGGGCATACTCGACATCTTCGTCATGGAACACGTCGAGGGTGCCGACGCCGATCCAGGCCGGCGGCAGGCCGGAGAGATTCTCGCGACGAGCGGGTGCCGCGTACGGCGAGACGCCGTCGCTGCCCGGCTCGACACCGAGATACGAGGTCCAGCCGTAGCGATTGTCCTGCGCCTGCCAGACACGGGCGCCGCGGGTGTCGTGGTCGGTGCGGATGACCGTGCGGTCGTCGAGCATCGGGTAGACGAGCAACTGGAACGCGACAGTCACCTCGCCGAGATCGTGTGCACGCAGCACCAGGGCAGCGGCCAGTCCGCCGCCGGCACTCGCGCCGGCGATGGCGATACGTGTCGGATCGATGCCCCGCTCCTTCGCCGACCGCGACATCCAGAGCAGTCCGGCATAGGCGTCATCGAGGGCGGCCGGTGACGGATGCTCCGGCGCGACCCGGTAGCGCACGGCAACGACCGTGATCCCCAGTTGCCGAGCGAACTCGCGGTTGGTGCGGTCGTCCTGCTCAAGGGTGCCGCCGACGAAGCCGCCGCCGTTCATCCAGAACATGCCGGGTGAGCCGGGTTTCAGGTTCTTCGGCCGATAGATCCGCAGTTTCACCGGCGGGTTTCCGTCCAGGCCTGGCGCCTCGACGTCGTCGATGACCAGGTCATCGGGCACCGGCCCGACCTTCGGTGCGCCCTGGGGAAGCACCCGCCAGAACTTGGAGGTGATGGGGATGCGCGGGATGAACCGCGCCGCCCTCATCTCGGGATGCAGCTTCTCTGGTGGCGCCACCGTGTCCTCCTCGACCCTGGTTTGGATCGAGGCTAGCACGCTGCTAACGCACGTTCACTTGGGCGGAACTCTGCCTTCACGAAAGCGCATTCAGTTCGAAGGTTGACAGTTAGAGTTCAAACTATTAAAGTTCTAACTATGAGCGGAACGGAACCACAGTTCACCACCAGCCTCGAGCTGCTGCGGTGGATCGGCTGGGCACAGATGATGGCGGGACAGGACTGGGTGCGCGAACGCGACCTCAGCCGTGAACAATCGTTCGCGCTCGGCTTCCTGGTGCAGAACCCCGGCTCAATGCAGCGCGACATCGCCGAAATGACCCGCACCAGCGCCGCGAGTGTCTCGAGCCTCCTGCAGGGGCTCGAGAAGCGCGGCCTCATCGAGCGCCGCATCGGCGGGGGCGACCAGCGGAGCAAGCGCGTCTACGCGACGCCCGCCGGCGCCGAACTGATCGCCGGGTTCGACATCGCCATGAACGACCTCGAAGAGAAAATACTCGCCCCGCTCGACGAGCAGGAGCGGGTAACGCTTCACGCCCTACTGACGAAAGTCACCTCGGTACTTCCCCAGCCCACCCGCGACTGACCAGCCCAGCACACACTCACACGCCGCGCCGGCGTTTTCCGGCGCGCCCAAAAACAAAAGGAGCATCACCATGACAACCACCACACCCGAGGTAGGCAGCAACCGCTGGTACCTCTCCGCAGCGCCGATCGTGCGCGCCCTCGTACACCTCTGCGTGCCGATGGCCGCTGCCATGATCGTCGGCGCCGTCTACAACGTCATCAACGCCGGCTTCATCGGCTCGCAGCACAACACCTCGTTCCTCGCCGCGATCACCTTCGGCACCCCGCTGCTCGGACTCGTGATGGCGATCGGCGGCGTCTTCGGGGTCGGCGGCGGGGCATTGATGTCTCGGCTGCTCGGCGCATCCGAGAACGACGCCGCCAGGGCGGGCGAGATCAAGAGAGTCTCCTCGTTTGCGCTCTGGGGCGCGATCATCGTCGGAGTGGTGTTCGCCGCGATCGGACTCCTGCTGCTGCACCCGCTCGTCTCGGTGCTCGGGGCCAACACCGCTGCCGTCCCGGCGACCACCGCCTACGTGGCCGTCATGCTCGCCTTCGTGCCGGTGCTCGCCGCATCCTTCTGCCTCGAGCAGATCGTGCGGTCGGAGGGCGCTGCACGCCAGGCCATGATCGGCCTGATCGCGTCCACCGTTGCGAACGTCGTCTTCGATGTGCTGTTCATCCTGGTGCTGCACTGGGGTGTCGCGGGCGCCGCGCTGTCGATGGGGCTCGCGAACATCGTCACCATCGCCTACTTCGTCACCTGGCTCACCCGATACAACGACAACGTGAGCCTTTCGCCGAGCTGGTTCAGCCTCTCCCCCGCCATCATGAAGCCCGTCTTCGGTGTTGGATCTGGCGAGCTGATCCAGTCCGCGTTCCTCATCGTCACGTCCCTGGTGCTCAACAACCTCGCCGCGAACTACGGCGACGGGCCGCTCGCCGCGATGGGGGTCGCCGTGCGGATCGCACAGGTGCCGGAGTTTCTCGTGATGGGCGTGACCATCGGGGTACTCCCGCTGCTGGCCTACTCGTACGGCAAGGGGGATCGCACGCGACTCAGTGCCGCGCTGCGAGCGGCCGCGATCACCGTCGGGGTGATCACGCTGTTCTTCGCGATCACCGCATTCCTGTTCCGCGAGCCGATCATCTCGGCCTTCACCGCGAACCGGTCGGTGCTCGCCATCGGCGTGATCGTGCTGACCGCCCAGTTGGTCGCGATGATCGCGAACGGCTTCACCGGCCTCATCACGTCGCTGTTCCAGGCCACCGGCAAGTCGGTGCCGTCGATCGTGCTGTCGATGGCCCAGGGCGTCGTATTCATCCCCGTCGTGATCGTCGGCAACCTCTGGTTCGGACTGCCCGGCATCATCTGGTCGCTCACCGTCTCCGAGGTGATGGTGCTGCTCGTGGGCGTGGTGATGTGGCTGGCATACCGCCCGTCGATCGCCCGCGGTCTCGCCGAGGGCAGCGCCGAACGCGCGGAAGCGGTGCTGGAGGGTGCGGAGTCCTGATCGCGCCCACCACTGATGCGGTCACGAAGAGGTTCCAGTCCCTTCAGCCGGTCCGAACTCGCGCCCGCGGACCTTGAGCACATAATTCGAATCCGACAGCTCTTGCGAAGGCGGGCTCCGCCTCGGTGATAATGTCCGTACAAAGCCCGACAACCCGGCGAATGTACAGGAGGTGGCGCGTGGACGGCGAGAACCTGCTGCCGGTCTCCATCTTCATGGACATCGATCGCTCCGGGCCGATCCCGCTCTACTACCAGGTGGCTAGCCGGATCGAGGCGGCCATCGTCGACGGGACCGTTCCCGCCGGCGCACGAATCGACAACGAGATCGCCCTCGGCGAGCGCCTCGGCATTTCGCGGCCGACCATCCGGCGCGCGATCCAGGACCTGGTCGACAAGGGCCTGCTGGTGCGGCGGCGGGGTATCGGGACCCAGGTCGTGCACGGTGAGGTGACCCGCAAGGTCGAGCTGACGTCGCTGTTCGAGGATCTCAACTCGGCCAACCGTTCCCCCTCCACCCGTGTGGTGGAGCGCGCCGAGATCACCGCGACGGAGGCGATCGCCGAGCGCCTCGGCGTCAAGGCTGGAGCGCGGATCCTTCACGTGCGGCGGCTGCGCCTGGCCGACGACGTGCCACTCGCGCTGCTCGAGAACTACCTGCCCGAGGAGTTCCTCGACATCTCCGAAGCCGACCTGGCCGGCTTCGGGCTGTACCAGCTGCTGAGCGCCCGAGGCGTCGACATCCGCGTCGCCCGCCAGCGCATCGGCGCGCGGTCGGCAACGACCGAGGAGTCGACGGTGTTCGACATCGACCGGCATTCCGCCGTGCTCACCATGGACCGGGTCGCCTTCGACAGCAACGGCCGCGCAGTCGAGTTCGGGCACCACTCCTACCGGCCCGACCTGTACTCGTTCGAGGTCACGCTCGTCGGCAAGTAGGTCTCAGCCGAGCAAGGGGCGCTGGCGCCGGCGCTCGGTCTCGTAGTCCGCTCGCGCGCCCTCGGTCGACCGAACCGCGGAGACCGCGGCGACCGGGACATCCCACCAGCCCTCGCCGTCTGGGCCGTAGAGCAGCGGATCGGACCGAACGTGGATGAGGGTCGGGCCGTCGGAACGCTTGGCCAGCGCTACCGCCTGGATGAGTTCGGTGATCGCCCGGGGGCCGACCGACACGTCGATCACCCGCACCCCGTAGCTCCGCGCGTTCGCGGCGAGGTCCAGCGGCAGCGGCTGCGCGGTGCCGAATCGCTGGGACCCCACGGTCTCCGACAGGTGCCCAATCGACGCGTAGCCCTGGTTCTGGATGAGCACCACGATGATCTTGAGGTTTTCAGCCACCGCACTGACCAGCTCGGAGTGCAGCATCAGGTATGACCCATCGCCGACCATCACGAGCACATCCCGGTCTGGTGCACCGCGGCGCGCGCCCATACCGCCGGCGATCTCGTAGCCCATGCAGGAGAAGGCGTATTCCACGTGATAGCCGAGCGCGTCACGCACCCGCCAGAGTTTGTGGAGATCGCCGGGCAGTGATCCCGCTGCCTGCACGAGCACGTCGGTCGGGTCGGAGGCGGCCAGCACGGCGCCGATGATCTCCGACTGGCCGGGGAGGTCGCGGCCGGTCGGAAGGAGCGCTCGATCGACCGTCGTGTTCCACGCGGCCCGAAGCGCGGCGATCGTTTCGCGATACCCGTCGTCGATGCGGAAGTCCGCCAGGGCCTCCACCAATGCGTCGAGGGTCTCCCGTGCGTCGGCGACCACCGGCAGCTGCGAGCCGTGCTTGTAGGCGTCGAACGAGGCGACGTTGATGTTGACGAACCGCACGCTGTCGTTCTGGAACGCGGTGCGACTGGCAGTGGTGAAGTCGCTGTAACGGGTGCCGATGCCGATCACCAGGTCGGCTTCGGCCGCGATGCGATTGCCGGCGGTCGACCCCGTCGCCCCGACACCGCCGAGATACTGCGGGTGATCCCAGACCAGCGACCCGACTCCGGCCTGCGTGGCCGCAACCGGGATTCCGGTGAGTTCGGCCAGAGCCCTGAGGCTGTTCTCAGCGCCCGAGTAGAGCACCCCTCCACCGGCGACGATGACCGGACGCGTAGCCGCCCGGATCGCCGCGACCGCGCGCGCCAGCGGACCGGCCTCGGGCAGCGGACGACGGATGTGCCACTCCCGTGGCTGCAGGAAGCCGTCGGGCACGTCGACCAGTTCGGCCTGCACGTCTTCGGGCAGCGCGATTGTTACCGCCCCCGTCTCGGCGGGGTCGGTGAGCACCCGCATGGCCGCGAGCGCGATCGAGAACAGCTGTTCGGGGCGCTCGACCCGGTCGAAGAAGCGCGACAGCGGGCGGAAGGCATCCGTCACCTGGATGCTCGTATCGTGCGGAAACTCGAGTTGCTGCAGCACCGGATCCGCGACCCGCGTCGCGAAGGTGTCGCTCGGCAGCAGGAGGGCCGGCAGGCGATTCGCCGTGGCGAGCGCCGCGCCGGTGAGCATGTTCGCTGCCCCTGGTCCGACGGATGCCGTGCTCGCCCAGGTGGCGCGCCGGCGATGCATCCGCGCGTAGCCCACCGACTGGTGCACCATCGCCTGCTCATTGCGCGCGGGATGGAAGGGCATCAGGCCAGGCTGCTGCTCGTGCAGCTGCATGAGAGCCTGTCCGATGCCCGCCACGTTTCCGTGGCCGAAGATGCCGAAGACGCCAGGGATGGTGCGCTCGCGGATTTCGCCATCCACTGTCCACTGGTTGGCAAGGAATTCGACCAGGGCCTGGCCGACCGTCATGGGTCTCATCTGGTCTCGCCTCTCCGGAACGGCAGTCGTTCGTCCTGAGTCTGCCCCTCCCACGCGCTCGTCACCCAACGGTGGTCGGGATCCACCGTGATGAGCCACTCGCGTTCACCGCCCGGGCCCGCCATCACGTTCAGGTAGTAGAGGTCGTAGCCGGGCGCTGCGACGGCCGGACCGTGATAGCCGTGCGGCACGACCGCGACGTCGCCCGAGTGCACGCGTTCGTCGATCGAGATCGGATGCCCGGGCGACGAATAGGCCGCGAACAGCCCGAACGGATCGGCCGAGTCCGGTCGCGATCCGCGCTCGACCGCCGCCTCGAAGTAGTAGATCTCCTCGAGCGCGGACTCGTGTCCGGCGACGCTCTCGTCATGCTTGTGCGGCGGGTACGACGACCAGTTGCCCGCGGGGGTGATCACCTCGCAGACGATCAGGTTCTGGGCCGCCAACGAGCCGGGCGTGCCGAAGTTGTGCACCTGCCGAGTGGCCTGGCCGGCGCCCCTGAGCTCGACGGGAACGTCCGCCGCGCGAATCACCGCGACCGGCAGCGACCGGTCGGCCGAAGCCTCCGCCACGGCGAACCGCCCGTCCGCGCGTACCGTCGCGGCCGTTCCGGTGCCGAGGTAGGCGACATCCGCCGGCCCGTCGAAGACGGATGCGCGGCCTGCGAGCTCGACCGTGCCACCGCCGTGCTCGACGGTCGCGTTCCGAGCGTCTAGCGGCACGATCATCCGCTCGATGCCGTCGGCCGGCAACTGCCAGGTTCCCGCGTGGCCGATGCGGAGGCCGGTGTAACCCCAGCTTGCCGCCGTCGGCCAGCTGTCCCGCGCGAGCGAGCCGGCGGGAAAGAACCACTCAGGGGCAGTCATCTAGTTCTGCGGGAAACCGAGGTTGATGCCGCCGTGGCTCGGATCGAGCCAGCGGGAGGTGATCGCCTTCTCCTGCGTGAAGAAGTCGAAACCCTGGATGCCGTAGGCCTTCGCCGACCCGAACAGCGACTGCTTCCAGCCGCCAAACGAGTAGTAGGCGACCGGCACCGGAATCGGCACGTTGACGCCGATCATGCCCACCTGCACCTCGTGCTGGAATCGGCGGGCGGCGCCGCCGTCGTTGGTGAAGATGGCGGTGCCGTTGCCGAAACGGCCGGAGTTGATGAGCTCGACACCGGCCTCGTAGCTGGCGACGCGGACGACACTGAGAACGGGCCCGAAGATCTCCTCGGTATAGACGCGGGATGTCGTCGGCACGTTGTCGATCAGGGTCGGGCCGAGCCAGAAGCCGGCCTCGTCTCCGTCAACGTCGATACCTCGCCCATCGACAACTACCGAGGCGCCGTCGGCGATCGCCAGGTCGATGTATCCGGCGACCTTGTCGCGGTGCTCTCCCGTGATCAGTGGACCCATGTCTGGGTTTCGCAGCCCGTCGCCGATGCGAAGCGTGCCGATGCGCTCGGTGAGCTTCTCGATCAGGGCGTCCGCAATCGGCTCGACCGCGAGCACCACCGAGACGGCCATGCAGCGTTCACCGGCCGAGCCGAACCCGGCGTTGACGGCGGAGTCCGCGACCAGGTCGAGATCGGCGTCCGGCAGCACCAGCATGTGGTTCTTGGCGCCGCCGAGCGCCTGCACGCGCTTGCCGTGCTTCGCCGCGGTCTCGTAGATGTACTGGGCGATCGGCGTCGACCCGACGAATGAGATCGAGCGCACCTCGGGCGCGGTGAGGAGCCCGTCGACCGCGACCTTGTCCCCCTGGAGCACGGTGAACACGCCGTCCGGCAGGCCCGCCTCTTTCCAGAGCTCGGCCATCCAGATCGACGCGGACGGGTCTTTCTCGGAGGGCTTCAGCACCACGGTGTTGCCGGCGGCGATCGCGACGGGGAAGAACCACAGCGGAACCATGGCCGGAAAGTTGAACGGGCTGATGATGCCGACCACGCCGAGCGGCTGCTTGATCGAGTACACGTCGACCCCGGTCGACACGTTCTCGGAGTGGTCGCCCTTGATGAGGTGCGGGAATCCGGTGGCGAGTTCCACCACCTCGAGGCCGCGCGCGATCTCACCCCCGGCATCCGAGAGCACCTTGCCGTGCTCGCTCGTGATGATCGCGGCGAGCTCGCCCTTGCGTTCGTTCAGTAGTTCGCGGAACCGGAACAGGATCGTCTGCCGCCGAGCGAGCGAGGTCTCGCTCCAATCGGGGAACGCAGCAGCAGCACTGGCGACTGCGGCATCCACGTCGGACCGGTCGGCCAGCACCACGCGCTTCGCCACCACTCCACGGGCCGGGTCGAACACGGGAGAGGTGCGTCCGCTCGAGCTGTCGCGCAGTGCGCCGTCGATCCAGTGCCGGATGAGCGGAAGGTCGGTGTCGGTCATCGTGTCCTTTGAGTGTCGAGAGCTGAGGTGTGAACGAGTCGGGCCGCCGTCGCCACGGCGGTCTCCACGTCGTCATCCGGTGGGTAGAGAAGGGTGCGGCCAACGACGAGTCCGCGTACGCCGGGAAGCGCCAGGGCGTTTTCCCAGGAGGCATAAGTCTCGTCGGGACTGTCGTCCGGGTCCCCGCCGAGGAGGAGGGTGGGCAGCGTCGTCGCCGCCATCACCCGCTCCATCTCGTCGACGACCGGCAGTTTCAGCCAGCTGTATGCGCTGGTATTGCCGAGGCCCGCACTGATCGCCATCGACAGCATCACCGAGTCGGCGTCGAGATCGTTGACGATTCGACCATCGACCCGTCGACTCATGAACGGCTCGATCATGATGGGCAGTCGCGCACGTGCCGCCCGGCTGACCGCGTGTGCCGCCGACTCGAGGGTGGCGGCCGATCCGGCATCCGCAAGGTCCACGCGCAGCAGCAGTTTCGCGAAATCGAGGCCGTCGATCGAGTCACTCTCGAGGTCGTAGGCGGTGAACCGGTCGTCCATCTCGAAGGTCGCACCCCGAAGGCCGCCGCGGTTCATCGATCCGACGGCGAGCTTGCCGTCCAGCTGGCCGAGAGAAGCCAGGTCGTCGAGGATGTCCGGGGTACCGAGCACGCCATCCACCGACGGGTTGTCGAGCGCTGCGCCCAGCCGTCTCAGCAACTCGTACCGGTCGGCCATCGCCGACGGATTCGACCGTACGCCGAGCGCGCCCCGCGCCGGGTGATCGGCGGCGACGATGAACAGGCGACCGTCGTCGGGCATGGCGGCCCGGCGAGGACGGTTCGCGAGCGCGCGCGACACGGCGTCGGGCGAGAAGGCCCGCAACGCCCGCAGCCGCTCGAAGTCCTGCTCGGTGAGGTCGGTCATCGGGCGATCCTTTCGAGTACTGCCTCGACCTCGGCGGTCGTCGGCATGGCGGTCGAGCACTCCCGACGGGTCGCGACTATCGCTCCGGCGACGTTCGCGAACCGCAGCGTGCTGTCGAGCGACCAGCCCTCGAGCAGCCCGTGACAGAGCGCGCCGCCGAACCCGTCGCCCGCGCCGAGCCCGTTGACCACCTGAACCGGATGCGCGGGGATTTCGATCGTCTCGTCGGCCGACTTCGCCAGCACACCGAGCGGACCGCGTTTGACGACGGCGAGACTCACGCCGCGGTCGAGCAGTGCATCCGCTGCGCGGTACGGATCGGTCTCGCCGGTGGCGACCTCGCACTCTTCGGCATTGCCGACGGCGATGCTCACGTGCGGCAGGGCACGCTGCACCTGCTCGCGCGCTTCGGCCGCAGAGCCCCAGAACATCGGCCGGTAGTCGAGATCGAGCACGGTATGGGTGCGTCGATCGCGCGCGTCCCATGCGGCGAAGTGGGCGGCGCGACTGGGCTGCCGGGACAGGCCGGTGACCGTCGCCCAGAAGATGCCGGCGATCCTAATGGCATCGAGATCCAGCTCGTCGGGCTCGATCATCAGGTCGGGAGCGATCGGATCGCGGTAGAAGTAGAGCGGAAAGTCGTCGGGCGGGAAGATCTCGCAGAATGTCACGGGGGTGTTGAGTCCGGCGACCGTGCTCACGAACACGTCGCTCACGCCAAGCCTCACGAGCTCACGATGGATGTATCGACCGAACGGATCGTCACCGGTGCGGGTGATGACCGCGCTCTGCCGACCGTGCCGGGCCGCGGCGACCGCGACGTTGGTGGCGCTGCCCCCGAGGTACTTGCCGAAGGTCTGCACGTCTTCGAGTGCGCCGTCCTGCAGCGGATAGATGTCGACGCCGACTCGACCGATCGTGACCACGTCGAAGGGCCCCGACGATCCGATGGCTGTCATAGCTCTGTCTACCGTTCTCACAAATGTGGCCGCAACGGTTTCACCATACACGGACTTTGGAATAATGTACTTACATGGAAAAACCACGGGGCAGTGGCACGGGCAGTGGCAGCAGAAGGGCGCGAGTTGCGGGCGCACCGATCTCCTGGGGGGTGAGCGAAGTGCCGGGCTGGGGATTCCAGCTCGACCCAGAGCGGGTGCTCGGCGAAATGCACGAGCTCGGGCTGAGCGCCACCGAGTTCGGCCCGGACGGGTTCCTGCCCGAATCACCCTCCGCCAAGGCGACTCTTCTCGCGCGATTCGACCTCACCGCGGTGGGAAGCTTCGTACCCGTCGTGCTGCACCGGGCCGGCGGCGACCTGCTCCCGGGCATCCACCGGGTGCTCGACGATTACGCGGCCGCCGGCGCCGGCGTGCTGGTGCTCGCGGCCGTGACCGGTGACGACGGCTACGACGCCGAGCGCCCCGAGCTCACCGAGAGCGAGTGGGCGACGCTCTTCGAGAACCTCGACCGGATCCGGGGCGTTGCCGCCGCACGCGGTGTTGTCGCGGTGCTTCACCCGCACGCCGGCACCGTGGTCGAAAGCGCGGCGGATGTCGAGCGCGTACTCTCCGGGTCCGGTATCGGGTTCTGCTTCGACACCGGTCACCTGATGATCGGCGGCACCGACCCGGTGCTCTTCGCCCAGCAGCACGCCGACCGCATCGCCCATGCCCACCTCAAAGACGTCTCCGTCGCGGGCATCGAGCGGGTGAAAAGCGGGGAGCTCAGCTATTTCGAAGCCGTCGCCGCCGACCTGCTGTATCGGCCGCTCGGCCAGGGCGACATCGACATCCGCGCCATCCTCAGCAGCCTGTCCGCCTCGGGCTACGACGGCTGGTACGTGCTCGAGCAGGACCGGGTGCTGGATGCGGAACCGGCGCCGGGCGAGGGACCGATCGCCGCAGCGGGGGCCAGCCTCGAGTTTCTTCGGGCAGTGCTGAACGAGGTGAGCGCGTGAGCGCCCCGCTTCGCTTCGGGCTCATCGGCACCGGCCGCATCGGGCAGGTGCACGCGACCAACATCGCGGGCTCGCCGGATGCCGTGCTCGCCTGGATCTGCGACCCGTTCATCGAGGGCGCGCAGTCGACCTCGGAGCGGCTCGGCGGTCGCGTAACCACTGACTCGGCCGAGGTGTTCGCGTCGGGTGATGTCGACGCCGTCGTCGTCGCCTCGCCGACGCCGACGCACATCGACCTCATCGCCGCGGCGATCGACGCCGGCATCCCGGTGCTCTGCGAGAAACCGATCGACCTGGACATCGCGCGGGTCGAGCGGCTGCGCGACAAGGCGAGCACGAGCGGCGTGCCGATCGCACTCGGGTTCAACCGACGCTTCGACCCGCACTTCGCGGAGCTGCGCCGCCGCGTGGTCGCCGGCGAGATCGGCGAGCTCGAGCAGCTGAGCATCATCAGCCGCGACCCGACGCCGCCGCCCGCCGACTACATCCCGCTGTCCGGCGGTATCTTCCGCGACATGACCATCCACGATTTCGACATGGCCAGGTTCTTCGTGCCGGAGATCGTGGCGGTCACCGCCCACGGGTCGAACCTGTTCAGCGAGGGGATCAAGGAGGGCGGAGACTACGACACGGCCGTCGTCACCCTGCGCGGTTCGCGTGGAGAACTGATCTCCATCACGAACTCGCGGCACAGCGCCTACGGATACGACCAGCGCCTCGAAGCCTTCGGATCGAAGGGTCTGCTGCAGGTCGGAAACGTGGGCGAAACGCTCGTGACGCGCTGGGGCTCGGATGAGGTCGAAGCCCGCGCTCCCTATCTCGACTTCTTCCTGCAACGCTATGCCGACGCGTACCGCGACGAGCTGGCGGCGTTCATCGAGCTGGTGCGCGGCGGCGAGCGCCGCAGTCCGGGCTTCGACGACGGCCGCGCCGCCCTGATCCTGGCTGACGCGGCGACTGCTTCAGCCGCGTCCGGGGACACCGTCACGGTCGATCTGGGATAGGTACTTGCCTAAGTAAGAATGTTCTGACATGGTGATGTGATTCCAATGGAGGAACCCAATGACAAATCCTGATCCCACCATCGTCGTCAAGGCCGAGGAGTCGCTCTCAGCCGACCCGGCCACCGGCAAGCAGCCGCGCGTCGGCCGCCTGCTCGGCTTGCTGTTCCCGGCCACCCTGGGCATGATCGCCCTCTACCAGGGCATCCAGCAGATCCTCATCCCGGCCGGCGTCGCACACCTCGACCCTGCCCACAAGGTTGGCACGCTCGCGATCATGACCACCTTCGTCGCCATCACCTCGATGATCGGCATCCCGCTCGGCGGCGCGCTCTCGGACCGCACCCGTTCACGTTTTGGGCGACGCACGCCATGGATCCTCGGCACCGCCGTGGTCTCCGCCGTGCTGATGATCGCCATGGGCTTCGCCGGCAACCTCATCCTGCTCGCCGTGCTCTACACGGTGCTCTGGCTTACCTCCAACATGTACCAGGGCGCGGTCACCGCGCTGCTTCCCGACCGGGTGCCCGAGGCGCGCCGCGGACTCGCGGCGTCGATCATCGGCCTCGCGACCCCGATCGGCCTGCTCGTCGGCGTCGCCGTCGCCGGTGCCGCCGGCCCGCTGTACGGCTACCTGATCATCGCGGTCGTCGTCGTGATCACGGCGCTGATTCTGGTGTTCGGCCTCCGCGAGGAGTCGAGCGTCGATCTTCCGCCGCAGCCGAAGCGCGAGTCCGGAACCTGGCTCACCTCGGTGGGCCTCTTCCTCAGCGGCTTCGCCGACCGTGACTTCCGCCTCGCCTTCATCAGCCGGTTCTTCCTCTCGCTCTCCTACGCGACCGCGACCGGCTTCCTCTACTTCACCCTGAGCGACTACATCGGCACGAAGAACCTCCCGGGGCACTCGGTGCCCGGAGCGGTCACGATCGTCGACATCGTCCTGGTGGTCGGGTGGGTCGCCATCGCGACCTTCGGCGGCTGGCTGTCCGACAAGCTGAAGCGACGCAAGCTGTTCGTGGGCGTCGCGGCCGTCGGGCTCGCCATCACGATGTTCATTCCGGTCATCAGCCCGACCTGGGGCGGCATCCTGCTCTTCGCCCTGTTCTCCGGCATCTTCATCGGCACCTACTTCGCCGTAGATCTGGCACTGATGTCGCTCGTGCTGCCGAACAAGCTGAGCGAGGGACGCGACCTCGGCATCCTCAACGTGGCGACCGGGCTTCCGACCATCCTCTCCGGTGCAGTCGCGGGACTTCTGATCACGTTCGCCGGCGGATACGCGTCGCTGTACATCTTCGGTGCGATCTGCGCGCTGGTCTCGGGAGTCGTGGTGTTCTTCATCCGGAAGGTGCGCTGACCGCATGCCGCTGCTCACCACGCCGCGCCGTTCAGAAGCGGGGGGCTCGACGATCAACTGGGATTCCTTCGGCGTGGAGAGCGACCCGCCGCTGGTGCTGATCCAGGGGTTCTCCGCCCAGATGCTGGGTTGGCACCCCGGGTTCTGCGCACGGCTGGCGGAGGCCGGCTTCCACGTCATCCGGTTCGACAACCGTGACGTGGGAGGTTCACAGCGCTACCCGCAGGGCGGCTACCTGATGAGCGACCTCGCGGACGACACCGCGGACCTCATCGAGGGACTCGGGCTCGGCCCGACGCACATCGTCGGACAGTCGATGGGCGGCATGATCGCGCAGTACCTGGCGGTGCAGCGGCCAGACCTGGTCAAGACACTCGGACTGCTCTACACCTCGGCGAAGCTCGACCACGTGCAGGGCCGCGACGACGTGATCGGCATCCTCGACACCTCCGAGGTGACACGCGAGCAGTACGTCGCCAACTACCTCGTCGCGGAGAGCCTGTGTGCGTCATCCGCCTGGCCGCAGGATGTGGCCTGGATCGAAGAACTCGGCGGCGAGATGTACGACGCGGGCTACGACCCGAAGGGCATCCAGCGGCAGCTCGAGTGCATCCTGGCGTACACCGATCGCACGGACGACGATCGCGGCATCGCGGTGCCGACTGCCATCATGGCCGGCGACAGCGATCGGCTCATCGACTTCGCTGCATCCCTCGAGCTTCACGAACTCATTCCGGGGTCGACCCTGCGGATCTTCCCCGGTATGGGTCACGAGTTGCCCCGTGCCCTGTGGGACGATCTGGTGCATGAGCTCCGCGAGAATGCCGACCGTGCCTGAGGCGACCTACCGCGTGGTCGATGCGACCGTGCACGGACGCGATGGCGACATTCCCGTTCGTGAATACCTCCCGCACGACGAGATCGCCGGCGCGCCCCTTCTCTGGATGCATGGCGGTGGATTCGCCTTCGGCGGCCTGGACATGAAGGAATCCGACGCGCCCGCCCGCTTTCTCGCGGCCACCGGGCGTCGGGTGCGCGCGGTCGACTATCGGCTCGCGCCCAAGATCGGTCCATGGTCGAAGCCCGATCTCCGGTCGAAGCCCAATCGCTTTCCCGCCGCCCTGCACGACGTGGTCGATGCCGCGCATGACCTGGCCTCGGTGACCGGCAGGCGCATCTCCATCGGCGGCGCGAGTGCCGGCGCGAACCTCGCTGCCGGGGCGGCGATGATGCTGCGTGACGAGGCGCCGCTCGACCTCGTGACGCTAGTGCTCGCGTACGGCGCCTTCCATGGCACCCTGCCCGACGATCCGGAGATCGAAGGCCAGCTTCACGGGCTGGCCGCGCGAATCATGTTCAACCAGAAGATGATCACCCGGATCTGCCTCAATTACGTCGGGGACCCCGCCCTGATGGTGCCGGGCTATGCCCTTCCTGGTGGTGGCGACGTGCACGGGCTGCCGCCGACGCTCCTGCTTAACGCCCAGAACGATCGACTGTCGATCTCCGGCGAGGCTTTCGCCAGGGAGCTGACGACCGCGGGCGTCACAGTGCACGACGAGATAGTGCCGGGCGCGGGCCATGGATTCCTCAACTCGCCGCGCAAACGCGATTTCACCGAGCGGATGACGATGGTCGATACCTGGCTTCGCCAGCAGGACGCGAGAGTCGCGGCCGAATAGCGGCCGGTCTCAGCCGCCATACGTGGTCGCCACGTAGGTGTCGACGCCGCGCTGGGTGCATGCGGTGATACTCGATCCGTAGCTGCTCCAGGCGCTGGCGGCGTCGGCCGAGTATGCACTCGGCGCGGATCCGAAGGCGTTGATCAGTTTTCCGGCGGTTCCCGCGCCGAGCGGAATCGGCACGTTGATTCCCTCTTTGGCCAGTTGATCAGCCAGCTGCGCTTTCGCCTGGGCCACCACGTCATCGGCGCTTCCCCCGTCGGGCGCGGCGACCCCGCCGGCCGGCACGGTGAGAAGCGGTGCGTCGCCACCCGGGGCGCCGCCACTGATGCAGGAGCTCAGCAGGCTCAGCACGTCGAACTGGGCGCCGACAACCTGCCCGGCCTTATCGATGGCATCGACGGCGGCGCCCTTGACGCCCACCGCGTTCAGAATCGACGCGGTGGCGACGAGAACCCAGCCGGTGGCCTTCACCAGGTACGCCTGGGACAGCACGAAGCCGGTGGCGAAGGTCGCAACCGCGCCGACCGCGCGCTCGGCGACGCTGCTCACCGCGTTACCGATCTTGTCCCACGTCGAGTAGTTGTGCAGGTCAGCACTCACCTCGCGGTCGGCATCCATGATCACCCAGCCGGTCTCGCCCTGCTGGGCGTCGACGCTGCCGCCCCAGCCGTCGAAGCGATCGGAGCTGTCCGCCTGAACCTGCACCTGCGAGCCGCGCAGGAAGCGGTTCGACGCCCCGCCCGGGCAGTTGCCCGGCGTGGTGATCGACGAGTCGTAGGTGCCCAGGGTGAAACAGACGACCTGGAGGTCGACGGTGGTGGATCCGGTGATGGTTCCACTCGAGTCGATCGCGAGGGTCGGCCCGAAGCCGTCCGGGTTGCCGATCACCGTGTAGTTGGTGGCGCCATCCGACGACAGGCCCGTGCGCGTGGTGCGGTTCGGACGGCTCCAGCCGTTCGGGCATCCGCCGTCGTCGTCGAACCAGTCGACGGCCTGTGCGGCGGTCGCGGTGGTCACGTGGCCGGAGTCGTCGTGGATGCGCACATCCAGGGTGATCGGCGCACAGTATTCAAGCTCATAGCTGTCGCTGCCGATGAACGCGGCCGGTGAACCCTGAAGCCGACCGGTGGTCAGGTCGGTGAGCATCGCCGTGAGTCCGGGGGCGCCGACCGGGTTTGCCGCGCGCAGGGTCGCCTGCTCGCCGGCGGCCACGAAGCCGGGGGTCGTGCAGAACGGCTCGTCGACGTAGCGCTGGGTGATGAGGAAGCTACCGCCCTGCGGAAGCGCGACCTTCGGCGCGAAACACCCACCGGAGAAATCGTCGAGCACCCAGTTGGCGTAGACGGTCACCGTCGGCGCGGCCAGGGTCAGGTCGATCGACGGCCCGTCCGGAAGGTCGCTGTCGCCGAATGCGCTGGGGTCGTCGGCATCGGTGAACGTGTTGTAACCATTACCGATCAGACGGGTCACACCGGGGGCCGCGGGGGCGTTCCAGGTCACGTGGGCGAGGCCGGGTACGTTCCGCTCCGCCGAGGGCGCGTAGAGGGTCTGGTTCGTGGTGACGTCGACTCTGCCCGACGCCACGTACGAGGCGGTGTCGGTGGTGATGCGATACCAGCCGCTTCCACTGATCCGCACGCTGTGCGTCGTGGCGATGCCGCCGCATCCGTCCTGCGTGCCGACCGCCCTGCCGAACGCTCCGAGCGGTCCGTAGGGATTCGTCGCGTTCACACCGATGATGGCGCGGGACACGATGCTCACCGACACGCACTTGACCCCGGCGAAGCGGGCCGCGACCTGCACAGCGCCCTGCACGGGTACCACCACGGTCTGCGTGTTGTAGGTCGCGCCAGGGGTAGCGAACAGCGATGTCACCGGTACGAGGGTGACGTCGCCGGCGGCCAGGTACGGAGCGCCGGTGATCACCTTCCAGGAATCGAGTGTCGTCGCCGGGCCTGGCGTCGCGGTGAAGGTCAGCGTCGTGCCGGGAACATAGCCGGCGAGGCCGCCGGAAGTGGTGCAGGCTCCCGTCGCGGGCGCAAGCGTCGCGGAGGAGGTGGGCCGTACCGCTTTGCTGATGGCCGCTGAGCCGCCGGGTGCGGCGAAGATCGACACCGGGGTGCATGCCGCGACTTTGAACGTCGCGCCGACGCTCCGGTTGCCGTCCATCAGCACAGTGCCGTAGTCGTTGTTGACAAGCGTGAATCCGCTGAGCGCGTCGACGGTGTAGTCGGCGGACGCCCGCACGACATCGATGTCGACCGTCGTGCCGACCGCGTAGCGCGGATGGCCTGCGGCGAGGGCAGCGAGGTCAGAGGTGGTCGGGTTCGACGGGTCGGAACAGTTCGGTGGCGTGTAACTGGTGAGGTAGCCGCCGTTGCTGGAACGGGCCGCCGCCAGCGGAGCGATGGTCAGCGTGTAGCAGGTCGGTGCGTAGCGCTGCACCGGAACATATGTTCCGTTGCTCTCCACGGTCACCGAGGGGGTGATGCCGGGGATCACCACGCCGCCGAAGGTCCAGTGATCAACGAGGTAGTTCGTCGTCGGCGTCGCCGACAGTGTGATGACGCTGTCGGTGCGGATGCCGGCGTGCGAACTGCCGCAGCGCACCGCCCGCGAGTAGTCGGCCCTGCCCAGGATCACCGGGAACACGCACGAGTAGATACCCGTCTCGCCGGCGAGCCGTGTGGACGGGGCGTCATCCGACGGAAGGAACACCGCCTGATAGCCGGTGCTCACCCGCCCGCCGGACACGCTGCCGCGCGGGATGAGCGTGCAACTGCCGGAGACGGCGGTGCCGCTGCAACTGGTGCCGGCGATGGTCACGAGCACCGCTCCCTGGGCGGCGCGTCCACTCGTGGTGGTGGTCCAGGTGGCTGTGACCGGGTCGCCGAACACCCAGGACCCGACCGCGGGCGAATAGCTGACCGACAGCTGCGAGGTGCGCGGGCCGGTGCTGACGTTCAGCGTCGTCATCGATGCCAGGTTGTCCGAGTCACCGTCGTAGTAGAGCGAGAAACCATTGGCTCCGTCGCGCACCTGGTCGCCCGGGATGACACACTGCTGCCCCGGGTCGATGGTGCATCGAGCGGAGCCCAGGTCGGAGACGATCAGGATGCCGCCGGTCGGCGCGGGGCTCGTTCCACTGCCCGCCTGGGCTAGGTCGGCGGACAGCACGATTTCGTCGCCCGCGGCGGAACTCTGGATCACGCTACTGACGATCGACGTGGACCGCTTCGCCACCGACGCGACCGTGCCCGCGGAGGCGGCACTGGTGTCGACTCCGTCGCCGAGGATCGACGCGGAGACGGGAAGGTCGCCCGCATGGCCGGTCGGCACAGCGACCTCCGCACTGAACGGTCCGGTCGCCGACGATCGGGTGAGGACTAGCGGATAGTCGACTCCGCCCGCGGTCACGGTGGCGGGGATGCTGCGGGACGTTCCCGAGAGGCCGCCGACCGGGTAGGCGGTCACCGTGACGGTGGTCGCGGTGCCGACGGTCACCGAGCCGGCGTCGACGACGAGATCGGTCGCCGGGGCGGTGATCGGGATGTCGAGCACGGGGCTCGATACCGTCGCACTCAGCGGGCCGTAGACCACGACGGCGTGCACGCTGAGGGTGCCGCCGCGAAGGTTTGTCACGTGGAGTCGGCCGCGGTAGCCGCTGATTCCGGAGCCGCCGAGGAGCGTGACCGTTCCGAGCAGGGTGTTCGCGCCGTCGCGAACCTCCGCGGTGGTTCCGGCCGGCACACCGGTCGTGCCGGTGCCGATCCAGCCGGCCGTCACGTCGAGGTCGAGAGAGCCGCCCGCTACGAGTGACGAACTCCCCGTGGGCGAGGTCACGGCGAGACTGGGCACCGGTACGGGAGCGACCACGACCGTCTCGCCCGTCGACGGGGCATCCGCCAGCTGGCTCGCGGTGGTGAAGGTGACCGTTGCGCCGATCTGGTGGCTAGAGGCGACGAGCAGGGTGACGCTCCTGCTGCCGTGGCCGGAGCCGTCGAGCGTCACCGAACCCAGGGCGCTGGTGGCTCCACCCGGAGCGACGTCGGTGAGGGTGACGGTGCTCACGTACGTGAGAGGGACAGACGCGACGTCCACCGAGACGGTGAAGGCCGTGCCGAGGTCGGCGGTGGCCGGTGCCGTCACGGTGACGGTCGGCAGGTAGTTCGTGAGGGTATCCACCGGGATCACGTCGGTGCGTGCGCCATAGACGTCGTCACCGAAGTAGACCGCCCGAAGTACCGGGTGGGCACCCGTCGTGCCGTCGATCCGCATGATCACCACCCCGTTGTCGAGCAGCGCGTTGGCGACGATCACACCGTTCGCATCGAGCACGCGGACGGTGCCGGTGGGCAGATCGTGCCCGCTCGACGCGGTGTAGCTGAGCGTGACTGTGCGGTCGGCGGGAGTGAGCGAACCACTCCAGGTGGTCGTTGGCGCAGGCGTGACGGCCGAGAAGACCGACACCGCTTGAAGTGAGCTCGAGCCGGCGAACTGAAAACCTGCGTCGAAGAATGACGCGGTCACGTTTCCGGTCACGGGCTGGCTGGGAGTCCAGCTGAAGACCGCGGTACCGGCGCTCACGGCGACCAGTTGCTGCGTGCCATCCGGAGCCCGGAAGGTGACGGCACCGGCGATCGCATCGGCAAGGCCTGCGGTCGACGTGACCGTCGCGATAACCGTGACCGGGCTCCCGACCTCCCCCGGACTGGGCGAGACGGTCAGGGTCGTGCCGGTGGCGGCCGGCCCGATCGAGACGGAGGATGAACCGGATGCCGCGGCATCGTGATCGGAGTCACCGAGCACGGTGGCGACCAGCGCGTAGCTCGCCGGTCGAAGTGCGGAGCCGAGGGCGATCGAGGTGGTGCCCGTTCCCGCAGAGACCACGAGATCCTGCGTCGCCACCACGGTGTCTGTGCGGGTGTCGCGCACTTCGACGGTGCGTGTCCCGTCGAGGCTCGAGGTCGCGGTGACGGCGAGGGCGAGCGGGTTGCCCCACGATGTGCTCGAACTCGAGATGGTCGCGACCACCGTGGTGGTCGCCGGCGCGATGGTGGCGCTGACCGTCGTGTCCGAGCCCGAAAAGCCGGTTGCTGGCACGAACTGGACGGTCAGGTCGGCCGATCCCGTGTGCAGGGACGCGGTGGGAACCTGGATCGAGTCACTGTTTCGGAAGTTAGTCGACTCTGCGAGAAGCGCGCTCCCCGAGTACACCAGCACCTGCCCCTTCACCACCGTGCCGAAGGGCGCGTCCGGCGCCGTCACGTCGACGTCGACACCCAGCACGCTGCCGAGCGGGTAAGACGCCGTGAAGATGCTCGCCGTGGTCACGGTGTTCTCGGGAACAACGGGCACCCCGACCTGGAGCGAACCGGCCGCCGACGTGAAGTCTGACGATCCCGCATAGCTCGCGTCGATCTCGGGGTCGACCAGCGTGGGGATGGTGGCGTGCGCGACGCCGTGGTTGAGCGTCGCGGTCGCGCTGCCTCCGGTCCATTCGATGTCCACGGTGCCTTCGGGGGTGACCGAGGTCGGATAGTCGGCTCCGACCGTCACTGTCACATCCGCCGCGGTGCCGACGGCGGCCGCATCGTCGACGGTGATGGCCAGCTCACCGGTGGCGGTGAAGTGCCACGGGGCCGGGTCGGAGGTCGCCGAAGCGACGAGTGAACCGGCCGGCGTGAAGGCGAAGCTGAAGGAGTGCTGCCCCGGATCGAGCACCGGGCGCGTCGACAGGCGCGCGGTTCCGTCCGTCGTGTCGTAGGTCGAACGAACGATCTGCACCGGGCTCCCGATGGGCACCGTACCGTCGAAGAACTGCACGGTTCCGCTGGGGTCGCCGCCCGGAACCACGACCTCCGCCGAGAGCAGAGGCGACGGCCCGGTGCCATCGATGCCGTTGGTGAGCACCGGCGTCGTGAGCGGGTCGGCAAAGACCGGCCCCGTCGAGAGCACCGGCAGGATCGAGGCGACGACCGACACCGTGACCAGGATGGCGACCCGCGCCATCAGCCGCGACGAACGAGCGCGTTTTTCTGAGACCGGCGCCGGCTGCGGTTCGGCGATCGGCGGGAACGCGATCGCCAGCGCCGTTCCGACCGCAAGAATGAGCAGAACCAGGGCGAGCACGATCACCAGCAGCGACAGATCGGTCATGCCCGCGGCATCCAGCGCCGTCGACCCCACCGTACTGGCCCAGCTCAGCAGCGCTGACAGTATGACCGCCGGGATGACGAACGCGACGAGAGCGCGACGTCGGCGGTGCACGATCGCCCAGCCCGAGATCACGAGGCCCCGCAGCGAGCGAGCGCCCTCGTTCGACGCGGCCAACGTCGCGGGGATCATGGCCAGGGAGACGATCGCGGGCAGCAGGGGAATGGCCGTGACAAGAGCCCGACGCACTCCCGGCGCGTGCCGCAGGCGCAGGACGAGGGCGGCTATCAGGCCGCCGACGACCCCGAATGGCCAGAGGACGAGCAACAGGGCGGTCGAGACGAGCGCAGCGACGAGAGCGACGAGCGCCCACGGCAGTGATCGCAGAGCGCCCGCCAGAGCGCTCCCCAGTCGCGCGCCCGACTGGATGCGGGCGACCGCGAGAGTGCCGGCAAGCAGGTCGACCAGAGCGATGAGCGCGACGAGTACCGCCACTGACAGTGCCCAGGCCAGCGTGCCGGTGCCCGTGTGGGCGAGGCGTGTGCCGACCACCGCGCCGAACCCGAGCAGCACGGCGATCGCCAGGAACGGCACGGCGATGATGGCGATGACCGCGGCGGCGGCGGCGCGCGCGACTCTTCGCGGATGAAGTCGCGACCGGATCCCGTCAACGAACTGATTGAGCAAAGTCAATTCGGCCCCCCAGTCGAATCGAACAGCGTATGCGACTCGTTGTGGCGAGCAGTGCCTCGAGACTAGGTGCCGAATTGCCGTAGCAACACCCTCCCGTTCGGGGAGCGCATGGGTTGTTCCGATACCACGCGCGGTGCGACCATCGATCATGCACAAAGTGAGCGGAATCGGCGGTTTCTTCTTCAGGGCGAGCGACCCGGATGCCCTCGCGGTCTGGTACCGCGACAACCTGGGCATCGATCCGGTGCCCATGACCGAGGGTGCCGAGTCGTGGCGACAGGAGGCCGGCGAGACGGCATTCACCGCGATGGAGGGCACCGTCGACCAGTTCGGCGATCCGACCCGCGCCTGGGCCATCAACTTTCGTGTTGGAGACCTCGACGGCATGGTCGAGCAGCTGCGCGCAGCCGGAACCGAGGTGACCGTCGATCCGACGGCCTACTCGATGGGCCGGTTCGCGTCGCTCACCGACCCGGAGGGCAACCCGATCCAGCTCTGGCAGCCGGAAGACTGAGCTAGCTTTCCAACCTGGAGTGCTCGCCGATGTGATGCCAGGTGCGGTTGTGGTAGACCAGCGGCGCCGCATCGGTGTCGGCGATGTGGGCCTGCAGCGCGTGCACGGCGATCACGGTCGAGCCGCCTGCCTCCATCCGATTGATCACGCGCCCGCGAATGCGCACCGGGGCCGAAGGCAGGTACGGCTCGCCGGTGATCAGCCGGTCCCAGCTGGAGCGGTCGGCGAAACGGTCAGCCCCCTTCGTTGCGAACAGCTTCGCGAGCTCGAGCTGGTCGGCCCCCAGGAGATGCACGACGAGGGTGTCGGCGGCGTCGAAGGTCGCCGCGCTGGACGACTGCGACGATATTGAGAACACCAGAAGCGCTGGTTCGGCACTCACCGAAAACACGGATGTTGCTGTGAGACCGACCGGACCGTCGCCCGCATCGGCCGTGATCACAGCGACACCGGCCGGGTGGTTGCGAAAAGCGAGCTTGAACTCGTCCGCGCTCAGCCCCGCGTCGGGAAGGCTCGGCACATCCGCACTGTGACGGGGGTTTTCCTGCGCGTTCATCGGTTTCCCTCCGTGAGCAGCTCCGCGGCGCTCGTCGTCACTCGTTCGATGCGCTCCAGCAGTGCCTCGCCCGTCACCGTGTAGTCGCTGTAGTCGCTGTAGTCGGCATTGTTGGCGTAGACGCCCAGCGGCAGGGTGAACGCGTCGAAGAACGCGAACAGGGGCTTCAACTGGTGTTCGATGACCAGCGAGTGCAGGTCGCTGCCCCCGCTCGCCGCGACGATCACCGGTGTGCCAGACAGCGCGCCCTGGTTGACCAGATCGAACAGGTGCTTGAACAGTCCGGTGTACGAGGCACGGTAGACCGGGCTGGCGACGACGAGCAGGTCGGCGGCCTCGACATCGGCGATGGCCGCCGCCGCGGACTCGTCGAGCTGTCCGCGGTCGAGAGCGCCGCCGAGGCCCGCACCCAGCACGCTCACCTCGATGAGTGTGACCTCGATATTCACCTTTCGCGCCAGCGATTCGGTAATCGCGCCAAGCAGCGCGGTGCTCTTGGACGGTGAGTGCAGGCTGCCAGACACAGCGACGACGGAAAGCGGGGCAACCATTCATCGACCGTATCGCGCTACTCCCCAAGGCGGCCGACTGTGACGATCCCTTACGCTCTGTCTGTGCAGGAGACCATTGGAGTGCTCGGCCTCGGTCGAATGGGGTCACCCATTGCCGCGCGACTTTCGGCGACAGGCCTCTCGGTCATCGGGTCCGACCCGGATGCGTCGACCGCTCCCGGCATCGCCCGCGCGGCGAGCCCGGAAGCGCTCTGCGAAACCGTGAACATTCTGCTGACCGTGCTGCCCGGACTGGCGGAACTCGTCACCGCCGCGGACGGAATCGTCGAAGGCCTGCGACCGGGATCCCTGTGGATCGACCTCACCAGCGGCGATCCGGAGTTCGCTTCCCGCATCGCTGCGCGGTGCGAGGCTGCAGACATCTCGGTCGTCTTCGCGCCGATGGGTGGAGGACCGGCCGCGGCGGCATCCGGCGACCTCGTGTTCTTCGCCTCCGGCCCCTCGGTGGGACGCGCCGCAGCCCTGCTCGAGAAATTGGGAACGATCGAACACTGCGGACCGGGTGCGGGCGACGGGCTCACGATCAAGCTGGTTGCCAACCTGCTCTGGTTCGGCCAGCTGGCCGCTGTCGCCGAGGCCACGTCCCTCGCCGGCTCGCTGGGGATCCCGCCGGAGACGCTCGAGCGGGTGCTGCCGCGAACCGCTGCGGCGAGCGCGCTGATCGACGACTACCTGCCACGCGTGCTCGGCGGCGAGCCCGTGCCGAGCTTCGGAATCGACCGCGTGATCGAGGAACTCGAGACGCTCGAGCGGCTCGCCGGGGGCTCGCCGTTCGAGCTGTCCCGACTGGTCGCGCGGCTGCATCGAGACGCGCGGCAGCGCTTCGGCAGCGTCGACGATGAGCTGCTCGTCGCCCGCCTGTTACGCGAGCGAGACGGCGGGCTCGGCGGGCACGGGTAAGCGGGCGAAGGCCTGGTCGAGGTCCGCGATGAGGTCCGCCGCATCCTCGATGCCCACCGACAGCCGCACGAGACCTTCCGCGATGCCGTTGTGCTCGCGAGCACTCGGGTCCACCTGGGAGTGCGAAGTCGTCGCCGGGTGCAGGATCATCGAGCGCACGTCGCCGATGTTCGTCATCCTGCTGAAGAGCTCGACCGCGTCGATCACGGTGCGTGCGGCCTCGCGACCGCCGACCAGAGTGAAGCCGAAGACCGAGCCGGTTCCATTCGGGTAGTACCGCTCGGCGATCGAATGATAGGGATTGGCTTCCAGCCCCGCGTAGTCGACCGACTCCACTTCGGGTCGCGCCTCGAGCCACCGGGCGACGGCCAAAGCGTTCCGACTGTGGCGCTCCATCCGCAGCGACAGCGTCTCGAGGCCCTGCAGCAGCAGGAAGGCATTGAAGGGCGACAGCACGGGGCCGAGACGCGCGGCGATCACCGATCGGGTGAAGTCCGAATAACTGCGTCCTACGAACTGCGGGAACTTCTCGGGGTACCGCGACCATTCGAACGTTCCGCCGTCGACGATGGCGCCGGCGATCGAGGCGCCGTGCCCGGTGAGGAACTTGCTCGCCGAGTGCACGACGATGTCGGCCCCATGATCGATCGGTCGCACCAGGAACGGCGTCGCGGAGGTGCTGTCGACGACGAAGGGAACGCCCGCCTCCCGCGCGAAACCGGAGACCAGCGCGAAGTCGATGAGATCGTTCTTGGGATTCGGGATCGTCTCGGCGAACACGGCCCTGGTCGTCGGCCGCAGCAGACCGCGCCACTGGGAGAGGTCGTGCGGGTCGTCGACAAAATCGACGTCGATGCCGAAGCGGTCGAAGTTCTCGCGGAACAGCCCCTTCGACCCTTCGAACAGGCTGGAGGACGCCAGCAGGTGATCTCCGGCCCGCAGGATTCCAAGAAGCGCGACCGTGACGGCCGCCTGCCCGCTGCCGACGAGGATGGTGTCAACGCCATGCTCCAGCGCGGTGAGTCGCGCCTCGGCCACGCTGTTGGTGGGGTTGGCATTGCGGGAGTAGACCCAGCCGCCGTCGTCGCCGCGGAACCGTGCCTCGCTGTGGTCGAAGGAGTCGAACACGAAGCCGTTGCTCATGTGAATGGGAGTGACCCGGGCTCCGTAGCCGTCGCCGATCGACTCGCCCGCGTGCACCTGCTCGGTGTCGAACCCGAACTCGTCGCGTCCATAGGGGCGGCGAGTGGTGGTCATTGCACCAAGCTAGGGTTCAGAATCCCCCACGACAACTCGGCCGCTTCACACGGCGCAACATTTCGCGCTATCGGAACACAGTCCTCCTAGAGTCGACGGATGGCACAGCTCCAGCACTTCGGATGGTTCTTCGGTCGCGGCTTCGGGCCGCAGGGCTGGGGTCACCCCTACTACGACTGGAACTATCGCTGGACATCCCCGAAGCTGTACCAGCACTCCATCCGTGAGCTCGAGCAGGCCGGACTCGACCTGCTGATCATCGAAGACGCTCTCTCGCTCGGCTCTCGGGAGACGCTCGACCTGCGCATCCGCTCCGCGTACGGCGGACCGAAGCTCGACCCGCTGTTGCTCACGCCATACCTTCTCGACGCGACCGAGCACATCGGAATCACCCCCACCATCAACGCCGGTGCGACCCCGCCGTACCTCGCCGCGCGGCAGGCGGCGACCCTGCAGCACCTCAGCGACAGCCGGTTCGGAATCAACGTGGTGACCGACGTGAAGAGCGCGCGGCACTTCGGCCTGGAAGAACTGGCGCACGACGCCGCGTACGCCCGTGCGGAAGACTGGCTGGCGGCGGTCCGCAAGCTCTGGCACAGCTGGGGCGACGGCGCGCTGGTCGAAGACCGCGACACCGGACGATACGCGGACGCGTCGAAGCTCGACGCGTTCCACCACGAGGGTGAGTACTTCCGCCTGGACGGCCCGCTCAATGCCCCGCCGTTCGCGGACGGCGACCCGATCATCGTCTCGCCCGGCGGCTCCGGCCCCGGCCTCGCCTTCGCCGGCGCCAACTCCGACGTGCAACTCGCCCTGGCGCCGCTCACGGTCGAGGCGGTGACGGCGTACCGCGCGAAAGTGCACGAGTCCGCTGTGCAGCACGGTCGCCGGCCGGAGGACATCAAGATCCTGTTCGTGTTCAAGCCGGAGATCGTCGACAGCCAGGAGGAGGTCGACCGGGTGGTCGAGGCCTCGAAGCACCCGACGGATGCGGCGGTCCGCGCCATCCTGGAAGGCCAGTCCAGCGACCTCGAGACGGACCTCACGGTGCTGGACCCTGACGCACCGTTCGACCCGTCGATCTTCGGCCAGCACGTGTCGCAGGGCACAATCCGTGGCCTGGTCGGCGACTCCGGCGAGCCGCAGACCCTTCGACAGATCGCGACCCGCAAGGCGAAGAAGGGCAGCATCGCCGACGGCTCCGGTTTCGTCGGAACGGTCGGGCAGGTGGCCGACTTCATCGAGACACTCGGTGATGACGCCGGGAACGACGGCTTCATCTTCTCCGGTGACCTGCACCCGGTGACCATCCACGGCTACCTCGACGCTCTGGTGCCCGAGCTCCGTCGCCGCAACATCCTGCGCTCCGAGTGGGGCGACCGAGGAACCCGGTCGAACCTGTTCGGGTAGGGGTCAGGCGGCTGACTGCGCGAGTGCGTGCTCGGCCGCGACCCAAGCGAGCATCGCGCACTTCACCCGCGCCATGTACTTCGAGACCCCGCCGAGCACGACGGCGTCGCCGAAGACCTCCTCATCGGGCTCGATGGTGCCCCGCGAGCGCATCGCCACCCGGAAGTCGTCGATACGACTCGTGAGTTCGGGCACCGTGAGCCCCGCGGCGAGGTCGGTGAGCAGCGACGCGGATGCCTGCGAGATGGCGCAGCCGTGGCCCTCCCAGCGCAGCTCGCGCACCGCACCGGAGTCGGCATCCAGGTGCAGCTGAAGCGTGATCTCGTCACCGCAGGTGGGGTTCACCTGGTGCGATTCACCGTTGGCGCCCTCGGTGAGTCCGACGCCGTGGGGTCGTTTCGCATGTTCCAGGATGACCTCCTGGTAGAGGTTCTCGAGATCGGAGGTGCTCATCAGGCCCTCCCGAAGAAC
>JAODAT010000037.1 GCA_025463565.1 Microbacteriaceae bacterium
GCTCATCCAGGCCGCCGCCGGTCCGGGCGACGAGGTGATCTACTCCTGGCGCAGCTTCGAGGCGTACCCGGGGCTCGTTGCGGTGGCACACGCCACCAGCGTGACGGTGCCGAATGACGCCGCCGGCCGACACGACCTGCCCGCGATGGCGGCCGCGGTGACCAACCGCACCCGGGTCGTCATCGTCTGCAGTCCGAACAACCCGACGAGCACGATCGTGACCGCGGACGAGTTCGAGGCCTTCATGGCCGAGGTGCCCGAGAACGTGCTGGTGCTGCTCGACGAGGCCTACGCGGAGTTTGTCACCGACGAGTCATCCGTCGATGGACGGGGGCTGTTGGCGCGCTATTCAAACCTCGTCGTGCTGCGCACGTTCTCGAAGGCCTACGGTCTCGCCGGTCTGCGCATCGGGTACGCCGTCGGCCCCGAATACGTGCTCGATGCCGCGCGCACCACGGCGATCCCGCTGTCGGTGACCGAACCTGCCCAGCGCGGCGCTCTCGCCTCCCTCGACCACGAGGAGGTGCTGCTCGAACGTGTTGCGCGCCTTTCGGTGTTGCGCGACGAGGTCTGGGCGGCGCTCATCGAGCAGGGCTGGCGCGTACCGCGACCGCAGGGGAATTTCGTCTGGCTGGAGACCGGCGCGATGACCGGGCGCGCGGCGGAGATCTTCGCGGAGCACGGGATCGTTGCGCGCGCACTCGGTGAGGACGGCATCCGGGTCTCGATCGGTGAGGCGCAGTCTGTGGAGAAACTCCTAAGGGCTTCCGCGGAGGTTGTTCGCAATCTACCAACGGCTCTCGCAGACTCCGCGTTAGATTAGACCGCGTGCCCACAACACCCCGGATGATCCAGCTGCTCTCCGCGGACGGAAAACTCGCCTCGGACGCGGCCTCGGCCGAGTACATCCCCTACATCGAGGCGCTCAGCGACGATCAGCTCCGGCAGTTCCACCGGGACATGGTGATCACCCGCCGTTTCGACCTCGAGGCGACCAACCTGCAGCGCCAGGGCCAGCTCGCGCTCTGGCCGCCGAGCCAGGGCCAGGAGGCGGCCCAGGTGGGCTCTGCCCGCGCCAGCCGCCAGCAGGACCACATCTTCCCGTCGTATCGTGAGCACTCCATCGCGATGATCCGCGGACTCGACATCATCGAGGTCGTGCGGGTGATGCGCGGGGTGAGTAACGGCGGCTGGGATCCGGCGACGAACAACAACTTTCATCTCTACACGCTGGTGCTCGGCTCCCAGGCGCTCCACGCAACGGGCTACGCGATGGGTGTTTCGCTCGATGGCGCGACCGCGACCGGCGATCCCGACCGTGACGAGGCGGTGATGGTCTACTTCGGTGACGGGGCGACCAGCCAGGGGGATGTCAGCGAGGCGCTGGTCTTCGCCGCCAGCTTCCAGGCGCCAACACTGTTCTTCCTGCAGAACAACCAGTGGGCGATCTCCGTGCCGGTGAGCGTGCAGTCGAGGGTGCCGCTCTATCTCCGAGCGGGTGGTTTCGGCGTGCCCGGCATCCAGATCGACGGCAACGACGTGCTCGCAAGTTACGCGGTCACCAGGAGGTATCTCGACGAGGCTCGTTCGGGCGGCGGCCCGCGCATGATCGAGGCGATGACCTATCGCATGGGCGCGCACACCACGAGCGACGACCCCACCAAATACCGCCATGACAAAGATGTCGACGAGTGGGCGTTGAAAGACCCGATCATCCGGTACGAGAAGTACCTGCGCGGTCGAGGCGAGTCGGATGCCTTCTTCACCGAGACCGCCCAGGAGGCGGAGGATTTCGCGGCCGACATGCGGGCGCGGACTCTCGAACTCGGGCCTCCCTCGCCCGACGACTTCTTCGACACCGTCTACACCGAGCAGCACCCGGTGACCGCTGCACAGAAGATCTGGCTCGCGGAGTACGAGGCATCGTTCGGGAGCGAATCATGACCACCGAGGAACTCCCGCTCGTGAAGGCGCTCAATGCCGGTCTGCGGAAAGCGCTCGCCGACGATCCGAAGGTCCTGCTCATGGGCGAGGACATCGGGCCGCTCGGGGGGGTGTTCCGCGTCACCGAGGGCCTGCAAGCGGAATTCGGCGTGAAGCGCGTTTTCGACACGCCTCTCGCCGAGTCGGGCATCGTCGGCACCGCCATCGGACTCGCCATGCGCGGCTACCGTCCGGTCTGCGAGATCCAGTTCGACGGGTTCATCTTCCCGGCGTTCGACCAGATCACCACCCAGCTGGCGAAGATGACGGCGCGGCACGAGGGCAAGGTGCCGATGCCCGTCGTCATCCGCGTCCCATACGGCGGGCACATCGGTGCCGTGGAGCATCACCAGGAGAGCCCGGAGGCGTACTTCGCGCACACCGCCGGTCTGCGGCTGGTGAGCCCGAGCACGCCGAATGATGCGTACTGGATGATCCAGGAGGCGATTGCCTCGCAGGATCCCGTGATGTTCTTCGAACCGAAGAGCCGATACTGGCACAAGGGGCCGGTCGACTTCTCGTCCAGCCCGTCCCCGCTGCACTCCAGCCGGGTCGTTCGCGAGGGCACCGAGGTCACCGTCGTCGGCCACGGAGCGATGATAAATGTGCTATTGCAGGCCGCGGAGCTCGCCGCCGCCGAGGGCACGAGCCTCGAAGTGATCGACCTCAGATCGCTCTCGCCGATCGACTACGAGCCGATCATCGCGTCGGTGCAGAAGACCGGCCGGCTCGTGGTGGCATCCGAGGCACCCGGGTTCGTCAGCATCTCCTCCGAGATCGCGGCGACCGTCACCGAGCGTGCGTTCTACTCGCTGGAGTCGCCCGTGCTGCGCGTCACGGGCTTCGACACCCCGTTCCCGCCCGCGAAGCTCGAAACGAGCTACCTCCCCGACGCCGACCGCATTCTCGAGGCCGTCGACCGCGCTCTCGCCTACTAGGACTGGATTCTGATGAGCACCTCGCAGTTCGAACTACCGGATGTCGGCGAAGGTCTGACCGAGGCCGAGATCGTTTCCTGGCGGGTCTCCCCCGGCGATACGGTCGTCGTCAACCAGGTGCTGGTGGAGATCGAGACCGCGAAGTCGCTGGTCGAGCTGCCCTCGCCGTTCGCCGGGGTGGTGGACGAACTGCTCGTCGAGGAGGGCCAGACGGTGGACGTCGGCACTCCGATCATCTCGGTCAGTTCCGAGGGTGATGCTCCGGCCGTTTCGATTCCCTCCGAGGTCGCTGACACAGCGGCAGGGATCAGCGAAGAGGGCGGCGGTGCGGTTCTCGTCGGCTACGGGCTGAAGGGTGGGGTGACGTCACGGCGCGGCAAGCCTGCGGCCGCGAAGCCTGCGGCTGCGAAGCCGACGGCCCGGAACACAGCAGCCCGGCCCGCATCGGTGCCGGCGGCATCCGCATCGGCGATCATCGCTAAGCCACCGATCCGCAAGCTTGCGAAAGACCTCGGGGTCGACCTCGCCGAGGTCGTCGCCACCGGGCTCGCCGGCGAGATCACCCGCGACGATGTGGTGCGCCAGGCGTCGCAGGCGAGCCTGTTCCACAACATCGAGACGCCGGCCTGGTCGGAGGAGCGCGAGGAGCGCATTCCGGTGAAGGGCGTGCGCAAGGCGATCGCCACCGCGATGGTCACGAGCGCGTTCACCGCCCCGCACGTGAGCATCTTCGTGGATGTCGACGCCACCCGCACGATGGAGTTCGTGGCACGCCTGAAGAACTCGGTCGACTTCGCGGGCGTCAAGGTCTCGCCGCTCCTCATCGTCGCGAAGGCGATGATCTGGGCGGTGCGCCGAAACCCCACGGTGAACGCGCAGTGGACCGACAGCGAGATCATCGTCAAGCACTACGTCAATTTCGGCATCGCGGCGGCAACGCCTCGCGGGCTCCTGGTGCCGAACATCAAGAACGCACAGGACCTCTCGCTGCGCGACCTCGCGATCGCGATCGAGCAGCTCACCCTCAAGGCGCGCGACGGCAAGACTCCGCCCGAGGACATGGCGAACGGAACCATCACCGTGACCAACATCGGGGTGTTCGGCATGGACTTCGCCACCCCGATCCTCAACCCCGGCGAGGTGGGCATCGTCGCCTTCGGCACTGTGAAGCAGAAGCCGTGGGTGGTCGATGGAGAGGTGCGCCCGCGCTTTGTCACGACACTGGGCGGCAGCTTCGACCACCGGGTGGTTGACGGGGATGTGGTGAGCCGGTTCATGGCGGATGTGGCCGCGGTCATCGAGGAGCCTGCGCTGCTGCTCGACTAGTGTGTATGCTATCGATAATAGTTCTCATTATCGATGCACGTTAGAAAGCACTCCCATGCGCCCTGTCGCACTGTTCGCAGTTTCCGCTCTCCTCCTCACCGGCTGCGCCGCAGCTTCGCCCGCACCATCCGGCCCCCATCGGCTCTCGATCGTCGCTTCCACCGACGTCTGGGGTGACATCGCGAAACAGATCGCCGGCACCCCCGTGACGATCACCTCGATCATCACGGACCCCAGCCAGGACCCGCACTCGTATCAGGCGGACGCCCGGGTGCAGCTCGCGCTGTCGAAAGCGGACGTCGTGATCGAGAACGGCGGAGGATATGACGACTTCGTCGACACGATGCTGAAGGGCGCGAGCAACAGCAACGTGAAACTGCTCAACGCGGTGAAGCTGTCGGGCGTCGGCGAAGACCCGATCATCCATGACGTGAACGAGCACGTCTGGTACGACTTCCCCGGCGTGCAGAAAGTGGTGGCGAAGCTCACCAGCACGCTGTCCTCCCTCGACCCATCCAAGGCATCCCTCTTCGCGGCCAACGAGAAGAAATTCGATGCGTCGCTTGCCACACTCGAGAGCGCGGAGGCGCGGATTAAGTCGACCGCGAGCGGCACGGGTGCAGCCATTACCGAGCCGGTTCCGCTCTACCTGCTTGAAGCATCCGGTCTGGTCGACAAGACTCCGCCGGCGTTCAGCAAGGCCATCGAAGACGGCACCGATGTCGCGCCGGTCGTTTTGCAGCAGACGCTCGCGCTGTTCACTAACCATGACGTGAAGGTGCTTGCCTACAACGAGCAGACCACCGGTCCAGAGACGCAGCAGGTGCTGGCAGCGGCCAAGTCGGCGGGTGTCGCCATCGTGCCGGTGACGGAGACGCTGCCGACTGGCAAGCACTACGTTGGCTGGATGACGGACAACGTCGACGCCATCGCAGCGGCAGTCGGGGCCAAGTGACAGAACCCGTTCTCTCGCTGCGCTCTGCCACGCTGTCGTTCGGCGACCGCGAGCTGTGGCGCAACCTCACTCTCGACGTCGTGCCTGGCGAATTCCTGGCGGTTCTCGGTCCGAACGGCACCGGCAAGACAAGCCTTCTGAAGACGATCCTCGGCCAGCAGAAGCTCACGTCGGGCTCGATCGAGTTTCTCGGCCAGCCCGTGGGCAAGGGCAGCAAGCGCATCGGCTACATCCCCCAGCAGAAGTTGATCGAGCAGGGCACGCCACTTCGCGCGCGCGATCTGGTCGCCTTCGGGGTGAACGGCAATCGCTGGGGTCTGCCCGTCAGCTCGCGGGCGGTGCGGCGGCGCGTCGACGAGGTGCTCGAGGCGGTCGGGGCCACAGAGTACGGGAGTGTGCCGGTCGCGACCCTCTCCGGCGGGGAGCAGCAGCGCGTGCGGGTGGGCCAGTCCATCGCGGGAGACCCGAAGCTCCTGCTCTGCGACGAGCCGCTTCTCTCACTCGACCTGCACCACCAGCGCCAGGTGAGCGAACTGATCGACGAGCAGCGCAAGCGGCTGAACACCGCGGTGGTCTTCGTGACCCACGACGTGAATCCGATCCTTGGCATGGTGGACCGGGTGCTCTATCTGGCGGGTGGGCGCTTCCAGATGGGAACACCCGACGAAGTGCTGAGGTCGGAGGTGCTGTCGTACATGTACGACACCCCGGTCGAAGTGATCCGCAGCCGTGGCCGCATTGTCGTGCTCGGTGCGCCGGAAGGCTATGGCGTGCACGATCACCTCGAGCACCACACCGAGACGGCGCCGCAGTGAGCGACTTCTGGGGCCAGATCTTCAACTTCTCCGACTACGGCGAGTTGCTCGTGCTGGTGCATAACTCGATCATCGCCGGGGCGATCCTCGGCGTCGTCGGCGGGCTGGTCGGGCCGTTCGTGATGACCCGCGATCTGGCCTTCGCCGTCCACGGCGTGAGTGAACTGAGCTTCGCGGGGGCATCCGCGGCCCTGCTCCTGGGAGTGAACGTCGTCACCGGGTCGATCGCCGGGTCGCTGCTGGCCGCGCTGCTCATCGGAGTGCTGGGCACGCGGGCGCGGGAACGCAACTCGATCATCGCCGTGCTGATGCCGTTCGGCCTCGGTCTCGGCATCCTGTTCCTCGCCCTCTATAAGGGCCGCAGCGCGAACAAGTTCGGCCTGCTCACCGGGCAGATCGTGTCGGTGGACGATCCGCAGTTGCTGATGCTCGTGATCATCTCGCTCATCGTCATCGCGGGCCTCGTCTTCGTCTGGCGCCCGCTCAGCTTCGCGAGCGTTGATCCGGATGTCGCCAGGGCCAAAGGGCTGCCGGTCACGACCCTGTCGATCGTCTTCATGATCCTCCTCGGGCTCGCGACCGCGGTGTCCATCCAGATCGTGGGCGCCCTTCTCGTGCTCTCGCTGCTCGTCACCCCTGCGGCCGCGGCGATGCGGGTGACGGCATCGCCGCTTCTCACGCCACTGCTGAGCGTGCTGTTCGCGGTGACCTCCGTCGTTGGCGGCATCCTGCTCGCCCTGGGCGGTGGCCTGCCGATCAGCCCATACGTCACGACGATCTCCTTCCTGATCTATGTGGTCTGCAGGATCATTGGATCAAGAAAGACGACGAGACGACAGGTCACAGCATGAAGCGCAACACCTGCGCGGTGGAGCTATGGCGATTGCATCGCAATCGCGCGACCCCAGCGCCGATGAAGCTGCGCTTCATCGGTACGAGAGTGTGAGTTACGACCATGAAGAGAAACACCTGGCAAAGGGAGGCCGTCAAAGAGGCCCTCTACGACAACGAGCACTTCGTGAGCGCGCAGACCCTGCACTCCACGCTGCGAAATAGCGGTTCGCCGATCGGCCTCGCCACGGTGTACCGGGCGCTCGCTGACCTCGCCACGGAGGGCGAGGCCGACTCCCTGCAGCAGGAGGGTGAGAGCCTCTACCGTGCATGCACTCCCGGCCAGCACCACCATCACCTCATCTGTCGCAACTGCGGACTCACCGTGGAGATCGAGGCGGATGCCGTGGAGACCTGGGCGAAGCAGGTCGCCGCCGAGCACGGCTTCACCCAGCCGAACCACGTCGTCGACGTCTTCGGCCTCTGTGCTGACTGCAGCACGCTGCAGTCGCACGGGTAGGGTCTCAGTCATGCCTTTACGCGTCGCCCCGATGATAGCCGTCCTCGCGCTCGGGGCACTGCTCCTCACGGGTTGCGCCGGCTCGACGCAGACGAAAGCTGTCGCGTGCAAGTCGCTCCTGGCCTCCACCGACACGGTCACCGTCGGTCTCAACTCGAGCCTCACCAGCCTGACGACCAACCCTAAGACGTCGATGGCAACGCTCACCAAGGCCAGCAGCACCTTCCACGCCGGGGTGGTGAAGATCAGCAATACCGAGGTGCGGGCCGTCGCAGACAAGGCCGATTCGACCGTGAAGACGCTCGCGACCGCGATCAACGCGGCCCTCACGAACCCCGACAGCGCGGACACCGCCAAGCTCACCGCGGCATCCAACGCGGTCTCCACTGCTTTCGGCAAAGTGCGCGACCTCTGCAATTGAGTTGCCGAAGCGCTACTGCGCTTGCCGTAGCGTGCTGGCCCGCGTAACATAGGACGCTGCTGCGCGTATCTCGCCAGCCATGTGCGCAAATCCCCTTCTTGAAAAATTGGTGGGTTGTGCGTGCCGACAAGAAATCTTGGGTAGCCAGAGGTCCTGGCTACGGTATTTGGAGGAAAACCATGGCCGCAGTGTGCCAGGTGACCGGAGCCGTTCCCGGCTTCGGACACAACATTTCGCACTCGCACCGTCGCACCAACCGACGCTTCGACCCGAATGTGCAGAAGAAGAAGTACTACGTTCCGTCGCTTCGCCGTAACGTCACGCTGACCCTCAGTGCCAAGGGCATCAAGGTCATCGACGCTCGCGGTATCGAATCTGTGGTCAAGGATCTCCTTGCCCGTGGGGAGAAGATCTAATGGCCAAGGCACAGGATGTTCGTCCGATCATCAAGCTCCGCTCCACCGCCGGCACGGGTTACACCTACGTGACCAAGAAGAACCGTCGCAACGACCCCGACCGTCTCGTACTCAAGAAGTACGACCCCATCGTGCGCCAGCACGTCGAATTCCGCGAGGAGCGCTAACCATGGCGAAGAAGAGCAAGATCGCTGCCAACGAGCAGCGCAAGGTGATTGTCGCCCGGTACGCCACGAAGCGTCTCGAGCTGAAGAAGGCACTGGTCGACCCGACCTCCACCGACGAGCAGCGCGAGGCCGCCCGCCTCGGCCTGCAGAAGCTTCCCCGCGACGCTTCGCCGGTGCGCGTGCGTGGTCGCGACGCGATCGACGGCCGTCCGCGCGGCTTCCTCTCCCAGTTCGGCGTTTCGCGCGTTCGTTTCCGCGATATGGCGCACCGGGGCGAATTGCCCGGAATTACCAAGTCAAGCTGGTAAATTACAGGCGGCTTCGGGGATAACACTCCGAGTCACGTGATCCACGCGGGTTCTGCACCGCACAACGTCCGAGGAGGACACAATGGCTGACAAGTCACTAAACCGTACTGAGCTCGTAGCGGCAGTTGCCGCAGAGTCTGGCCAGAGCCAGGCCGCAGTGGGCGGCGTCCTCGACGCCCTCTTCAACACCCTGGCGACCTCGGTCTCCGAGGGCACCAAGGTCACCATCCCGGGCTGGCTCGCGGTCGAGCGCACCCACCGTGCCGCTCGCGCCGGTCGCAACCCGTCCACGGGTGAGGCCATCGAGATCAAGGCCGGATACGGCGTGAAGGTCAGCGCCGGCAGCAAGCTGAAGGCCGCTGCAAAATAGGCTTCGCCTATTCAGTTTCATTCCGAGGGGGATGCCGACTAACCGTCGACATCCCCCTCGGTCTTTTAACAGCGCAATGACCATAGGGTGGATGCCGTGCCCAGGCTCGTGAGGATCGCAGGTCCCGCCCTGCTGTTGATCGTCGCCTTTGCGGCGATGCTCTGGGCGATCGCTTTCGGAGGGGCTGCGGCACCCCAGCAGGTCTTCGACCCGGGAGCCGTCGTTCGATACGGCCTCATCATCTCGACGCTGTTCACGCAGCTGGGCATGTCGCTCACGCTGGGTTCGCTGGTGCTCGCGTGTATCGCTCTCAACCAGGGCCCCGAGTTCGGCAAAGCCCTCGACATCGCGTCAGGCGCGGCCGCGTTCTGGGCGATCTCCTCCGCGGTCACCGGGTTCTTCACGTTCATGAGCCTCTCCGATAAGCCGATCGCGTTCGACCAGGACTTCGGCAACATCCTCGGCCAGTTCTTGGTCGGCGGCGGTAATCAGACGATCGGCCCGTCCTGGCTCGCCACCACCCTCATCGCCGCGGTGGTGACCGTGCTGTGCTTCGCCGTGCGCAATCGCACGGCGCTCGTGCTGGTGACGATCTTCGCCGGCGTCGGCTTCGTGCCGATGGCGCTGCAGGGCCACTCGGCCGACGCGGCCGGGCATGACGCCGCGACGAGTTCGCTCGGCCTGCACGTCGTCTTCGCCGGCATCTGGCTCGGCGGCCTGCTCACTCTCGTGCTGCTGCGCAAGACCCTGCAGGCCGAGGGTCGAGTCGGCATCGTGCTGTCGCGCTACTCCACCCTTGCGCTGATCAGCTTCATCGTGGTGGCGTGCTCCGGCTATGTGAATGCCGCGCTGCGCGTCGGCACGCTGCCGCAGCTGCTCACCACATACGGCATCCTCGTACTGGTCAAGGTGATCGCACTCAGCGCACTCGGTCTGTTCGGGCTGGCGCAGCGCAGCCTGCTGGTGCGCAAGATGCAGGACGCGAAGAACGGCGGCTCGAAGTTCTTCTGGTGGATGGTCGCGGCCGAACTCGGATTCATGGGCCTGGCCTTCGGCGTGGCCGCCGCGCTCGCGAAGACGGCGACGCCGGTGTCCCAGGCCGCCGTGACGAACACGCCCGCCGCGTATCTCACCGGCGAACAGCTGCCACCCGAACTCACCTTCGCGCGGTACTTCACCGAGTGGCGCTTCGACCTCATCTGGGTGCTCATCGTCGCCTTCCTGGCGTTCTTCTACGTCGCCGGTGTCGTGCGCCTGCATCGCCGCGGCGATCGCTGGCCGATCCACCGTACGGTGTTCTGGCTGCTCGGCCTGGCGCTGCTGTTCTACGTGACCAACGGCCCGGTCAACGAGTATGAGCGTTACCTGTTCAGCGTGCACATGCTCGGGCACATGCTGCTCGGAATGCTGGTGCCGCTGCTTCTCGTACCTGCGGCGCCGATCACGCTGGCCCTCCGCACCATCGACAAACGCACGGACGGCAGCCGGGGCATGCGCGAGTGGATCATGATCGTGGTGCACTCGCCGGTCTCGCGGGTGCTTACCAACCCCATCGTGACGGCGATCATCTTCGCGGGTTCGCTGCTCGCGTTCTACTACACGCCGCTATTCAGCTGGGCCACGACCGACCACATCGGGCACGAGTGGATGATCGTGCATTTCCTGATCGCCGGCTACCTCTTCGTGCAGTCGCTGATCGGGGTCGACCCCGTGCCGTATCGCGCGAGCTATCCGATTCGCCTCATCACGCTCTTCGCCACCATGGGCTTCCACGCGTTCTTCGGGGTCACTCTCACCACCAGCACCGGGCTGCTGCTCGCGAACTGGTACGGCGCGATGGGCCGGGTGTGGGGGCAGACTCCGCTCGGTGACCAGCAGACCGGCGGTGGCATCGCCCTGAGTGTCGCGGAGATCCCCACGGTCATCCTGGCGATCATCGTCGCGATCATGTGGGCGCGCAGCGACGAACGCGACGCGAAACGGCTCGACCGCAAGGCGGATCGTGACGGCGACGCCGACCTCGAGGCCTACAACCGCATGCTGGCGGGCCGGTCGCGCCAGGCCTGAGCCGGCCTGGTACCAGACTGCGCTAGAACTGCCCGACCAGCAGCAGCGTTCCGTCGGCCTGGAAGGTGACGACGAAACTCACGTCGAACGGCACGTCCCGGTCGAAGGTCGACACGCTGCCGTCGAAGATCGACTGCACGGTGACCACCAGGTGGGCGGTCGCCGCGGTCGGGGGGATCGTCCAAGTGGCCGGCGCGTTACCGGGCGTGATCTGGATGACCGGGTCGGTCACCATCGACCAGGTCGGGGCATCCTGGATGCGGTCGGTGATCTCCTGGCCCATCGGGCACCCGGTTGGCAGCAGCACCTTCTGCTTCACGCATTTCAGGAGGTACGCGTCGATCTCCTTCTGTGCCTCCTTCACGAAGGCGGTGTTCGCCTGCACGTTCACGTTCGCGTCGACCCGTGAGCCCGGGGCGCTGACCATGCTGGTCTTGGTGGTCGCCGTGAGCCACTTCGACCGGTGGGAGAGCGCGAAGCCCGACGGGACGAGCACGGAATAGCGGGTCGCGACATCCTGCCCGGCCTTCGGGCTGAGGTCGAAGCCGTTCGCGCTGAACGATCCGTCGTGCTGCGGGGTGACCGACAGGGTCGCGATCGGGCTGGTGGAGAATCTCCAGGCCGAGAACAGTCCGAGGTTCGTTCCATCGCGCTGCACCGTGAACGATGACCTGCCGGCCTTCGTTCCGGCGCGATAGCTGTAGACGACGCGGTGACTGCCGTCGGCCGACGCGGTGTCGCTGACCAGGTGGATGTCGGTGAGGTCGCCCATCGCATCCGGCCTCAGCAGCGCCCGCGAACCGCCCGCGGGAACCGAGACGCCCGGTGTCGCCAGCGCACCGGCGACGTCGTGGCGAGCGAGCGTGTCGAGGTACGACGACACGAACCCCGACGCGCTGTACACGGTGAGGTTGAGCACCAGCACGGTGCCGGCGAAGGCCAGCACCGCGATGCCAAGGGCAATGAGCCACGCCCTTGGTCTGCTGCGCTCCATCCCCACATCCTAGGTCGCGGAGTGTCAACAACCCGCTGTGGCGAGCGGGCGCCCGAGGCACCGCTCGATACAGTTGATCGGTGAGCACGATCACCCTCTCCGCCGAGCAGGCGGCCGTCTTCGAGGCGATCGAGAACTCGCGCGAAAACATGTTCGTGACCGGCCGCGCCGGCACCGGCAAGTCAACGCTGCTGAATCATCTCGCGTCGAACACGGCCAAGCAGGTGGTGATCTGCGCGCCCACCGGGGTGGCCGCGCTGAACGTGGGCGGCCAGACGATCCACTCCCTCTTCCGACTGCCCATCGGCGTGATCGCCGACCACACCATCGATCAGCTTCCCGCGCTCAAGAAGCTGCTGAACACCATCGACACCCTGGTGATCGACGAGGTGTCGATGGTGAACGCCGATCTGGTGGACGCGATCGACCGCAGCCTGCGCCAGGCCCGGCAGAAACCGAACGAGGCTTTCGGCGGCGTGCAGGTGGT
This sequence comes from Microbacteriaceae bacterium, assembly GCA_025463565.1. GTDB lineage: Bacteria > Actinomycetota > Actinomycetes > Actinomycetales > Microbacteriaceae > Lacisediminihabitans. The sequence goes on from JAODAT010000037.1 coordinate 12,599, forward strand.
GCTCTTCGGCGACCCGTACCAGCTCGCGCCCGTTCCAGGGGATGCCGACGAGCGCGCGTACTTCACCGACCAGTACCGGTCCATGTGGTTCTTCGACGCGAAGGTGTGGCAAGAGACCGACCTGCGCATCTTCGAGCTCACTCTCATCCACCGCCAGCACGAGGGCGAGTTCAAGTACCTGCTGAACGGCGTGCGGCACGGCCAGGTGACGGCCGAAATGGCGGCCCGGCTCAACGAGGTGGGCGCACGGCCGGCGCCCACCGACGGTGCGATCACCCTCGCCACTCGCAATGACACCGTGAACCGCATCAACGCGACGCAGCTCGCTCGGCTGCCCGGCAAGTCGCTCACCGCGAAGGCAGAGATCACCGGCGACTTCGCCGGCCGCGCGTTCCCCGCGGACGAGGAGCTGGAACTGAAAATCGGTGCGCGGGTGATGTTCCTGCGCAACGACAACTCGGGCGAGGGCGGCCAGCGCTGGGTGAACGGCACCGTCGGCACGGTCATCAAGATCGCCAACACCGTCTTCGTAGACGTCGACGGTGAAGTTCACGAAGTGCAGCCCGCCATCTGGGAGAAGTTCAAGTACACCTACTCCGCCGCGACCAAGCAGCTGAAGAAAGACATCGTGGCCGAGTTTCAGCAGTTTCCGCTGCGCCTGGCCTGGGCGGTCACCATCCACAAGTCACAGGGCAAGACCTACGACCGGGCTATCGTCGACCTCGGCTCCGGCACCTTCAGCGCCGGGCAGACCTATGTGGCCCTCAGCCGCATCACCGCCCTGGACGGGCTCTACCTGACGCGCCCGCTGCGCCCAGGCGACATCCGTGTCGACCAGGACGTGCTGCGGTTCATGGAGGGCGCGACCGCGATCCCTGGCCTCAGCGCCTAAGCGGGTCGAGCTTGTCGAGACCTCACCGACGAGCTACCCGCTGGTGAGGTCTCGACAAGCTCGACCCGCTCTAGGCGACGGCCTTCGCTCGCGAGAGGTCGACGAACAGCTCGGTGTTGAAACGGTAGGCGACGAGTACCTCGTCGATCACCCGGTCCTGCTCTTCGTCTGACCAGTCGACGGCATCCAGTTGGTCGCGGTAGGTCTCCTTGAACTGCTTCGGGCTCGCTATCTCGGCAAACAGGTAGAAGCCGACGCCGTTGGTCTGGAAGCCGAACTGCCGCTGCATCAGAGTGCGGATCACCTGGCCGCCCGACAGGTCGCCGAGGTACCGCGTGTAGTGGTGCGCGATGAAGCCGCCCGGCCAGGTGGCCGCGACCGTGTTCACGCGCTCGACGTATCGCGCGGTCGTGGGGAGCGGAGAGATCTGGTCGCGCCAGTCCGCCCCGATGAGAAATCCGAGGTCGGCCTCGATGGCCGGAAGACGCGTGAGTTGCGGTGAGATGAATCGCGCGGCGATCGGATCGCCGGCCATCCGCGCTGCGGCGGCCTCGAGCGCCTCGTAGATGAAGAAGTGCTGTGCCACTAGCGCGATGTAATCGTCGCGTGTGCCCTTGCCGGTCATGAGATCCGACATGAATCCGGCGCCTTCGCTCTCGCCGTGACCCGACCAGGTGCGCTCACGAAGGGCCTGCGAAAAGGGGATGGCGACGGCCATTGGCCCTCCGATCCGCTGGTTAGGTGACCCTAACTATAGCGGATCAATGTCCGGCGTGACCGGTGCCGGTGAAGAAGTGTGCAGCGTGCGGGTCGACCGAACCGGCCGTTGTGAATGCGAGGGCCGGTGTGGTCATCGCCGCGACGATGAGGGCGCCGGCGAACATGCCGAGAAGGTAGCGGCCGGCACTTGCGGTCTTCGCCGAGCGCTTCTCGCGGCGCAGCACCGTGGTGATCGTGAGTGCAATGAAGAGTTCGAACACGGTGGCCACGAACATCGGGATGAAGTTGAAGTACGAGGTGACCTCGGGATTGTCGAGCACGGTGGCGAGAACGACGATCACGCTCCACAGCAGCACGGGTGCCATCGCCCCGATGCGTGCGGCACGCGGGAACAGCAGGCGGTCGCGGGCCAGCGTGAAGACACCCCAGGCGAACTCGACGACGCCGAGGATCACCAGCACGACGGCCAGGGGAGGAGGGGAGCTGATTACGAGCGCCAGGTGGATCACCGCGGTGCCGATGGCGGCGAACGCCAGCCAGCCCCGCAGAACCTGAGACACGATCAGTCCCCTCTCCTCGGTCGTCATGACGACACTAGCCTCAGGCGACGGCCGTGCGGGTGCGGCGATCTGCGGCAAGCCCGACGGCGAGCAGCAGGATCGCGGATGCGAAGTGCAGCACGTGGTCGGCCGAGTTCAGCGCCAGGATGTTGAACATCGTGTTGACGATGAACAGGCCCACGATGCCGAGCACGAGGTATGCGAGGCCGATGACGATGTTGACCGTCTTAGCCGCACGCACGTTCGAGAGACCGGCGATGAGCAACGCTGCTCCAATGATGAGATGAGCAACGTTGTGAAGCGGGTTCACCTCGAAGATGCCGAGCAGCAGGCCACCCTGCGTCGAGATGAAGCCCACGCCTGCGGTCGCCGTGAATCCGAGGATCCCGATGAGCAGGTAGACGGCGCCGAAGATGGTCGCCAGCAGACGGTTCGGTGACTTGGACATTTCGTTCCTCCTTGGAGTCCGGCGCTCGCCGGGCTTGGGAGGTATTCGTATCCAGCCAACTCACGGTTTGGAGAGCCTGCGTTGCGCTTCTTCGTAGATGACGACGACCTCGCGCCGGATCTCCGGGCGTTCGGTGATCGGGGCCGACCAGGGGATGCGAAGTTCTGTGCCGCCGTCGTATTGCCAGTAGCCCGCCTCGCCGTCGAGCCCGGACATCCGTGAGGTCGTCGCGGACGGGTCGCCGAAGGCCCGCGCGATGCTGAGCGAGTCGGGCCCGTGGTCGCTGTTCATGTGGGCGAGCACGGCGGTCACGACGTCGTCGGGGAAGGTTGGCACGAAATCTACGGTAGCGGGCGATCGCCGTGCTGCACGATGGAGGCATGCCGATCACACCCGACACCAAGAACTGGACCTGGGTGCTCGAAGCACCGTGCCCCGAGTGCGGCTTCGACGCCGCGACCTTCGTCATCACCGAGGTGCCCGCCATGATCCGGGCGAACGCGGCCCAGTGGCCGGCGGTGCTCAAGCGGACGGATGTCGCGGTGCGGCCCGACGACAGCACCTGGTCCGCGCTCGAATACGCCTGCCATGTGCGGGACGTCTTCCGCATCTTCGCCACGCGCGTCAACCTGATGCTCGACGAAGACGACCCGTCATTCGAGAACTGGGACCAGGACGCCACCGCGGTGGAGGAGCGCTATAACGAACAGGACCCGGCCGTGGTGTCCGGCGAGCTGCAGTCCGCAGCGCTCACCATCGCGAACCTGTTCGAGTCGGTGCAGGGCGAGCAGTGGGAGCGCAAGGGTCTCCGCGGCGACGGCGCGTATTTCACCGTCGAGTCGATGGGCAAGTACTTCATCCACGACCCCGCGCATCATCTCTGGGATGTAACGCACGCTTAGCTCTCATCACTCAGGACGGCCAGGCAGACCCGATGACGCGCTCCACCATCGTGGTGCTCCGGTAATCGGGGGAGAAGTGCTCGAGGATGTCGGCGTTCACGGTGCCGTACGTCGTCTCCGGCCGATGCTTGATGCCGTCGTAATAACCGTGCAGGAAGTCGTTCTTGAAGTCACCCCGCGGATGCGCGGCCGTGATCTCGTCGATGGTCCCGGTATCCAGCTCGTCGAGACCGAAGCCGATGACATCGGTGAGTACTCCCAGGTTGATGGCGGCAATCTCCGATCCCATACGAACGGGAATGGCCGGGGTGGTGTGGAGCGCGATCGCGTTCCAGACGACTTCGATTGAGCGCGGGTCGAACCCGCGTTCAAGCAGGAAGGCCTTGGCGTGATCGGCGCCGTCGATCTCGAATCGCTGCTCGACGCTCGAGAACGGCGTAAGAAGGCCGGTGTCGTGGAAGAGAGCTGCGACGTAGAGCAACTCGGGGTCGGCCTCCAGGCCGAGCCGGCGAGAGTGAAGCGAGCTGAAGATGAACACCCGGCGAGAGTGGTGGAACAAGAGCGGACTGGTGGTCTCCCCGACGAACCGGGTGGCATCTGCGGTAGCGGCAGTGTCGGGAACCGCCACTCCTGCGATAATTTCGGACATGGCAACGTCTCTTTCATGCGGAATTCATGGGCTGTCGAACTATTCGTTCGACGTCCAGAGTGCCGGTGAGCGGGCTCGTCCCGCCGCATTGGCATGGCCATGAACCACTCACATCCGGACAGCGCTGTGATCCATGCGGAACCGAAGGTCGCCCACCACACGGTGGCGGTCCTCGTGTATGACGGCGTAAAACTTCTCGATGTCGCGGGGCCCGTCGAAGTCTTCGCCGAGGCGAACCGGTTCGGTGCCGACTACCGGGTCGTGTTGCTCTCTCCGACGGGTGCCGGCATCACGACATCCATCGGCATCAGGATGGCGGTCGACGGCAAGGCGAGTCTCCAGCCCCCGGCCGACACGTTTCTGATCGCCGGCAGCGACCTCTTTCCGGGCGCGGCGGTGCCGCCCGAACTCATCGCGGCAGTGCGGGCCGCATCGGCGGGCGCCAGACGGGTGGCGTCCATTTGCACCGGGGCGTTCATTCTCGCCGCGGCTGGACTCCTCGACGGCAAGCGCGCGACGACTCACTGGAAGGTCGCCCACACGCTGGCCTCACGGTATCCCCTCACTCAGGTCGAGCCCGATTCCATCTATGTGCGCGATGGGACAACGTACACATCTGCCGGGGTGAGCGCAGGGATCGACCTTGCCCTGGCTCTCGTCGAGGAGGACCACGGCGCGGACCTCACCAGGGACGTCGCACGCGGGCTCGTCGTCTACCTACAGCGCGCGGGCGGCCAGTCCCAGTTCTCGGCCCCGCTGCAGGGATCGCCGCCGCGAACGCCTGCGCTGCGCACGATCGTGGATCTCGTGACCTCCGATCCGTCCGCAAGTCACTCGCTGAGCGAACTCGCCCGCTACCTGAACCTGAGCGCCCGCCATATCACCCGGCTGTTCCACGACGAGCTGTCGACCACCCCGGCCAGGTATGTTGAATCCATCCGGCTGGACATGGCGAAGGCCTTTCTGGATCAGGGTTTCACCGCGACGCGGGCCGCGGAGCGCGCGGGATTCCCCAGCTACGAAAGCCTGCGCCGCGTCTTCGCGCGGGAGCTGGCGATGTCACCGGCCATCTACCAGCGCCGATTTCGTACCTCGCAGCGACCTGCGGCCGAGGTGAGCGGCTCGCCATCCTGACCCACCGGCGGTTCGTGTCTGGATTCGGGTGGATCTTGTCCGGATGGATGCTGCGCAACGCCGTCGGCTGAGCCATTCTTGAACGAGTGACGGGCACTCCGGACCCGACGCCCGCAGCACGAGCAGACGCCCGCAGCACAGGCAGATGCCCGCAGAACAAGCAGATGAAGGACGCATGATGGATGTCGAACGACCGGCCACCGGAGCAGCGGCGGGATCGATGATGGCACTCCGTGCGCGCGAGCGCGGCGGACCAGAGGTGCTCGTGTACGAAGAGGCACCCGTGCCACGTCCGGGCCGTGACGAGATCTGCGTTGCCGTCCACGCGGCGGGAATCACCTTCGCAGAACTGACCTGGCCGGAAACCTGGACGTCGAATGGGACCGACAGGACCCCGATCATCCCCTCTCATGAACTCGCGGGTGTCGTCACACAGGTCGGGGCGGAGGTGAGCGATCTCTCGGTGGGTGACGCTGTGTTCGGGCTCGTGCCATTCAATCGCGACGGGGCGGCCGCAGAATTCGTGGTGCTCCCGGCCGCGGATGTTACGCGCAAGCCCGCGGCCGTCACCGATGTCGATGCCGCCGCCGCCGTGCTCCCGGCGTTGACCGCGTGGGAGGCGCTGCGCGACCATGCCCATCTCGAGGCCGGGCAGCGCATCCTCATCCTCGGAGGAACCGGCGCGGTCGGCGCATTCCTGACCCAGTTCGCCCACGGGATGAATGCGGACGTCACCGTGACGGTGAGCTCCGCATCGAACGAGGCCCGGGCTAAGTCGCTCGGCGCCAATCATGTCGTCGTGGTCGGTCACGACCAGGAACCCGACGGGCTCTCCGGATTCGACGTCGTAATGGACGCGGTGGGAGGCCACGTGGCCGAGTGGCTGTACGCGTCGCTTCGTCCCGGCGGCCAACTCGTCGTCCTCCAGGAACCGCCAAGCGAAGAGCTGGCCGCCAAGTACGGCGTGCACGCCACCTTCTTTGTCGTGACAACCCGTCGCGACAGACTGGACGAACTCGGTGCGCTCCTCGCCGCGGGAGGCATCGAGGTTGCGGTGGCGCAGACGTTCGGTCTTTCCGCGGGCAGGGCCGCCTACGAGAGCGGGCCATTGCCGAAGCCTGCGCCGGGTAAGACTGTCATCGTCGTCGCGTAGTCGCTGAGCTTCCCGAAGACTTCAGTCGCTGAGCTGGTCCTCGAGAAACGCAGCGGTGCGTGCGAACGCCAGCGCCGACGCCGACGCGTGGAACGTGCCCTCGATGGATGCGTTCGCGAACGAGTGCGCCGCCCCGAGGTAGCTGTGCGCGGTGACCGGGGTGCCGTGATCCTTCAGCCGGTCGATGAACGACTCGGGGTCACCGCCCTCCTGCCAGGTGTCGTTCTCGGCGAGGTTGAGCAGCACCGGGCAAGGAACGATGCCGTGCTCCGCCGAGGTGAGGGTCGCGTAGTAGGAGACCACGGCATCCACCGATCCGCCCTGGGCGTGCAGCAGGGCCAGCCATCCGCCCATCGAGAATCCGACGGTGGCGATGCGGGTCGACCCGTCGGTCCGGCCGTCGAGCACCAGGTCGTCGACGGTCGCGAGGGCGTGCCCGACATCCAGGCCGTCCATGAGAGAGCGAGCGACATCCGCGTCGTCGGTTGTCGCCCCGTCGAAGAAGTCGGGGATCGCTACGCGGAACCCGACGCGGGCGAGCCCGTCCGCATAGGTGTCGAGCCAGGGCAGCCTGCCGTACCAGTCGTGCAGCACGATGACGAGCGGTTCTGCCAACGGGCATTCCTTCCCTCATCGGAAAGCTGTGGAGCGAGTGACGGGAATCGAACCCGCACTACCAGCTTGGGAAGCTGGAGTTCTGCCATTGAACTACACTCGCGAACTGCCTAGTCAGGATACCCGGTTGGGTAGGCTCATCGCATGCTGCTCTCCGACCACGACATCCGCATCGAGCTGGACTCCGGACGGGTCGGCCTCGAGCCCTATGACCCGGCGATGATCCAGCCCTCGAGCGTCGACGTTCGGCTCGACCGCTTCTTCCGGCTGTTCGACAACCACAAGTACCCGTTCATCGATCCGGCGATCGACCAGCCCGAGCTCACGCGGTTGGTGGAGATGGACCCCGACGAGGCATTCATCCTGCACCCGGGCGAGTTCGTGCTCGGTTCGACCTATGAGACGGTGACGCTTCCGGATGACCTGGCCGCCCGCCTCGAGGGCAAGAGTTCGCTGGGTCGCCTTGGCCTCCTTACTCACTCCACCGCCGGCTTCGTCGACCCGGGTTTCAGCGGGCACGTAACCCTCGAGCTCTCCAACGTCGCGACCCTGCCGATCAAGCTCTGGCCGGGCATGAAGATCGGGCAGCTCTGTTTCATCAGGCTCTCGAGTCACGCAGATAAGCCATACGGGTCGGCCGAGTACTCGTCCCGCTACCAGGGGCAGCGCGGGCCGACGGCATCGCGGTCGTTCCAGAACTTCCACGTCACGAAGATCCCGGTCGACTAGCCGAGCTGTTCGAGCTGCCAGCCCAGCCACGGGCTGAACGCGAACGGCGCGGACTCGACCGCGGTGCTCAGGGCTGCCGGCGAGAGCCACGCGAACTCGGAAACCTCGTCGGGGTTGGCGGCCACGGCATCCGTCGTGAACGCCCGGAAAACCGGGCAGATCTCGTTCTCGACGATGCCCGAGGCGTCGACCGCGCGGTAGCGGAAATCGGGCAGCACCAGCTCGATCGACTGGACGGTGATGCCCAGCTCGAAGGCCGCGCGCCGGGCTATCGCGTCGTCGAACGACTCCGAAGGAAGAGGGTGACCGCAGAAGGAATTCGTCCAGACGCCCGGCCAGGTCAGCTTCGACAGGGCTCGACGGGTGACGAGAACGAGCCCATCGGCGTTGTAGACGTGACACGAGAAAGCGAGGTGAAGGGCAGTCTCCGTCGTGTGCACTAGCACTTTGTCGGCCGTGCCGACAGGGGTCCCCCCCTCATCGACCAGAACTACCTGCTCCGTCATGACCGTCCATTACCCTGTCAGAATGACCGGCCCGGAGCTTGCGATCGTCTCGGATGAGAGACAGGCCCAGGTCGACGCCGTGCTTGACCGCTTCTTCAGCCTAGCCAAGAACCGGGCGACCGGATTCGGCGCCGAGTACGTGAAGCTGTGGCAGACGCTCGAGTCGAACACCGCCGGTGGCAAGCGATTTCGCCCGCGAATGGTGATGACCGCGTACCAGGGACTGGGGGGAACGGATCTCGAATCGGCCGCCTGCATAGGCGCGGCATTCGAGCTGCTGCACACCGCCCTCATCGTGCACGATGACGTGATCGACCGTGACTTCAGCCGCCGCGGTGCGCCGAATGTCTCTGGCAGCTATCGCGACATCGCTACGACTGCCGGCATCCCGATCCCGCGCGCGGAGCACCGCGGCATCTCGGCGGCGGTCATCGCCGGCGACCTCGCGCTGTTCAACTCGCTTCGGCTCGTCGACCAGAGCGGTGCGAACCACGACGTCCGCGCGCGACTGATGGAGATCATGGATGAGGCGCTGTTTGCCTCCGCGGCCGGCGAGATGATCGATATCGACTTCTCCGCGACCACGGAAGTGCCGCGTGTGCACGAGGTCATCACCATGGAGCGATTCAAGACGGCCGTTTACTCCTTCGAGTGCCCTCTCCAGGCCGGTGCTGTTCTCGCCGGCGCCAGCGAGCAGGCGGTGATGGCGCTCGGCCAGTTCGGTCGCGAGATCGGCATCGCGTACCAGATCGTCGACGACCTGCTCGGCGTCTTCGGCACGGAGGCCGAGACCGGCAAGACGACGATCGGTGACCTGCGCGAGGGCAAGCGCACCGTGCTGATCTCGTACGCGACGAGCACCAAGGCGTGGCCGCTGATCGAGCGGCTGGTCGGCAAACCGGACCTGAACGAAGACGAAGCCGACTTCGTCAGGGACGTTCTCACCACGTCGGGAACGCGCGGGTTCACCGAGGGGCTGGCCCGCAACTACACGAACGAGGCGCTGGCCCACCTGCGCTGCGCTGACATTCCCGAAGCCCTGCGTCTCGAATTGGAGCCGCTCGCGGCCGCCGTGCTCGAGCGCGTCAAGTGACTGGGCCCGCCAAATGACCAGACTCTCGCTCTACGACAGCGTCGCCGATGAGACGGCGAGCATCGTCATCCGCCGATACTCGACATCGTTCGGGCTCGCGTCACGGCTGCTCTCCGCGCCGGTGCGACGCCACGTCGAGAACATCTACGCGCTGGTGCGGGTCGCCGACGAGATCGTGGACGGCGCCGCGACCGACGCGGGCCTGACCGCGCTGGATGCCGCCCGCATCCTGAACGACCTGGAGCGCGACACGGATGCCGCGCTCGCCGACGGCTTCAGCGCCAACCTGGTGGTGCACGCCTTCGCCCGCACCGCCCGGGAGTCCGGTTTCGGCAGCGAACTCACCCGGCCGTTCTTCGAGTCGATGCGTGCCGACCTCAGTGCGACCGAGCACGACCAGGAGAGCTTCGACCGCTACGTCTATGGTTCGGCCGAGGTGGTGGGGCTGATGTGCCTGCGCACTTTCCTTCTCGGTGAGAACGTGAGCGAGCCGGATGAGGTCCGGCTGGTGCACGGCGCGCGCCGCCTCGGTGCCGCCTTCCAGAAGGTCAATTTTCTTCGCGATCTCGCCGCGGACTTCGAAACGCTCGGCCGCAGCTACTTCCCCGGCATTGACGTGGACTCCTTCACCGAGGCAGACAAGAACCGGCTGCTGGATGACATCGACTCCGACCTTCGCGAATCGGCCGCTGCACTGCCGTTACTGCCCGCGTCGTCGCGTCGCGCCGTCACCCTCGCGCATGGACTGTTCACGGAGCTCGCCGTGCGGCTGAGGGCGACCCCCGCGGCGCTGCTCGTGAAGTCTCGTGTCCGCGTGCCGGACCCGGTGAAGCTGCGGATCGCGGCGGGAGCTTTCGTGGGGCGCAGACCGTGAGCTCAGTGGTTGTCATCGGTGGCGGGATCGCGGGGCTCGCCTCCGCGGCCCTGCTCGCCCGTGACGGACACACGGTCACGCTGCTGGAGCAGCGCGCAGAGCTCGGCGGCCGGGCGGGCTCGTGGTCCAGCAAGGGTTTCCGTTTCGACACCGGCCCGAGCTGGTATCTCATGCCGGAGGTCTTCGACCACTTCTTTCGGCTGCTGGGCACCAGCGCGGCGGAGCAGCTGAGACTCGTCACGCTCGACCCCGGGTACCGCGTCATCTTCGAGGGAGTAAACGAGCCGATCGACATCGCCGCGAGCCGGGACGAGAACCTCGACCTGTTCGAGCGGATCGAACCGGGGTCTCGGGCGCGGATGGAACGGTACCTGGATTCCGCGCGGGAAACCTACGAGATCGCCAAGTTGCGGTTTCTGTACACCAGCTTCGCGAGCATCCGCCCCCTGCTGCGCCGTGACGTGCTGTCGCGCCTTGGCACTCTCCGCCGCCTGCTGCTGCAGCCGCTGTCGGGCCTCGTCGAGCGCACCGTGAAGGATCCGCGGCTGCGTCAGATCCTCGGCTACCCGGCGGTGTTCCTCGGTTCATCTCCATATATCGCTCCGAGCATGTACCACCTGATGAGCCACCTCGACCTCGAGGGCGGGGTGCTCTATCCGTTGGGCGGATTCACGAAGCTCATCGACAGCATCGCCGCCCTGGCTCGCGCGGAGGGCGTCACCGTGATCACTCGCGCGACCGCGACCGCCATCACCACGGTCGATGGAACGGCCACGGGCGTCGACTATTCGGGCCCCACAGGAGCCACACATCACATTGACGCCGACATCGTCGTCTCGGCCGCGGACCTCCATCACACCGAGACCCGGCTGCTGCCGCCGGAACTGCGGACGTATCCAGAGGAGTATTGGGCCAGCCGGGTTCCGGGGCCGAGCGCCCTCCTTCTCTATCTGGGTGTGAAGGACGAACTACCCGAGCTCGAGCATCACACGCTGTTCTTCGCCCGGGATTGGAAGGCGGGCTTCGACCGCATCTTCGGTTCGCCGTCGTCCATTCCCGATCCGGCATCCATCTACGTCTGCAAGCCGAGTGGCGTGGATCCGAACGTCGCGCCCGACGGATTCGAGAACATCTTCGTTCTGGTGCCGATCCCCGCCGATCCCTCCCTCGGTCACGGGGCGGACCTCACCGGCGTCGCCGACCGTGTGATCGAGCAGATCGCCGAATGGGCGGGTATCCCCGACTTCGCGAAGCGGATCACGGTGCGCAAACAGGTGGGGCCCGCCGACTTCGTCGACGACCTCAACTCCTGGCGCGGCACGGCGCTCGGCCCCGCACACACCCTGAAGCAGAGCGCGATGTTCCGCGCGGGCGACAAGAGCAAGAAGGTGCGCGGGCTCTTCTACGCGGGCGGCTCGACCATCCCCGGCATCGGGCTGCCGATGTGCTTGATCAGCGCTGAGGTCCTGGTGAAGCGACTGCGCGGCGATGTGTCCACCGAGCCGCTCGCCGAGCCGCTGGTGCGAACGGTCGGCTGATGGGCGTGCTCTACCTGGTCGCCCTCGTGATCGCGCTCACCGGGATGGTGATGCTCGACCGGCGGTTTCGCCTGTTCTTCTGGCGCTCGGCCCGACGCGCAGCAGTCGTGCTCGTAGTCGGGGTTCTCTTCTTTCTCGCCTGGGACCTGTCGGGCATCGGGCTCGGCATCTTCTTCCGCGGCGAGACAACGTTCATGACCGGCCTGGTGATCGCGCCGGAGTTGCCGATCGAGGAACTGTTCTTCCTCACGCTGCTCTGCTACCTGACGATGAACCTCTTCGGTTTTGTTTCCGCACGCGTGAGCGGGTCGAGCTCGTCGAGACCTCACCGATGAGCTACTGGGCGCTCAACGCGATCTTCCTCGCCGTCGTTGCCCTGGTGGCGATCATCGCGACACTTCGGGCACGACCGTGGGTCGCCGTGGTCATCACCCTCGGCATCCTGCTGGTGGTCAGCGCTGTGTTCGACAACGTGATGATCGGCGTCGGCCTGGTCGGCTATGACCGGTCGAAGATCTCGGGGGCGTTCATCGGCGTCGCGCCGCTGGAAGACTTCGCCTATGCGATCGCCGCAGCAGTGCTGCTGCCGTCGTTGTGGATTCTGACCGCGGGGCGCAAGCGATGAAAGCACTCCTTCTGTCTTCTAGGCCGCTGAGCTGGATCAACACCGCCTATCCATTCGCGGCCGCCTACCTGCTGACCACTCGTCAGCTCGACCTCACCTTCATCATCGGAACGCTGTATTTCCTCATTCCCTACAACCTCGCGATGTACGGCATCAACGACGTGTTCGACTACGAGTCCGACCTGCGCAACCCGCGCAAGGGTGGCGTCGAGGGTGCGTTGCTCGACCCGGCGGTGCACCGCCGCACGTTGATCGCGGCTCTGGTGACGAACGTTCCGTTCCTCGTGTACCTCGTGATCATGGGCGGTCCGCTATCGTGGCTGGTGCTCGCGGTCAGCGTCTTCGCGCTGATCGCATACTCCGCTCCGAAGTTGCGGTTCAAGGAGCGGCCATTCGTCGACTCGCTCACCTCCAGCACTCACTTCGTTTCGCCGGCCGTCTTCGGTCTCGTCGTCGCCGGAGCCCACTTCACCGGCGCACTGTGGGCGTTGCTCGCCGCGTTCTTCCTCTGGGGTGTCGCGTCGCACGCCTTCGGTGCCGTGCAGGACATCATCGCCGACCGCGAGGGCGGCATCGGCTCGATCGCGACCGTCATCGGCGGCAAGGCAACGGTGCGGCTGGCGTTCTTCACCTACCTCGCGGCGGGCATCCTGCTGCTGCTCACGCGCTGGCCCGGACCTCTCGCTGCGATCCTGATGCTTCCGTACGCCGCGAGCGTGCTCCCGTTCTGGTCGATCACCGACACCGACGCCGAGCGGGCGAACCGCGGCTGGAAGCGGTTCCTTTGGCTCAACTTCGTCACCGGATTTCTGGTGACCCTGCTACTGATCGCCTACTGGGTACAGACCTAAGCGGGTCGAGCTTGTCGAGACCTCACCAGCGACCTGCGTCGGTGAGATTTCGACAAGCTCAATCCGCATAAGCCTTCAGTACGCGAAGCCGAGCTCGGGCGGGTAGTCGCCGAAGGCCGTGAGGGTGGATGCCGCGACCTGCAGGTGCGCGAGCGTGAGTCCCAGCATCCCGGGCCCGAAGCTCACCCGAGCAACCCCGAGTTCGGCGAGCCGCTTCAGCGGCAGCGCCTTCGGGTGAGCGATCACCGAGACCGGTCCTTCGACCTGCGCGACGCCGCGCTCGACCAGCTCTTCGGTGTTGAGGCCGAGGAAGAAGATGCTCGTCGCGCCGGCGTCGAGGTAGCGGTTGGCGCGGTCCACCGCGGCAGCCCACTCGTCGGGGTGGCCGACCAGCAGGTCGACGCGCGCGTTGATCGAGAGCGGAACCCCGGCCTCGATCGCCGCCGCCCGTGCGGCCGTCACCCGGGCCACGGAATCTTCGGCGGACCGGTAGGGGCCGGCGGCGGACTCGAGCGAATCCTCGATGTTGAGGCCGGCCGCGCCCGCCTCGATGAGGCGCGCGACGTTGTCTTTCACGCCGGCGGCATCCGCGGCATAGCCCTTTTCGAAGTCCACGGAGACCGGCTTGTCGACCGCCGAGGCAATGATGCGGGCGGCCTCGATCGCCTGGTCGACCGTGAGGCCCTCGTTGTCGGGAACCCCGTGCGCGAAGCTCACCGCGTGGCTTGCCGTGGCGAGCGCCTTCACCTCGGGCAGGTCGGCGACGATGCGGGCCGTGACGGCATCCCAGATGTTCGTGACGATGAGCGGGTCGCCGGGAACGTGGAGCGAGGCGAGCAGGGCGGCCTTGTCAGCGGTGGAGGTCATGCGTCAAAGCTAGCTGCCGCCGATGTCACTTCGACGGGATCAGGTCGTCCTTCTGCTGGTAGAAGGCGGCCATTGTCGGTTTCTTGACGAAGAACAGCAGGATGAGGCCGATGAGGATGATGAGAACGATCCCGAGCATGCCCCAGTAGGTCGCGCCTCCCACCGCAACGAAGACCGTGAAGGCCACCGGTGCGAGGAAGGTCGCGGCCCGGCCGGTCGTCGCGTAGAGACCGAACGCGGCACCCTGGCGCTCGGGCGGCGTGACACGCGTCAGGAAGCTGCGGCTTGCCGATTGGGCCGGCCCAACGAAGAGGCAGAGGAACAGGCCGCCGATCCAGAACACGATCTGGCCGGAATCGTGCAGGAAGAAGACCGCCAGCCCGGCTACGACCAGGCCGACGAGCGACGCGAACATGACTGTCCTCGGGCCGAGCACATCATCGAGGAACCCGACGACGGCGGTGCTGATGCCCGCCACGACGTTCGCCGCGATTCCGAAAATCAGTACCTCGCCGGTGGAGAAACCGAAGGTGAGCCCGGCGATGATCGCGCCGTAGGTGAATACGCCGGCGAGGCCGTCGCGAAATACCGCGCTCGCGAGGAGAAAGCGAAGGGTGTTCCTGTCGGTGCGCCAGAGCTCTGCGATGAGCTTGAAGAGCTGAACGTATGACTGGAAGAAACCCACCTTGGGTGCTGTCAGGTTCTTGGGCAGCTCAGGAACCGAGAGCAGAACGGGAATCGAGAAGATGAGGGTCCAGATAGCGGCCACCAGCTCGACGATGCGGATGTTGAGCCCGTCCGCGGTGGGCACCTTCAGCAGTCCACCCGTCGCGGGGTCCGAGCCGGCCACCAGCCCGATATAGACGATGAGAAGCAGCACGATGCCCGCGATGTACCCGCTCGCCCAGCCGATACCGCTGATACGGCCCACGTTCTTCGGGGTCGAGACCTGCGCCAGCATGGCGTTGTACTGCACGAAGGCGATCTCGTAAGCGAGGGTCCCGATGCTGAAAACGATCAGTCCATATAGGAGGAACGACGGCTTCGCCTGAACGAAGAACAGGGAGAGCAGCGAGAGCACGACGACGGCCGTACTGATGCCGAGCCAGATCTTGCGTCGGCCGCTGCCGTCGGACTGGCGCCCCAGGGCTGGAGCGATCAATGCCACGAACACCGCGGTAACGATCCCCGCGATTCCGAACTGGGTCGACGCCATCGCGTCGACAGCATCTTTGCTGTGGGTGGCGACGAAGTGCGGATCCTGGAACTGGGAACTCGTGATGTAGCGATTGAAAACGAACGTCGTCGTGATCGCGTTGATGCCAGCGGAGCCGGCATCCCAGAGGGCCCAGGCGGCGACGCGTCGTTTCGGAATTGTGGGGGACGACATCGTCACGGCCTCGCTCATGGTCACAGAGTAGTGGGAGAACGTAGCCAGTTGGATAACATACTTCCGTGACTGAAACTGTCGTTGTCCCCGCCCGAGTGACCGTCGAGAATCTGCCCCTGCGGAAGCGTCCTTTCGACATCGTCTTCATCGTCGTTTTCGCGCTGATGATCGTCACCTGCATCATCAGCGACTCGGTAGAAGGACTCGGCCTCGACCAGGTGCCGAACTCACCCAACATCCTGGTGCAGTGGAACTACACCTATGCGTCGAACTTCGACCCGCTGTACCAGTCGCACCCGGTCTGGCTGCGCTTCATCAGCGGCACCTCGGCTTTCATCTACATCGTCTTCTACGTGCTGCTGATCATCTCGCTGGTGAAGGGCTTCAACCGCATCCAGCTGTTCGCCGTCATCTACGCGACGATGATCATCTCCCTCACCGGAATCCCGATCTTCGGCGACGAGTTCTTCGGCCCGGCGGCGGAGCGTACCCCGAATCCGCTGATCTTCCTCTGCTACAACGGGCCGTACATCCTGTTCCCGTTGCTCCTGCTGATCCGGATGCGGAAGCCGCTGCCCTTCACTCGCAAGTTCTGATTTTTCATACCTGAGTCGAAGTGACTCAAGTTTTTGCCTGAGGACTTGACTTAGCTTTCCACAGGTAGCAAACTTGAGTAAGCGAGGCTCAAGTCTCGCTCGGTGTTCATTAGCCGCGTACAGAACTTCAGGGAGACAGAGCACATGGCTCGAGCAGTAGGAATCGACCTCGGAACCACCAACTCGGTGGTCGCGGTCCTCGAAGGTGGAGAACCCACCGTCATCACCAACGCTGAAGGCTTCCGCACGACCCCATCCGTCGTGGCCTTCACCAAAGACGGCGAGGTGCTGGTCGGTGAGACCGCGAAGCGCCAGAACGTCACCAACGTCGACCGCACCATCTCGTCGGTCAAGCGTCACATGGGAACCAACTGGACCGTCGACATCGACGGCAAGAAGTACACGCCGCAGGAGATATCGGCGCGCATCCTGGCCAAGCTGAAGCGTGACGCCGAGCAGTATCTCGGCGACACCGTGACCGACGCGGTCATCACCGTTCCGGCGTACTTCAACGACGCCGAGCGCCAGGCCACCAAGGAGGCCGGTGAGATCGCGGGCCTCAACGTGCTGCGCATCATCAACGAGCCGACCGCCGCGGCGCTAGCCTACGGCCTCGACAAGGGCAAGGAAGACGAGCTCATCCTGGTCTTCGACCTCGGTGGCGGCACGTTCGACGTGTCCCTGCTCGAAGTCGGTAAAGACGACGACTTCTCCACGATCCAGGTGCGCTCCACCGCCGGTGACAACCGGCTGGGCGGCGACGACTGGGACCAGCGGGTCGTCGACTACCTGATCACGCAGTTCAAGAACTCCACCGGTGTGGATGTCTCGAACGACAAGATCGCGAAGCAGCGCCTCAAAGAGGCCGCGGAGCAGGCGAAGAAGGAGCTCTCCAGCTCCATGAGCACCAGCATCCAGCTTCCATACCTGTCGCTCACCGAGAACGGCCCTGCCAACCTCGACGAGACGCTCACCCGTGCCAAGTTCGAAGAGCTGACCAAAGATCTGCTCGAGCGCACCAAGAAGCCGTTCGAAGACGTCATCAAGGAGGCCGGTATCAAGGTCGCCGATGTCGCCCACGTGGTGCTCGTCGGAGGTTCGACGCGTATGCCGGCAGTCGTTGATCTGGTGAAGACCCTCACCGGAGGTCGCGAGCCGAACAAGGGCGTCAACCCGGATGAGGTGGTCGCTGTCGGCGCCGCCCTCCAGGCCGGCGTGCTGAAGGGCGAGCGCAAGGACGTCCTGCTCATCGACGTGACCCCCCTGAGCCTCGGTATCGAGACCAAGGGCGGCATCATGACCAAGCTCATCGAGCGCAATACGGCCATTCCGACCAAGCGGAGCGAGACCTTCACCACGGCGGATGACAACCAGCCGTCCGTGGCGATCCAGGTCTTCCAGGGCGAGCGCGAGTTCACCAGGGACAACAAGAACCTGGGCACCTTCGAGCTCACCGGCATCGCGCCGGCGCCGCGCGGAATCCCACAGGTCGAGGTTACTTTCGACATCGACGCCAACGGCATCGTGCACGTGTCCGCGAAAGACAAGGGCACCGGCAAGGAGCAGTCGATGACCATCACCGGTGGCTCGTCCCTCTCGAAGGACGACATCGAGCGCATGGTTCGCGAGGCCGAGGAGCACGCCGCAGAAGACAAGCAGCGCCGGGAGACCGCGGAGACCCGCAACGTCGCCGAGCAGCTCGTCTACTCGACCGACAAGCTCATCAAAGACAATGACGACAAGCTGCCCGAAGACGTCAAGTCCGAGGTGCAGGCGGATGTCGACGCGCTGAAGAGCGCGCTCGCCGGTGACGACGAGGCGGCCGTCAAGACCGCCTTCGACACTCTGAGCGAGAGCCAGCAGAAGCTCGGCCAGGCCATCTACTCGCAGGAGCAGGCGTCAGCGGCCGAGGCTCCGGCCGAAGGTGAGCCGGCGAGCCCGGCGGACGACGAAGACATCGTCGACGCTGAGGTTGTCGACGACGAAGAAGAGCCGAAGAAGTAGCCCGTGGCAGACGAGAAGAAGCAACCCGACGAGGAGCCGGAGGAGCCTGTAGAGGCTCCCGAGGATCTCATCGAGGCCGAAGGCCCGGATATCGAGACCTCATTTACGGATGAGGATCTCGCCTTCCTGGCCGGCGACGCGATCGAGCCCGACCCCGCGGCCGAGTTGCTCGCCGACCTCAAGCGGGTGCAGGCCGAGTTCGCCAACTACCGCAAGCGGGTCGACCGTGAGCGGGAGACGGCGCGGGATGCGAACACCGCAGAGGTCGTCAAAGCCCTGCTGCCGGTGCTCGACGACTTCGCGCTCGCGGAAGCGCATGGCGACCTCACCGACGGACCGATGCTGGTGATCGCGCAGAAGTTCCGCGCGGGCCTCGAGAAGTTCGGTCTCACGGCGATCGGCGAGAAGGGCGACGTGTTCGACCCCAACCTGCACGAGGCTCTCGTGCAGCTGCCGACGCCGGACGTGACGGTGAACACCATCGCGGACGTCATCGCCCAGGGGTACAAGATCGGTGACCGCCTGCTTCGCCCGGCCAAGGTCGCGGTCAGCGTTCCCGCGGAATAATCAAAATCGCTGATTGAGCTTGTCGAAATCTCCCGGCGAATTACGTCGATGAGATTTCGACAAGCTCAATCAGCGTAGTTAAAGAAAGCAGGCGCCCGTGGCCAGCCAGGACTGGTTCGACAAGGACTTCTACGCCGTGCTCGGCGTGTCTAAGGACGTGTCTGACGCAGAGCTCAAGAAGACCTATCGCAAGCTCGCCCGCCAGTATCACCCCGACTCGAACCCGGGGGACGCGAAGGCGGAGGCGAAGTTCAAAGAGATCAGCGAGGCTCACTCCGTGCTCTCCGATCCGGAGCAGCGCAAGGAGTACGACCAGATGCGCGCGATGGGGCCGGGCCGTGCCCGGTTCACGTCGGGTGCCGGCGGCCAGGGCGGTGGTGGCTTCGAGGATGTCTTCGGCGGCATGTTCGGCCAGGGCAACCAGCGCACCACTTACTCGGGTGGTGGCGGTGGCTTCGAGGACATCTTCAGCAGCATGTTCGGCGGTGGCGGCCGCAGTGGTCCGTTCGGCAACGGCGCGCAGGGTCCGACCCGCGGGCGCGACCTGACCGCCAGCACGACCCTCGACTTCCTCACCGCCATCAAGGGCGAGACCATCAAGCTGCAGCCGCAGGGCGGCAAGCCGATCAACGTGAAGATCCCGGCCGGGGTGAGCGACGGCCAGAAGATCCGTCTGAAGGGCAAGGGCGAGCCCAGCCCCGATGGCGGGCAGGCTGGTGACCTGACCCTCACGATCACGGTGCGAAAGCACCCCGTGTTCGAGCGGGACGGGCTGAACCTCCGGGTCGACATCCCGGTCACCTTCACCGAGGCGGTGCTCGGCGCCACTATCGAGGTGCCAACGCTCGGCGGTGAGCCGGTGAAGCTCAAGGTTGCGCCCGGCACACCGAGCGGTCGGGTACTGCGCGTCAAGGGTCGCGGTGTCACGACGGCGAAGGGCTCAGGCGATTTGCTCGCTACCGTCGAGGTCGCCGTCCCGTCGCACCTGAGTCCCGAAGCGCAGGCGGCGCTGGAGGAGTTCCAGAAGCTGCAGCCCATCGAGAACCCGCGCACGGAACTCCTTGCGCGTGCGAAGTCGGAGTAGCCATGGAACCCACCGATCCCGTCTTCGCCATCGCGGTCGCCGCGGAGCTGGCGGGCATGCACCCGCAGACGCTTCGCCAGTACGACCGCCTCGAGCTGGTGGTGCCGCAGCGCACCGCGGGCCAGTCCCGACGGTATTCGATGCGGGATGTCGTGCAGCTGCGGGAGATCGCGCGTCTCGGCGCCGAAGGGGTCAGCCTCGAGGGTATCCGGCGGATCCTGCAGCTGGAGAACCAGGTCGCCGCGCTCGCCGATCGTGTGCGCGAACTGGAGTCTGCGCTCGCCGATGAGCTGCTCAACCGTCCCGGTCGCCGCGTGTTCGCCGGCGGCGAGTCAGGCGAGGTCGTGTCGCTTCGTGCCGGAACCCGTACCCAACGAAACACGCAACTGGTAGTTTGGCGCCCACTCACTCACGACTAGGCGGGATCACATGACTGTCGTTGCTCCGATCCGTCCATCGCTCACCCCAACCGCACGTCGCGGCGCGGCCGTCGCCGGATCTGTGGGGTTCGGCATGCTCACGCTCGGCTGGGCGCTTTTTCTCACGCCGCTTCTCATCCTCATCGCGGCGTCAACAGCCGCCTATTTCCTGAGCGCACTCTCCGACAACCCTGACGACACGGAAGCGTCGAACACGCAGGCCCTGCTCAACGGGTTCGTTGGCGCGGGGTTTTTGATACCCCTCATCGCCAGTGTCGTCGTCGGCCTCGTGCTGATCGTGTTCGGCGTGATCGTCAGCGGGCGCGTATTGAAGTCGCACGGCGCGACCCGCCCCTGGGGCATCACGTGGTCGAGCATCGGCATCTCGATCGTGGCCTCGTGGATCGTCGACGGGGTGCTCGGCACCATCGGTGGTGTGGCCGCCTCCGCGGCGTCTGATCCCAACACCGGCTTCGGTACCGGATACTGGACGGCGCTGGCCGTCGCCGGGGTGGTCATCCTCGCGGTCGACGTCGTGATCGGGCGATTCGTCTGGTGGTGGATGGCGAGCGCGTTCCGGCCGGCGGCGAGTGCCTGACTTCTCACTTCTCCGCCGCTACCCCGATCCGGAGGCCGAGAACCTCCATGCGGTCGACGCGACCGACCGGCTGCTCGCCGAGCACGCGTCCGCGGCGCCAACGGCCATCCTCGGCGACCACTACGGCGCGCTGACTCTCGGCGCCATCGCGGCCGGGGCAACGGATGTGCGCGTCTTCCAGGACCGGCTGGTCGGCGAACGGGCATTGGCCAACAACATCGCAAGCGGTTATCGCAGCCTGCCGCTCTCCCGAGAACTGCTCACCGGAGCGACCGTCGTGCTGGTGCAGTTGCCGAAAGGCCTCGGTGAGCTCGACGAGTTGGCCGGAGCGGTGGCCCGCTGGGCGTCACCCGACGTCGTTCTCTACGCCGGCGGCCGCATCAAGCATATGAGCGTCGAGATGAACGCAGTGCTCGGCCGTCACTTCGAGACGGTCACCGCCTCGCTGGCCCGGCAGAAATCGCGGGTGCTGGTCGCGAGCGGCCCGAAGCCCTCGGAGGCGGACTACCCGCGACGCGAGTTTCACGATGACGTCGGGTTGTGGGTGTGCGCCCACGGCGGTGTCTTCGCCGGCTCGAGGGTGGACATCGGCACGCGCTTTCTGCTGTCCGTGCTACCGGATGCCATGCCGGCCGCGCAGGCAGCCATCGACCTCGGGTGCGGGTCGGGCATTCTCGCCGCATCCCTCGCCAGAGATCGGCCGGGGCTTCGCGTGATCGCGTCGGACCAGTCCTGGTCGGCTGTCGAGTCCGCACGGGCGACGATGGAGGCGAACGGCGTCGCCGGCCGGGTGATCGTGGTCCGGGATGTCGGCCTGGGGTCGCAGCCGGCCGCGAGCGCGGATCTGGTCGTGCTCAACCCGCCTTTCCACAGCGGGACGACGGTGCAGACCGGACTTGCGAACGGATTGTTCGCCGAGGCCGCGCGTGTGCTGGCGCCGGGCGGGGAGCTCTGGACGGTCTTCAACTCCTCGCTGGCCTACCGGCCCGCGCTGGAGCGGATCGTCGGCCGAACCCGCGAGATCGCGCGCAATGCGAAGTTCACAGTGACCGCTTCTCGGGTGTAAACTTGAGCCAGCTAGGCTCAAGTTGTCGAAAGGACAATGAATGGCGAACATGCAGGGCGCACCGGGCTCCGATGACGAGCAGGTATCTGCACTCGAGAAGTACGGCGTCGACCTGACGGCCATCGCGCGCACCGGCAAGCTCGACCCGGTGATCGGGCGCGACGC
Organism: Microbacteriaceae bacterium; assembly: GCA_025463565.1. Classification (GTDB taxonomy): domain Bacteria; phylum Actinomycetota; class Actinomycetes; order Actinomycetales; family Microbacteriaceae; genus Lacisediminihabitans. Next base: position 34,644 of record JAODAT010000037.1, read on the forward strand.
CGAGATCCGTCGCGTCAGCCAGGTGCTCACGCGACGCACCAAGAACAACCCGGTGCTCATTGGTGAGCCCGGCGTCGGCAAGACCGCGGTCGTCGAAGGGCTCGCCCAGCGCATCGTCGCCGGCGACGTCGCCGACTCGCTCAAGGGCAAGAAGCTCGTCTCGCTCGACCTCGCGGCCCTCGTCGCCGGGGCTAAGTATCGCGGCGAGTTCGAGGAGCGGCTGAAGGCCGTGCTCAAGGAGATCACCGACTCCGATGGCGAGGTGATCACCTTCATCGACGAGCTGCACACCCTCATGGGCGCCGGCGGTGGTGAGGGGTCCGTCGCCGCCGCGAACATGCTGAAGCCCATGCTCGCCCGTGGCGAGCTGCGACTGATCGGTGCGACCACGCTCGACGAGTACCGCGAATACATCGAGAAAGATGCCGCGCTCGAGCGCCGCTTCCAGCAGGTGTTCGTGGGTGAGCCGTCGGTCGAAGACACGGTCGCCATCCTTCGCGGACTCAAGGAACGCTACGAGGCTCATCACAAGGTCTCGATCGCCGACACGGCACTGGTCGCAGCGGCGGCACTCAGCAACCGGTACATCTCGGGTCGCCAGTTGCCCGACAAGGCGATCGATCTCGTCGATGAGGCCGCGAGCCGGCTGAAGATGGAGATCGACTCCTCGCCGGTCGAGATCGACCAGCTGAAGAGGTCTATCGACCGCATGAAGCTCGAAGAGCTCGCGCTCAAGAAAGAGAAAGACGCGGCGTCGAAGGCGCGACTGGAGAAGCTGCGTGACGAGATGGGCGGCATGCAGAAAGAGCTCGACGCCCTGAATGCCCGCTGGACCGCGGAGAAGGCGTCCCTGCAGGGCGTCGGCGACCTGCGCATGCGGCTCAACGATGCCCGCATCGAGCTCGACAAGGCCATGCGCGAGGGCCGCTACGAAGACGCCTCACGCCTCGACTACGAGGTGATCAAGAAGATCGAGGGCGAGATCGCCGCTGCCGAACAGGTGGAGAGCACCGGCCCGCGCATGGTGAATGAGCAGGTGACCGAGGACGACATCGCGGCCGTCGTCGCCGCCTGGACCGGCATCCCCGTCGGCCGTCTCATGCAGGGCGAGACCGAGAAGCTGCTGAACCTCGAGGCGGAGCTGGGCAAGCGGCTCGTCGGCCAGAAGGCGGCGGTCCGCGCCGTCGCGGAGGCGGTGCGCCGTTCCCGTGCCGGGATCGCGGATGCCGATCGGCCGACCGGATCGTTCCTGTTCCTCGGGCCCACCGGTGTCGGAAAGACCGAGCTCGCGAAGGCTCTCGCCGAGTTCCTCTTCGACGACGAGAAGGCCATGATCCGCATCGACATGAGCGAGTACGGCGAGCGGCATTCCGTCGCCCGGCTGCTCGGCGCCCCTCCCGGCTATGTCGGCTATGAGCAGGGTGGCCAGCTGACCGAGGCCGTGCGCCGCCGGCCGTACTCGGTGGTGCTGCTCGACGAGGTGGAGAAGGCACATTCCGATGTCTTCGACGTGCTGCTCCAGGTGCTGGACGACGGCCGGCTGACGGATGGCCAGGGTCGCACAGTGGACTTCCGCAACACCATCCTGATCCTCACCTCCAACCTCGGCAGCCAGTACCTCGTCGACCCCTCACTGAGCGAGGAGGCGAAGGAGGAGGCGGTGAACGCGATGGTTCGCCAGGCGTTCAAGCCGGAGTTCGTGAATCGCCTCGACGACATCGTTATCTTCAAAGCCCTGACCAAAGACGACCTTGCGCAGATCGTGGAGTTGTACATCGATCGCCTGTCACGACGGCTGCAGGACCGCCGTCTGGAACTCGCGGTGACGCCGGATGCCCGAGCCTGGCTGGCCGAGCGCGGTTACGACCCGATCTACGGTGCGCGCCCGCTGCGCCGGCTGATGCAGCACGAGATCGACGACAGCCTTGCCACGGCCCTGCTATCCGGCGAGATCCAGGACGGCGACACCGTGCTCGTCGACCTCGATGGTGACGCCGACAGCCTGACGGTTCGAAAGGCCTGAGCCACCGCGGGTTGAGACCTCACCAACGGGCAACTTAAGCGGGTCGAGCTTGTCGAGACCTCACGAACGAGTAACTTAGCGGGTCGAGCGTGTCGAGACCTCACCAGCGGGCAACCTAAGCGGGTCGAGCTTGTCGAGACCTCACGAGCGGGTGACTTAAGCGGGTCGAGCTTGTCGAGACCTCACCAGCGGGTGACTTAAGCGGGTCGAGCTTGTCGAGACCTCACGAGCGGGTGACTCAAGCGGGTCGAGCTTGTCGAGACCTCACGAGCGGGTGACTCAAGCGGGTCGAGCTTGTCGAGACCTCACCAGCGGGTGACTCAAGCGGGTCGAGCTTGTCGAGACCTCACGAGCGGGTGACTCAAGCGGGTCGAGCTTGTCGAGACCTCACCAGCGGGTAACTCAAGCGGGTCGAGCCTGTCGAGACCTCACGAACGAGCTAACTCTCGCTGTGCGAGCGACTGAGCCCAGGCAGATCCCCGAGCCGGCCATCAATGAGCGCCTTCCGCTTGGCGCGACTCCAACCCTGCACTTGCTTCTCGCGCTCGAAGGCATCATCGATTCGATCGAACCACTCGCTGAACACGAGCTTCACCGGCTGACGCTTCGCCGTGTAGGCGCATCCGATTCCCGACTGGTGTTCTGCAACTCGTAGCTCGAGGATGCGAGCGCTACCGACGTAATAGGAGCCGTCGCCGCACTCGAGGATGTAAACATTGGGCATTGATGAAGGCTGCCTCACGCGCTAGGGGAGCACCGAGCTCCCGGTAGCCGTTGTGGGAACTCGGTGACGGTTACTCGCTGGTGAGGTCTCGACAAGCTCGACCCGCTGGGGTTGCCCGCTGGTGAGGTCTCGACAGGCTCGACCCGCTTAGGAGGCTCGACCCGCTAAGGAGGCTCGACCCGCTCGGCGATGTTAGCCTCGATCCGATGACCCAGACCGAGCCGGCGCAGCCCAAGGCGACCCACTTCCAGCCGCACATCCAGGGCTTGCGGGCCATCGCCGTCGTCCTGGTCGTGCTCTACCACTTCTGGCCGGGCCGGCTCAGCGGTGGTTATATCGGCGTCGACATCTTTTTCGTGATCTCCGGCTTTCTCATCACCGGGCAGCTTGCCCGCGAGCTCGATCGCAGCGGGCGCATCTCGCTTCCCTCGTTCTGGGCGAAGCGCGCTCGACGGTTGCTCCCGGCGTCGCTGTTGGTGCTGCTGTTCGGCGTGATCGTGACCCTGTTCATCCTTCCGCTGTCGAGCCTGGTCTCGTCGCTGAAGGAGATCGTCGCGAGTGCCTTCTACGTCGAGAACTGGTCGCTCGCCGCCGGGTCGGTCGACTACCTCGCCTCTCACGATGCGACTGTCGCCCAGCACTACTGGTCGCTCTCGGTGGAGGAGCAGTTCTACATCATCTGGCCACTGCTGCTGCTCGGCGCAACCTGGCTGGCGGTGAAGTTCTTCTCGAAGCGCCGGTGGATCCCGATGATCGGCATCGTCGCGCTGGTGACGGTGGTCTCGCTGGTCCTCTCGATCGCATACACGCACACGAACCCGTCCGAGGCGTTCTTCGTCACGTTCACCCGCGGCTGGGAGTTCGGGGTCGGCGGCATCCTTGCCCTGCTGCCGCGCCTGCGACCCCGGCGGGTGTGGCTGTCGAACCTGCTCGGTTTCGCGGGCATCCTGATCATTCTGGTGACGGCATATCGCTACAACCAGGACACCCAGTTCCCTGGCACCGCGGCTATCCTCCCGGTGATCGGTGCGGCTCTGGTGATCGTCTCCGAGCGGCGGGCGCACTGGTTCGACGCGGCCGGATTGCTCTCGCTGCGGCCGGTGCGGTTCATCGGCGACATTTCATACTCGGTATACCTCTGGCACTGGCCGCTGATCATCATCGCCCCGTACATCCCGGGCTGGGGGCTCGACGGTATCAACCGCGTCGCGCTGGTGATCGCCTCGTTCGTGCTCGGCTGGCTGACGAAGCGGTTCGTCGAAGACCCGGTGCGCAAGTGGCGGTTCTTCAGCGCGCGCAAACCCCGGGTGACCTACGCCTTCGTGGTCGCAGGGATGGCGGTGATCGCGCTCGCGGCCGGCAGCGTGTTCGCCGTGCAGAACCCCAAATACGCGGCGGCCGCATCCGAACTTGCGTCGATTTCGGCGAACCCGCCCGCCTGCTTCGGCGCGCTGGCGAGCGACAGCTGCGTCAACGCGAAGCTCGCGAACGCGGTGATACCGGATGCCGGATTCGGCAATGCAGACGAGCCCGGTCACGACAACTGCTTCGTGCAGCTCAACGACTCCGCCGTCGTCGCCTGCCACTTCGGATCGAAGGCCAAGGACGCGCCACGCGTCGCGCTCATCGGCGACAGCCACGCGTACCAGTACATCGAGGTGATGATCGCGCTCGCCGACAAGAATGGCTGGGCACTCACCACCTACCTGAAGGGTGCGTGCCCCTGGAACACGACACCGATCGGCGGGCCGTCGATCGCGTTCACGGACTCCTGCAGCGCCTGGCTGGCGAACCTGAAGACCACCCTCGCCGCGGCTCCAAAGTATGACGCGATCGTGGTCGGCGCACTGCACGATACGCCGTATGTCACCTCGTCCTCCAACCCCGAGCAGCAGATCGCCACCGGATTCGAGAACGCCTGGCAGCAGGCGAAGGGTGCGCCGATCGTCGCGATGGTCGACAACCCCGACTTCCTGACCGACCCGAACAAGTGCCTGCGACTGAGTCCCGCCAAGGACTGCACAGAGGCCCGCAGTGACGTGCTTCCGAAGCTCGACCCGCTGAAAACGGCGGCGGATTCGGTGGGCGCGGCCGAGGTCGACCTCACCGACAAATACTGCGATGCATCGAAGTGCTACAGCGTGATCGGCGGCGCTAACGTCTACCGCGACCAGGATCACCTCACGGTCACCTGGACCATGACGCTCCGGTCGTTCATCGGGGATGCCGTCACCCAGACCCTCGACAAGTATGCGAAGGCTTCGCTCGAATAGGCTCAGTTCATGCTTGCAACGATGATCTATGGCGAACGCGACATCCGGCTCGACGAGGTTCCCGACCCCAAGCTCTCCACCGGCGGGGACGCGATCGTGCGCGTGGTGGCAGCCTGCGTGTGCGGTTCCGACCTTTGGCCGTACCGGGGCGTGGTGCCGACCGAGCACCCCCGCCGCATCGGCCACGAGTTCGTCGGGATCGTCGACAGCGTGGGCCGTGAGGTCACGAAGATCAAGGTCGGTGACTTCGTCATCGCACCCTTCTACGACTGCGACATGACCTGCGTCAACTGCCGAAACGGCGTCAGCACCTCGTGCCTGCACGGCGGCTGGTGGGGTGCGGATGACCGCATCGGCGGGTTCGCGGATGGCGGCCAGGGCGAGTGGGTGCGCGTGCCGCACGCGGACGGCAGTCTGGTCGCCGTACCCGGCCAGCCGACCGACGAGCAGGTGCCGGGGCTCCTGACCCTGGCTGACGTCATGGGAACGGGTCATCATGCGGCGCTCTCCGCGGGCGTGACGTCGGGCAGCACCGTGGTCGTGGTCGGTGACGGGGCGGTCGGTCTTTGCGCGGTCATCGCGGCGAAGCGGCTGGGGGCATCCCGTATCGTGGCCATGTCCCGGCACGCTGACCGGCAGGCCCTCGCCCGGGAGTTCGGCGCGACCGACGTCGTGGCGGAGCGCGGCGACGACGGCGTCGACGCTATTAGGGAGCTGTTCGGCGGCATCGGCGCGGACTGCGTGCTCGAGTGCGTCGGCACGAAGGAGTCGATGGATCAGGCGATCCGGTCGACCCGCCCCGGCGGCACGGTGGGCTACGTCGGTGTGCCGAACGGCGGTTCCGAGCTGCCGATCCGCTCACTGTTCAACCGCAACGTCGGCGTCAACGGCGGCGTCGCCCCGGTGCGCAACTACGTCGAGGAGTTGCTGCCCGAGGTGCTCTCGGGCACTATCCGGCCCGGGTTGGTCTTCGACCTGCAGCTGCCGCTCGCTGAGGTCGCGGAGGCGTATGCCGCGATGGACGAGCGCCGTGCCACGAAGGTGCTGCTTCGCCCGTAGCTCGCAGGTGAGGTCTCGACAGGCTCGACCCGCTCTACCGAGAGAGCTCCTCGAGGATGACCGCGACGAACGCATCGACGTCGGCCTCGGTCGTGTCGAACGCGGCCATCCAGCGCACCTCGCCCTTCGCGCGGTCCCAGTCGTAGAAGCGCACCCGCTCGCGGATGCGGTCTGAGACGGCGGTGTCGAGCATCGCGAAAACCGCGTTGGCCTGGGTCTTCTGGCTGAACCCGAGCCCCTCGGGCGCGGCATCTTCGAGCGATCGGCGCAGGTGCGCTGCCATCGAGTTGGCGTGGCCGGCGGAGGTGAGCCACAGGTCGTCGTCGAGCATGGCCAGCAGTTGCGCCGAGACGAAGCGCATCTTGCTGGCGAGTTGCATGGTGAGCTTGCGCAGGAAGATGAGGCCGTCGGCCGCGTCCGGGTTGATGGCGACGATGGCCTCGCCGTACAGCATGCCGTTCTTGGTGCCGCCGAAGCTCAGGATGTCGACGCCGGCATCCGTCGTGAAGTCGCGTACCGGAACCTGCAGCGCCGCCGCCGCGTTCGCGATGCGCGCGCCGTCCATGTGCAGCTTCATGCCGAGCGAGTGAACGTGATCGCCGATCGCCTTCACCTCGTCGACGCTGTACAGCGTGCCGAGCTCGGACGTCTGGGTGATGCTCACCGCGAGCGGCTGGGCACGGTGCTCGTCGCCCCAGCCCCAGGCTTCGCGGTCGATCAGCTCGGGTGTGAGCTTTCCGTCGGGCGTCGCGACCGTCAGCAGCTTGAGCCCCGTGAGCCGTTCGGGGGCTCCCCCCTCGTCGGTGTGGATGTGCGCGGTCGAGGTGCCGATGATCGCGCCCCAGCGCGGCACCAGTGATGTCAGAGCCGTCACGTTGGCCCCCGTGCCGTTGAACACGGGAAAGGTCTCGGCCCGATCGCCGAACAGGCGCTTCATCTCCACCTGCAGCTGCGCGGTGTAGTCGTCCTCACCGTAGGCGATCTGGTGGCCGCCGTTGGCCTCGGACAGGGCCGCCAGCACCGCAGGGTGTGCGCCGGCATAGTTGTCGGAGGCGAAGCCGCGCCAGGCCGGGTCGTGGAGTTGCGTCATGCCTCTATTCTCTCCCGCCCCGATTGCTGAGTAGGAACTACTCAGCCGGTCGAACGGGGCGCTGCCGTACTGTGAGTAACGTGGACCGGGCCATCGGGGTAGAGCCATTCGAGTGGCCGATCACGGTCGACGAAGCGATGCTGAACACGCTTGTCGCCCGCCTACTGATCGCAAACCCACGGGCGCAGCTGCTGCTCGGCGCCGCCGGACTCGGAAAGTCGACGATGGCGTTCGCCGCTGCGTCTGCACTGGAGGCCCGAGGTTTCGTGGTGCTGCCGGTGATCGCGCTTGCCGAGCTGGCCACCGTGCCGCTGGCGGCCATGGCGCCGGTACTGGCGCGACTGCGTACCGACTCTTCCGACATTCTGGGCCAGCGCCTGCAGCAGCTCTTCACAGTTATCGCCTCGAACGCCGACGGATACGTGCTGGTGGTGGATGACGCCCCCGACCTCGACAGCGTGTCGGCGTCGATGATCTACCAACTGGTCCGCGCGACCGGGGTTCGCTGCATTCTCACCGCGAGGTCCGACCGCGAACTGACCGGACCCGTCGCGAGACTCCTCGCCGAGGGTCGAATCGACCAGACGACGATGCCGGGTCTCGCTCCGGACACGGCGGGGCGGCTGGTCTACGCCGTGCTCGGCCAGAGCGTGGATCCGCAGAGCCTGCGCCGGCTGGTCACCGTCGCGGATGGGAACCCCCTGTTCCTCCGCGAGCTGGTGATCGGGGCGATCGAACGACAGGCGATCACGGTGGGGCCGCGCGGTCTGCTCATTGACCACGCGAGCCTGCCCGCGCGGCTGAGCGAGGGAATCCGTTCACACTTCGACACCCTTCGCGAGGACCTGCGCGAACTCGTCGACCTGATAGCCGTGGCCGAGCCCTGGCCGGAATCGATGCTCGGGCAGCCCTCGCTGCTCGCGGAACTCACCGATCGCGGCCTGGTGAGGCGCTCGTTCGACGGCGAGATCTACCTCGCCCACCCGCTGTTCGCGGAAACGCTACTGGCCGGAATGTCCGCGGAACGCCTGGATGCCCGGCGGCGTGCCGCCGCGGCCCGGTTCGTCGTGACCGGCGATGATTCGCGGCGCTTCAAGGTCGCCGTGCTCCTGGCAGAGACCACCACCCCTCCCGCGGCGGCAGAACTGGCGTGGGCCGCCCGGTATGCGTACTCGGTCACCGACCAGGCGCTCGCCGTGCGTCTCGCGGACAGCTCCATCGCGGCGGCGCGGTCGTTCGACGCGCTGCTGGTGCGCGCCGCAGCCCTGTCGGCGATGAAGGATGCGGCCGCCGACGAGGCCTTCACGAATGCCGACCGCGCCGCTCAATCGGACATCGAACGCGCGCTTGTCGCGCGCGAGTGGAGCGAGCATCACGCGATCCGGCTCCAGAATCCCCGCGCCGCGATCGAGCGCGAACTCGTGATTCTCGAAAGCATGGCCGACGTCGCCGCCCGCACTCTGCTTGAGGCCGACATCGGTCGCTGGCGCCTGATGATCGGTGAGGCACCGCTGCTCGAGCCGAGGAGTCTCACCGTCATGGATGACGACCCGATGGCGGCGCTCAACGCGGCAACCTACGAGGTGATGTATGCCGCGCAGGCTGGTCGGTTTGCGCAGGCGCGTGCGGCACTGGCACGGGCCCGGCCGCTGGCCGACCGGGTGCGGCTCACCGTCCCGTCCGCCGGCGGTGTGCTCGACCTGTTCGAGTTCAGGGTGCTGCTCTACGAGAACGGCATTGCGGCAGGCGAGGCATACGCGCGCGAGCGACAGCGTGACGATTTCAACGATGCCGTCGGCATCTGGTCTTATGCAATGGCCTCGCTCGCCATGCACTCGGGGCGCGTGGTCGAGGCGGACGAGTTCGCTGAATACGCCATCGAGCAGCTGCTCTGGCGCGACTTCAGCGGACTCCTCGGCACGGCGGTCGCCCTGCGCGCCTCCATCGCAGCCCAGCTGGGCAGTCCCGCGCTCGCGCACGAGCTGCTGGCCACGCGGTCCACCGGTGATGTCAAGGAGATGCTGCAGCGCGTCGAGGTGGAGGCCTGGCTGCTGGTCGCCGCCGGCGACCGGGGTGCCGCGGCAGCAGCGCTTCGGGCGGCGGGTGTTCGCGCCATCGAGATGCACGCGAACGCCCTCGCGGCTCCGACGCTGTATCTAGCTGTTCGGCTGGGGAAGGCGGCTGTGGTCATCGAGCAACTGAGGACCATCGCCGCGACGGCCGAGGGCGTATTCATCCACTCGATGGTCGGCCATGCCGAGGCGGCCGTCGCGCGGGATGCCGAAGCGCTGCTCGCAGCGGCGGGCCAACTCGCGGAGGTCGGACTGCTAGCGGGAGCGGTGGATGCCGCCGGCCAGGCCGCCGCGCTGTTCCGCTCGGTTGGCCGTGCCGAGCGCGAACGCAGGGCGAGCATCCTGATCGCGAAGTGGGATGTCGGTCTGTCAGGTTTCCGTGCCGCACGTGACGAGCGCGGGTCCCTCGACCTCACCGAGCGCGAATGGGCGGTCGCCCGGGCGGCAGCCAACCGGCGACGGAGCAAGGAGATCGCCGAGCAACTGGGCGTGTCGGCGCGAACGGTCGACAACCACCTCACGAACATCTATCGCAAGCTGGGTGTCGCCGGACGCGACGAACTACGCGCCGAGATCGAGCGCCTCGACTAGTCGACGCGACTAGTACGACGGGCGCGGCCGACGACGGCCCACATCGCGAGGATCGCCCCGAGTCCGAGCGCGATCACTCCGCCGACTGTGAGCCATGAGGTCCACGGACCTGCACCGGTGGATGCCAGGGAAGGCTTAGGTGCGGCCGGCGCTGCCGCCGGCGGGTTCAGGTTGAGCACATCGACACTGTCGTTGACCGTGAACCAGATGTTGCCGTCCGGCCCCGTCACCAGTGACGACGGGGGGAAGGTCGTTCCATCCCCATACTGGGCGATGTTCACACCGGCAGGCGTGATGGTGTCGATGGTGCCGTTCGCGCTATCGCCGATGCGGAGGTTGCCGTCCGGCCCGTTTGTGACAACGCCGGCTTCGTCCATGCCGGCGATGATCGAGACGGTTCCGGCCGGCGTGACGTTCCCGTTCGCCGCGAAGCTACTGGTGCTGAACCATACGTTGCCGTCGCTGCCGAGAGCAAGGAAGCGCGTGCCGACTACTGCAACCCCCACGGGATAGTCCGTCGCGGTGCCGGTCGTGATGTCTGTGGTCCCAATCGAGGGTTCGCCGAAGTTCGTATACCAGAGGTTGCCGTCGGAACCCACAACAATCTCGTTCGGTTGGTCGCCGACTGTTGCGACCGGGTACTCGTGCAGCACGGTGCCCGTGGTGTCAATGACGCCGATCTTCTCGTTTCCCTCTTCCGTGAACCAGAGGTTGCCGTCGGCAGCCGCGATGATGCCCGAGGGGCCCGCCCCGGCCGCGAGAGAGAATTCGGTGATGACGCCCGCGGGGGTGATCTGGCCGATCTTGTTGGTGTCCCCTTCGGTGAACCAGAGGTTACCGTCCGGCCCGCTGGTGATGCCCTGCAGATTGGCTGCCGGGGTGGGAACCGGAAATTCGGTGACGACGCCAGCTGTCGTGATCCGGCCAATGCTGTTCGTGCCCTCTTCGGTGAACCAGAGGTTACCGTCCGGCCCTACCGTGATGTGCTCGGGATCCGACCCGGCCGTAGTGGGCCACGCGGTAACGACCGGGGTGGGGGCGGCGGATGCGGGGGCGACAAAGGCGAGCGCGCCGACGAGCGCGAGCGCGCCGCCGGCCGCTGCGAGGGCGGGTGTGTTCAGCATGACACCCATGCTGCGAGAAGGCCGCCCCCGCTGCCATGAGTAGGGATTACCTAGCCTCGCGCCGCCGGATCCAGAGCACGAGCAGGAAGGTCAGGCCCGCGAAGACCAGGGCTCCCGCGAGGATGAGCGGCGGAGCAGCGTTCACGCCGGTGGACGCCAGCGCCGGATCTGCGGCGGCCGGGGCGGCCGGCGCAGGCGCGCCGGCGGGCGGCGCAACGACCGCCGCGGGAATCGTGACCGTCGCTGCGTCCACGTTGCTCTCGGCGATGTGCAGGGTGATCACATCGCCGGCGGCGCCCGAATACGTGCCGGAGAAGGTGCTGCAGCCATCGGCAGCAACCGGGGCGCCGCTAGCGACCCCGTTGTCGAATAGCTGGTAGTGGACGACGCCCGCCTGGTTCCCGGTGTTGGCGAGGAAGGTGCCGGTGGTGGGGGCTGGATCGGGGGTGAAGCTCGCGACCACGTCACCGGCCACAACAGGGGTGGCCGGGTCGGTCGCGAAGACCGCAGTGCTGACCAGTGGGGCCCCACCGCCGTTACTCGCGAAGAGCTGAACTTTCACGTAGCCGGTCGCCGGGATCGCGACGTAGAGCGAGCTGGCGGCGATGGAGCCCGGTACAGGCTCGATCGGCAGCTGCTCATCCGTGTCGGTGACCGTGGGTGCCCCGCAGTTGTCGTAGGTGGTCACCTCGACGATCACGTCGCCGACGTGGGTGTCGTCGGTCAGCACCCAGTTGTATTGCACGTGGACATTGCGCGCCGGGAGGAGGACGACATCGGCGGTGACGTTGGTGATGGTGACAGCCGGGTCGGGGTCGGGGGTCGGGCTGGCGAAGGCGGGGGCGGCGAAAGCGAGCGCACCGACGAGCGCGAGTGCGCCGCCGGCCGCGATGAGGGCAGATTTCTTGAACATGACACTCATGGTGCGAGGAGCCGAGCCTTGCCGCCATGAGTACCAATTGCCTACGAGCGGGCGGTGATCCCCGCGGTCGACTCGATCACGCCGGCCATCTTCTTCGAAAGCGCCTCGTAGAACATCGAGAGCGGAAACTCATCGTCGAGCACGGCGTCGGTGAGGCCCTTCGCGGGTCCGTCGAGCGGCAGGTCGTGGTACGCCCAGACGGAGGCCGGATGCGGCGTAAGCGTGCCCGACACCAGTTCGTAGGCGGCGAGCCAGTGAGCCATCTTCGGGCGGTCGATCGATCGCCAGTACAGCTCGTCGATGGCCTCGCCGAGTTCGATCACGACGGCCGGCACGTCATCCCAGTCGATTGTGAGCTGCGTGTCGGTCCAGTGCAGCACGTGGTGCTGGTGAAGCCAGGCGAACAGCAGCTGGCCGCCGAGCCCGTCGTAGTTGCGCACGCGAGCGCCGGTGATGGCGAAACGGAAGATGCGGTCGAAGATGACCGCGTACTGCAC
>JAODAT010000091.1 GCA_025463565.1 Microbacteriaceae bacterium
ACCACGAACGCTCGCCCGACCACGTCATCCTCCGGCACGAAGCCCTTGGTCGGGCCCTGCGTGTTGAAACGCGAGTCGCGCGAGTCGTAACGGTTGTCGCCCATCACCCAGAGTGAGTTCTTGGGCACTGTGACCTTGAAGTCGTTGCCGGACACCTTGGTGACGCCGGCGGGCAGGTCGAGGTAGGGCTCCACGAGCGGGATGCCATTGACGCTCATCTGGCCGAACGCATTGCAGCAGCTCACCGTGTCGCCCGGGAGTCCGATGACACGCTTGACCAGGTGGTCGTTGCTGTCCGGAGCGCTGAGGCCGACGATCGAGAGCAGCCAGTCGATCGCGCCCGCGACACCGTTCGGCTCGGCCACGGTCGGCTGGCCTTCGAGCCACCCACCCGGGTCTTTGAAGACGACGACGTCACCGTGCTGGATGGGCACGAGCTTCGGAACGAGCTCATTGACGATGATGCGATCGTTGATCTGGAGGGTGTTCTCCATCGACCCGGAGGGGATGTAGAACGACCTGATAAGGAACGCCTTGATGCCGATCGAGATGATGATCGCCGCCAGAAAGATCAGAACGATGTCGCGAACGAACAGCCGAACACCCCGCGTCTTACGGCGACGCTCTTCGGCCGCCTCACGCGGTCTCGTCGGCGCGACCGGTTGTTCTTGTGTCATTAAACCCCTGTGCTCCCCACCATGTTAACCGGTGGGGAGCACAGAAAAGCTCGTAGTTGCGCGGCGCGTTCTAGTGCGCTTCGCGCTTCTCCTTGATCTTGGCCTTCTTGCCGCGGAGATTGCGGAGGTAGTACAGCTTCGCGCGACGCACGTCGCCGCGGGTGACGATCTCGATGTGGTCGATGACCGGGGAGTGCACCGGGAAAGTACGCTCGACGCCGACCTGGAAGCTGACCTTGCGAACGCAGAACGTCTCGCGAACACCCTCGCCGGAGCGGCCGATGACGACGCCCTGGAAGACCTGGATGCGGGAGCGGGTGCCCTCCACGATGTTCACGTGGACCTTCACGTTGTCGCCGGCACGGAAGTCCGGGATATCGGTGCGGAGTGATGCCGCATCTACTGCGTCAAGGATGTGCATGGTGATTCGCTCTCTGCAACCGCCACAGGTCGACCGCGATTAGATGAAACTAAGAGTGGATTGGCGCCTTGCTGAAAAGCAAACTCCCCTGTGGCAGAGCCGTGCTGCAAGGCACAAGGAGCCATTCTGCCATAGAAAGCGACCGCTGTGCCAGCCGTTCAGGCGATGAGCTCCGTCGGGGGCGTCTCGGGCACCGGCTCCTCGAGATCCAGCCCCGTCAACGAGTGCATCATGGCGGGCCGAGTCTCGATCAGGTACTCGATCAGTACCACCCAGAAGGTTGCGAGGCCGGCCACGATCATGACGCCGCCGGCGATGTCGGCAACCGTGAACGAGGCATCCCGAATCCACTGGCCGAACAGCACAGTCGCGACCGACTTGCCCTGCTCGTAGCTGTGCACCGAGTCGACGACGAAGAAGCCGTAGACCAGCACCGAGAGGTAGAGCACGGAGATCAGCGAGGCGTCGACCCGGGTGACCGCCCCGCTCGCCCGCGCGCGCCTTCGGGCCCAGCTGAGGGTCGAGATCACCGCGAGGAACACGAACAGCAGCGGGGCGAGGAACAGCTGGATGGCGTAGTGCCAGCCGAGGATCACGCCGAAGAAGACCCGGCCGATGAGCATCCAGAGCGGGAGCACGATGGTTGCGGCGAACTGCACGTTGAAGAGCGCTCGCCGGTACCACATGGGTAAAAGTCTACGCATGCAAGGGAGAATGGATTTCATGATCGAACTACGCACGCCGGCCGAGATCGACGAGATGCGCGCCGCGGGGCGATTCGTCGCGAGCACGCTGGTGGCGCTGCGGGATGCCGCGGACGTCGGCGTGAACCTCCTGTCGCTCGACCGGCTTGCCGCCGACCTCATCAAGAAGGCCGGCGCGGTCTCGAGCTACGTCGACTACCACCCGTCGTTCGGCGCGATGCCCTTCGGAAAGGTGCTGTGCACCTCGGTGAATGACGCGGCGCTGCACGGGTTGCCCTTCGACTACCGCCTCAAAGACGGCGACCTGGTCAGTCTCGACTTCGCGGCATCCGTCAACGGCTGGGTCGCAGACTCGGCACTCTCGATCATCGTCGGAACACCGAACACCGCCGACCAGCACCTCATCGACACCACCGAACTGGCCCTGGCCGCGGGCATTGCGGCAGCGCAGCCGGGTGCGCGGATGGGCGATGTGTCCGCCGCGATCGGCGAGATCAGCCACGCGGCGGGGTTCAGTGTGAACACCGACTTCGGAGGTCACGGGGTCGGACGCACCATGCACGGCGATCCGCACGTTCCGAACGACGGCCGCCCGGGGCGTGGGCTTCCGATTCGGCCGGGTCTCGTGTTCGCGATCGAACCGTGGTTGATGCAGGGCACCGACAAGATCTTCACCGACCCCGACGGCTGGACCCTGCGTTCACTCGACGGGTCGCGCGCCGCTCACTCCGAGCACACAATCGCCGTCACGGAGGACGGGCCGATCGTGCTCACAGCTCGCGACTAAGCGGGTCGAGCTTGTCGAGACCTCACTGACGTGGTTCGTCGGTGAGATTTCGACAAGCTCAATCCGCGAGAAGGTCTGGCCTGACTGCTCGCGTGCGCTCGACCTGCTGCTCGTGGCGCCACGCGGCGATCGCGCCGTGGTTGCCGCCAAGCAGCACTTCTGGCACCTCGAATCCGCGCCATGATGCAGGCTTCGTGTAGCTCGGATACTCGAGCAGACCACCCTGGTGGCTCTCCTCGACGAGGCTCTCCGGGTTGCCGACGACGCCCGGGATGAGCCGGCCGATCGCCTCGATCATCGCCATCGCCGCGACCTCGCCCCCGTTGAGCACGTAGTCGCCAAGGCTGACCAGACGTACCCGAGCGCGCGTGGCCGCATAGTCGACGACGCGCTGGTCGATGCCCTCATACCGCCCGCAT
This sequence comes from Microbacteriaceae bacterium, assembly GCA_025463565.1. Classification (GTDB taxonomy): domain Bacteria; phylum Actinomycetota; class Actinomycetes; order Actinomycetales; family Microbacteriaceae; genus Lacisediminihabitans. The sequence goes on from JAODAT010000091.1 coordinate 3,009, forward strand.
CCGAAGACCAGCTGGCGTTCCGTGGAGAGTTCCTGCGCGAGCGACTGGGTGAACAGCTCCCCCGCGGGCGACGGGAAGAGGATGACCGGGGCCGTCTCGTGCTGCGCTTCGCTCGCATAGAGGATGCTGTCGAGCGCCTCGCCCCACGGTTCCGGCTTCATGACCATGCCGGCCCCGCCGCCGTACGGGGTGTCGTCGACGCTGCGATGCCGGTCGAAGGTGTAATCGCGCAGGTCGTGGACGGCCAGGTCGATCAGGCCCGACTGGCGGGCGCGGCCGAGCAGCGACACATCGAGCACGGAGAAGAACTCCGGGAAGATGGTCACGATGTCGATGCGCATCGCTGCTGCCTACTCCGGCGCTTCGGCGGTGGGCAGTTGCTCGGCAGGCAGCTCGTCGTCGGCCGGCTCGTCGGGCAGCTCCTCGAAGAGTCCGGCGGGAGGCGTGACCGTGAGGGTGCCGGCGGCGACATCCACGGCCGGCACGATGGCCTTGACGAACGGCACCAGCACTTCGCCGGTCGCGGTCTGCACGTGCAGGAGATCCTGCGCGGGGAGGTGATCGACGAGGGTCACCATTCCCACCTCGACGCCGTCACGCAGCACACGGAGGCCGACCAACTGGCTGTCGTACCAGGCGTCTTCCTCGTCGGAGGGCGCATCGGTGTCGTCGTCGATCCAGAGGATGGCCTTGATGAGCGACTCGGCTGCCGAACGGTCGTTGATGTTCTTGAAGAACGCGACCGGGTGCGAGTTGTACCACTTGAGTTCGGCGAGTTCGAGTGTCTTGCCGTGCCACGGCGACTCGGTGGGCACCTGCAGGCGGTACACGGCGCCCGGAACGAATCGTCGTTCCGGGGCATCCGTGTACAGCTCGATCTTTATTGCGCCCTTGAGGCCGTGTGGCTTGGTGAGCCGCGCGACGCGCAGCCCATCCGGTGAACTTAGATCAGAAATCGGTGTCCACCACGTCGACTCGCACGCGTTTGCCATCGGCGAGCGCGGACACCAGGGTGCGGAGCGCCTTGGCGGTGCGACCGGCCCGGCCGATCACACGACCCAGGTCATCCGGGTGAACACGGACCTCGAGCACGTCGCCGCGTGGCGACGTCTTCGAAACTACCTGGACTTCGTCGGGGTTATCGACGATGCCCTTCACAAGGTGCTCGAGCGCTGCGGAAAGCACAGGCTACTTGTCGCCTTCTGCGGCCTCGCTGGCGGCAATCTCTTCCGTCGCGTCGGCGTCGGCAGCAGCCTCGGCTTCTTCGACGACGGCTTCCTCAGCGGCTTCGGACGAAGCCTCCTCGGTGGGAGCCTCGACCGCTGCCTCGGCGGCAACGTCGTCGCCGGTCGCGGCGGCGGCGTCATCGTCGGCAGGAGTTGCCTCTGCGGCCGGCGCTTCGACGGGCTCAGCGACCGCTGCCTTCGGCGCGGGCGCCTCGGCCTTCGGCTTCAGAACCGGCTTCTTCTTCTCGTCGGCCGTGAACTCGTCCTTGGTGGCCTTGGTGCGCACGGTGCTGACGCTCGTGGCCTTGTCACCCTTGAAGATTCCCCAGTCGCCGGTGAGCTTCAGAAGCGCGGTGACCTGCTCGGTCGGCTGCGCGCCGACGCCAAGCCAGTACTGCGCACGCTCGGAGTCGACCTCGATGAACGAGGGCTCCTCGGTGGGGTGGTACTTGCCGATCTCCTCGATCGAGCGACCGTCGCGCTTGGCGCGACCATCGACGACGACGATTCGGTAGTAAGGAGCGCGGATCTTGCCCATGCGCTTCAAACGAATTTTTACAGCCACAATTCTCCGTAGATTTTTTTGGGGCGAACTGCTTGCCGTGAGCGTGGGGTGCACACTCGGCATGAAAGCTCTGATGGGAGTCAGTGCCGTCTGATTAGAGGGTCGAACGGCCAAAGACTCGACTGACCATTCTTGCAGATTTCGGGAGGGGTCGGGTACACGAGCAGATTTCCGCCAACTCGCCGGACGTTCCGAGCCCCAGACCACCCGTGAAACCGCACTTTCTGCGCCAACCGATCAGGTTTAGCGCGGAATTTGCAGTCTCGCGGCTACTCGGTCGCGGCTACTCGGGAGCGGCTACCGGGCGCGAACGCCTCCGCGAGAGCGCAACACCCACAAGGCACACCACGCCACCGACGATGGCGAGCAGCGGCGGCACCTCGTGGAAGAACACCAGCCCGAACACGACGACGAGCGCGGGAACGACGTATGTCGTCACTCCCAGTTGCCCGGCGGGCATCTTCGACAGCGCGTACGCCCAGGTACTGAACGCGAGCGCGGTGGGCACCGCCCCGAGGTAGACGGCACCAAGGATGCTGGCAAGCGGCGCCGTGTGAAGATCGCCGATCAACTGGCCGATGAACGGCGTGCATGCGACCGCGCCGATCACGCAGCCGAGGAATGTCACCTGCCGAGCGGGCAGCCGCTTCAGCGCGGGCTTCTGGCACAGCACGCCGATCGTGTACGTGACGGCGGCGAGCAGCGCCCAGAGCAGCCCAATCGGATCGAGGGCCCCCGAGATACCTGTCGCTATGCCGATGAGAACGACGCCCACGAACGCCACACCGGCCCCGATGATTAGCCATCTCGGCACGCCCTCGCCCAGGAAGATACCGGCTCCAAGCGCGATGAGGATCGGCCCGATGTTCACGATCATCGCCGTGGTGCCGGCGTCGAGGCTGTGCTCGGCGATATTCAGCGCGACGTTGTATGCCCCGAACCAGGCCACCCCGAAGACGAGCACGAGCAGCCATTCCCGCCCGGTCATCCGAACCCATCTGCGCCCGATCATGAGGAGACCCAGCAGCACCGCGCCGACGGTGAGCCGGGCGAGAGCCAGCGCTCCCCCGTCGAAGTGCGGCGCGACGCCGCGGATGACGACGAACGCACTCGCCCAGGCCAGCACGGTGACACCGATCGCCACGAACACGGTGGGGTGCAGGCGGGCGGTGGCGGGTTTCTCGGTGGTCGTGGTCACTCTCCGAGGCTAGTGATCACGGACGACGGCCGACATGGCGAGGGCACACGATGTCCGTATCCCGCCGACCGGCGGCAGGAATCAGACCCGGCGACGGAAGAAGAACACGCCCAGCCCGGCGAGCACGAGGACGAGGACGAGGATGCCGACCAGCCACCAGATCCAAGCGAGGTTCGCCGACGCGGGAGTCGCCGGATGGGACGGTGTCTGGGTGGTGACCGTCGGCTCGGGCGTTGGGCTCGGTGTGACCGTCGCAATCGGTGTGGGCGTCGGCGTCACGTCCGGCGTCGGTGTCACCTCCGTCGAGGTGCGGAAGAGACTGTGGCGCACGACCGGTGAAACGGGCGCCGGCGGCGCCGGTTCGTCGCCGCACGGGGTCGTCGGGGTGACCAGGTCGATGCTCAAGTTCGGTTGGTCACCCAGTGACGTGCCGCTGATATCGATCGCACAATCGTCCGCCGCCGGCGCGTACGCATACCCGCCGACTCCGCTGTCATTGAGGTTTGAAGGATCGACGGCCATCCAATTGCCTGAGTCGTCGGTGAACCGCAGCCGGTAATCGCCCGGGTTCGATTCGATGAACGACGCGGCCGTGCTCTCCAAGTCGTTCTGGGTTTCGACCGGCGTCCAATAGGCGCCGGTCTTCACATAGAGGTGGGTGTTGACGCTGCCGCATCCGCACCCGGGCAGATAGACCTCGGCCAGGATATTGATCCGCTGGGCGATGGGGATGAGGTCGAAATCGTACCCGGGCAGGTCTGAGCCCGCAACACCCGACGTCACCACCTGTGTCGCCGCGCCTACAGCGCCCGCGCCGCTGTAGAACTGCGTCACATATGAGGAGGGTGAGGCGATGCCAACCGAGAGCAGGACCGGGAATCCTGACGGGATCGGAAAGAGCGGGTCGGTCTGGTAATGGCCCGAACCGTCGGTGATGCCGCCCGTGAAGGTGCCGAGGATCGGGTAGCCGACCAGGCTCACATCCACCTCAGCGCCCACCACGGGGTTGCCGTTGGATATGACCGTGCCCGAGAGCGTGTGCAGTGTGGGAACGGTAACGATTCCGAAGTCCATGCTGCCTGCGGCTCCATCGAGAGTTCCCGCGCCACCCACGTCAGGAGGGGTCACGCTGCCCGTCGCAAACCCCTCGGTGTATCCCGTGGATGTGGACGTGGTCGGATCGAGGAGGAGCACGTAGTTCTGGCCCGGGTGGATGCCCGCGTTGAAGAAGAACGCAGTGATCGTGGACCCGCCGAACACGGTCGTGCTCACGATGCCGTCCCCGACGTCCTGGCCGAAGCCGCTGGAGCTGTATTCGATGAGACTCACCGTCGTGCCGTCGAGCGATGAGTCGGCCGGCGTGATCTCCCCGTCGACGACAGTGCTGACGGCCATCGTGATCGCGCCGAAGTCCATGGTGACCGCCCCTGGCAGCACGCCGGGGCTTGACCCGTCATCCGGCACGATCATGGTGCCATTCGAATAGGTTCCGACGTAGCCGACGGCCGTCGTGTCGACGTACACAGCATAAGAAAATGTGGTGTCAAGGCTCGCTGCGGTGAACGTGAACGACCCGTCGCTGGCAATCGTCGTTGAGATTGTCTGGCTGAAAGAACCACCCGGCTGGAACTCGTACAAGAAGACGCTGTCTCCCGTCACGAAGGAAGCAGGGTCTGCCACTGAACCGACGATGTCGCCCGTGATCGCGGTGGTCGGTGATGCGGTGGCCGCAATCGGACCGGCCGCGACGCCGAAACCGACCAGCGCGACGACGGCGAGGGCGGCCAGCAATCGTCCGCGCACACTACGGGAACGACTCGACGGGGGCATCCGGGTCATGCCCGAAGCCTAGCGGTCCAAGGGTTTCGATACGCGACGCTTCGCGGCTGCAGGCGGCTACGCCTTCAGCCTGCATTCTTCTCGTCGCGCCAGGCCAGCCAGCGCTTCACCGGCTCCAGGTCGTAGTCGGGCCCGGTGATGCCGACCGTGTACAGCGTCGTGCCGAGCGCGTGCATCTCGTCGGCGTCGGCGACCGTGCGGTTGCGCAGCTCGGTGGAGATCTCGATACCGGCGATGTCACGCCCGACCGCGGTGCAGTGCTCGCCGAGGATGCCCAGCTTGCGCTCGAGCGTTGCCGCGTCGCTGAAGCTGTGCCAGATGTCGGCGTGCTCGGCGACGATCCGCAGTGTCTTCTTCTCGCCGCCACCGCCGATCAGCACCGGGATGTGGCGGGTCGGCGGCGGATTGAGCTTCGCCCAGCGCGCCTCGATCACCGGAAGGTTCGCGGCGAGTGCGTCCAGCCGCTGGCCGACCGTTCCGAACTCGTAGCCGTACTCGTCGTAGTCACGCTCGAACCATCCCGAACCGGTGCCGAAGATGAACCGGCCCGTGCCGGTGCCCTTCGCGCTGATGTTGTCGATGGTGCGCGCCATGTCGGCCTGCAGGTTGGCGTTGCGATAGCTGTTGCAGTTGACCAGGGCGCCGAGCTCCACCCGGGAAGTCTGCTCGGCGAGGGCCGCCAGCATCGTCCACGACTCGTAGTGCTCGCCGTCCGCGGGACCGGAGAGGGGATAGAAATGGTCCCAGTTGAAGATGATGTCGACGCCGAGCCCCTCGAGCTCTGCTGCTACATCGCGGATCTTCTCGTAGTGCGCGTGCTGGGGCGCGACCTGCACGCCGATTCTGATTGGCCGACTCGTCATAGCTCAAGGCTAAGGTGTGCGCATGGGGCGAATGACACTCGCGCTCGCCGCGACGGCCGCTGTTTCGGCATTGCTGCTCACCGGCTGTACGGCCGCACAGCCGCATTCGTACTCGACCCGGCACTCGACCCCGAAACCGACGTCGACATCCTCAGGGCCACTCGGGCTTGTCGTGCTCATCGGCGACTCGATCATGCGTGGCCATGGCCTGTCGGCGGACGAAGCCTGGCCGCAACTCCTCGCGGCCGACCAGGGCTGGACTATCGACAATCTCGGCTGCGACAGTGCGGGATTCCTGGCGGACGGCAATGAGAACGAGTGCGACGGCGACTACAGCGCGCTCGTCACCGCTGCGATAGCTCTCGACCCGACCACGGTGTTCATCCAGGGCAGCAGCAACGACTTCGGCTGGAACGATGACGCACTCGCGGGCGCCACGACGCAGGATGTCCAGGCCCTGCGGGCCGCTCTCCCGAAGGCCAGGATCATCGGGCTGAGCACCATCTGGAGCGAAGGCACGCCCCCCGACCAACTCGCCGATGTGAACGGGCAGGTCGAGAGCGCCGTCACCGCCGTCGGGGGCACGTACCTCGACCTCGGCCAGCCGCTCGGCGGCCACCCCGAGTGGATGCAGTCCGACGATGTCCACCCGACCGCGGATGGGCAGGTGGCGATAATGCAGGCGGTCAAGTCCGCGCTCGACGCGGCCGGGCTCTCCCGCTCCTAGCCGCGGCCCAGGAACTTCTGCAGGCTGGCGAGCTCTTCTTCGCTCGGTGCGGCCTTGCCGTCTTTGCCTGTTTTGCCGAGCCCCAGTCCGAAGCCGGAACCGCCCGCTGAGGTGACCGGCTTCGCGCCAGACGCCAGCGCCGCGTTCTCCGCGGCACGCTTGGCCGGGTTGCCGGACTTCGAGCCCTTCTTCTTCGGCTGGGCCTTGCGCGCTCCGCCATAGCTGGCGCCGGGGATCGGCCCCATCCCTGGCACCTGCGGCACGCCACCCTTGGCGACGGTCTTCATCATCTTCGCCGCCTGCTCGAACCGGTTGACCAGCGCGTTCACCTCAGTGACCGTGGTGCCCGAACCCCGCGCGATGCGCACCCGGCGCGAGCCGTTCAGCACTTTCGGCTGCACGCGCTCCTGCTTGGTCATCGACTGGATGATCGCTTCGGTGCGGGTGATCTCCGACTCATCGAAGTTCTCGAGCTGCTGGCGCATGCCCTTCGCGCCGGGAAGGAGACCCAGCATGCTCTTGATCGAGCCCATGTTCTTGAGCTGCTGCATCTGGCCGAGGAAGTCGTCGAGGGTGAAGCTGTCAGTCGCGAACTTCTCTGCGGTCTTGCGCGCGTCCTCTTCGTCGAAACTCTTCTGCGCCTGCTCGATGAGGGTGAGGATGTCACCCAGATCGAGAATGCGGCTCGCCATGCGATCCGGGTAGAACGGTTCGAAGTCGTCGAGTGTCTCACCCGTCGACGCGAACATGATCGGGCGGCCGGTGACCGAAGCGACGCTCAGCGCGGCGCCACCGCGCGCGTCGCCGTCGAGCTTGGTGAGCACGACGCCGGTGAAGTCGACGCCGTCCTGGAAGGCTTTGGCCGTCGCCACTGCGTCTTGCCCGATCATCGCGTCGATGACGAACAGCACCTCGTCGGGGTCGATGGCCTTGCGGATGTCGCCGGCCTGCTTCATGAGCTCGGCGTCGACACCGAGACGGCCGGCCGTGTCGACGATGACCACGTCGTAGAGCTTGCGCTCCGCCTCTTTCACGCCGTCTTTGGCGACCTTGACCGGGTTGCCCTTGCCGTTGCCCGGCTCGGGTGCGAAGACCGGCACCCCGGCCTGCTCCCCGACGATCTGCAACTGGGTAACGGCGTTCGGCCGCTGGAGGTCGGCGGCGACCAGCAGCGGCGTATGGTTCTCGCTCTTCAGCCACTTGGCGAGCTTGCCGGCGAGGGTGGTCTTGCCCGCACCCTGGAGGCCGGCGAGCATGATGACCGTCGGCGGCTTCTTGGCGAACTCGATGCGACGCGCTTCGCCACCGAGGATGGTGACCAGCTCGTCGTTGACGATCTGCACCACCTGCTGGGCCGGGTTCAGCGCCTTCGAGACCTCATCGCCGAGGGCTCGCTCCCGCACCTTCGCGGTGAAGTCTTTGACGACGTCGAGTGACACGTCGGCGTCGAGCAGCGCGCGACGGATCTCGCGGACGGTGCCGTCGACATCCGCAGCACTCAGCTTGCCTTTGCCGCGGAGATTCTTGAAGGTCTCGGCGAGGCGGTCGGTGAGGTTTCCAAAGGTTGCCATGGTGATTCCAGTTTACCCGGCCACCTAGGGTGAAGGCATGAAGCAGGTCACGCTCGGTACGACGGGCATCCAGGTGAGTGAGCTGTTCTTCGGAGCGGGATCGATCGGCGGCGTCGGATCGTCGGTGACCACCCGCGACGCCGGTATGAAGACCGATGAGGCGCTCGAGCGGCTCGACGAAGCGTACGAGCTGGGCGTCAGGGTGATCGACACCGCGAACAGCTATGCGGGCGGCGAGAGCGAGCGCGTCGTCGGGCGGTGGCGCGAGGAGCGCGAGCACGCCGATGTCGTGGTGGAGACCAAGGTGGGCAACGTGGTCGAACGGGGCCAGGACGGCATCGACCTCACAGCCGGGCACATCGAGCGCCAGCTGGCGCTCTCGCGAAGTCGACTCGGCACCGTCGACCTCTACCTGAGCCACGCGCCCGACCCATCCACCCCGCTCGAGGCAACCATCACCGCCTTCGCCGCCGCGATCGACGCGGGGCAGATCCGCGCATACGGCTGCAGCAACCTGACCGTGCACGACCTCGAGGCCGTGCTGCTGGCCGCCGATCGCGCGGCGCTCCCCCGGCCGGGCTGGATCCAGAACGAGTTCAGCCTCGCCGCCCGCTCCGACGAGCGCGACCTGCTGCCGCTCGCGGCCGGCGAGGGCCTCGGCTACACGGCATACTCGCCGCTCGCCGGCGGGGTGCTGGCCGGACGATACCGCTTCGACGAGGAGCCGCCAGAGGGCTCCCGGCTCGCGATCGCGCCCCGAATGTACGTCGGCGCGTTCACCGAGAAGACCCTGGATGCCGTCACGCGGCTCGGCGCGGTCGCCCGCGAGCGCGACGTGTCGACCGCTGGCCTCGCGCTCTGGTGGCTGCTGCGGCATCCGTCGGTCACCGCCCCGATCGTCTCTCCCCGCCGCACCGAGCAGTGGGACGCGGTGACCGAGGCGCTCGCGCTGGAGCCGGATGACGCGCTGTTCGAGCAGGTCGGCGCGCTGTTCGCGCCGTAGGCGGGTCGAGCCTGTCGAGACCTCACCGACGAGATAGCACCGGTGAGGTCTCGACAGGCTCGACCCGCTCTAGTGTGATCTCATGCCACTGATTCTCACCATCGATGACTACGAGCCCGTCGTGCACGAGAGCGCCTGGGTTGCGCCGAACGCGACACTGGTCGGCCGCGTCACGCTGCACGCCGACTCGAGCGTCTACTACGGCACAGTGCTGCGTGGCGATCGCGCCGACATCGTGCTCGGAGCCGGCTCGAACCTGCAGGACAACGTCACGGTGCACTGCGATCCCGGCACCCCCACCATCATCGGCACCGGCGTGAGCGTCGGCCACGGCGCCGTGCTCCACGGCTGCATCATCGAAGACGATGTGCTGATCGGTATGAGCGCAACCGTGCTGAACCGCGCCGTCGTCGGCACCGGGTCGCTGGTGGCGGCCGGCGCCGTCATCCTCGAAGACACCGTCATCCCGCCGCGATCGCTCGTGGCCGGCGTTCCAGCGAAGGTGCGTCGCCAGCTCACCGACGAGGAGGTCGCCCGCGTGAAGCAGAACGGACTGAACTACCTCGAGATCACCGCGTCGCACAAGGTGATTCAGCCATAGTTGGCTAGTGGCGTGCGCCCAGCGCCGCCACGATGAGCCCGGTGATCGGCAGAATGCCGACGGCGAGTGCGATCGTTGACAACACCTTCGCGCTGGTGCGCAGCAGGCCGAGAATGGCCAGCACCACAGCGACGACCAACAGGCCGGCGCCGATGTAGAAGATGATGATGCTCGCGCCCGGCTCCCGGCCGGCGAGCGCGGCATCAACACCCGTCACGAACCCGCCGAAGCCGAGACCTGCACCGATGATGGCAAGCACCAGGGCGACGAGCGCGGTGCGACCGGGATAGTACGCGGGTACCTGGGGGGCGGTCATGGTCCTCCTAGCCGACGAGGTTCTGCACGAACACGGTTGGGGTGAAGCCGGTGAGGTCGTTGATGCCCTCGCCCTGGCCGACGAGCTTGATCGGGATTCCCGTCTTCTCCTGCACGGAAAGCACGAAGCCTCCCTTGGCCGAGCCGTCGAGCTTCGTGAGCACCAGGCCGGTCACGCCGGCGTGCTCGATGAAAGCCTCCGCCTGCGCGAGACCATTCTGGCCGGTTGTGGCGTCGAGCACGAGAAGCACTTCGGCGATCTCCACCTGCTTCTCCAGCACCCGCTTGATCTTGCCCAGCTCGTCCATCAGGCCGCTCTTGGTCTGCAACCGGCCGGCGGTGTCGATGAGCACGATCTCGATGCCCTCGCGCTGTGCTCGTTCGACGGTTTGGAAGGCGACGGATGCCGGGTCCTGCCCCGGCTGCTGCGGCAGCTGGATCTCGGCGCCCCCGCGCTCCGCCCAGGTGGCCAGCTGCTCCACCGCCGCAGCCCGAAAGGTGTCGGCCGCTCCCACGATGACGCTGCGGTTGTAGCCCTTCAAGAACTTGGCGAACTTACCGATGGTCGTCGTCTTGCCGACCCCGTTCACGCCGACGACGAGCACGACAGCCGGGCGGGCGGTGAGGTGCAGGGTGGGGTCGAGGCGGGCCAGGCGTTCCTCGAGGGTTTCGCGCAGCATCCGCTTCAGGTCCGTGGGATCGGTCGTCGCGTAGCGCTTCACCGCTGCCCGGAGCTCGTCGATGACCGACTCGGTGACATCCGGACCGAAATCGGCGGAGATGAGGGCGTCTTCGAGGTCGTCCCACGTCTCGTCGTCGATGGTCTTGCGCGAGAACATGCCCCTCAGCGCGCCGGAGAGAGACCACGGGGATGCCATGCCTGCAATGGTACAGAGCGCGAGTACCGTGCTCCGCATGCGGATCACCGATACCAGCGACCTGTGGTGGAAGACGGCGGTCGTCTACTGCCTCGACGTGGAAACCTACCTCGACTGGAACGGCGACGGAACTGGCGATTTCGAGGGCCTCTCGCACCGCATCGACTATCTCGCTGAGCTCGGCATCACTTGTCTGTGGCTGATGCCGTTCTACCCGACGCCGAACCGCGACGACGGCTATGACATCAGCGACTACTACGGTGTTGATCCGCGGCTCGGCCACCTGGGCGACTTCGTCGAGGTCGTGCGCACGGCCCGTGATCGCGGAATCCGGGTGATCGTCGACCTGGTGGTCAACCACACCTCGGACCAGCACCCGTGGTTCAAGGCCTCTCGGTCGAGCCGCGACTCGGCGTACCGCGATTGGTATGTCTGGCGCGACGAGCCGCCGGAGCACCCGGAGGCAACCGCTTTCCCCGGTGAGGAGACCAGCACCTGGCAGTTCGACGAGAAGACCGGGCAGTACTACCTGCACAACTTCTACCACTTCCAGCCCGACCTCAACGTGACCAATCCGCTGGTGCGCGACGAGGTCGCCAAGGTGATGGGATTCTGGCTGCAGCTCGGTGTGACGGGATTCAGGGTGGACGCCGTGCCGTTCTTCCTCGACACCGAGGGCGTCGAACCGGGGCACGGGCAGCTGAAGAACCCGCTCGAGTACCTCAAGTCCCTGCACGCGTTTCTCGAGCGCCGATCCGGCGAGGCGATCATGCTCGGCGAGGTGAATCTGGCCCGGTCGAAACAGCTCTCCTACTTCGGCGGAGAGGATGCTGACGGCCTCACCATGCAGTTCGACTTCATCGGCATGCAGAACCTGTTCCTCTCGCTCGCCCGCCAGGACGCGCGCCCGCTGGCGGCGGCACTGGCGAAACGCCCGGTGCTGCCGCAGGCCAACCAGTGGGCGAACTTCGTGCGCAACCACGACGAACTGACGCTCGACAAGCTCACGCCGAAACAGCGCGACGAGGTGTTCGCGGCGTTCGCTCCCGACGCGGACGAGCAGATCTACGGGCGCGGCATCATCCGTCGACTGGGGCCCATGCTGCTCGGCGATCCGCGACGAATCCGGATGGTCTACAGCCTGCTGTTCTCGATGCCGGGCACGCCCGTGCTCTTCTACGGGCAGGAGATCGGCATGGGCGAAGATCTGGCGCGCGGCGACCGGGAGGCGGTGCGCACCCCCATGCAGTGGACGCACGATGCCAACGGCGGATTCTCGGACGCCCCGGCATCGAAGCTGGCGGCGCCGATGGTGAGCGGCGGATACTCCCCCGAGCACGTGAACGTCGCCAGCCAGCGGCACGACCAGGACTCGCTGCTGCACTTCATTCGGCGGCTCGTCGAGCGCTACCGCGCGTCGGCCGAGATCGGCTGGGGCGACTTCACCCTGCTCGACCAGCCGAACAATTCGGTGCTCGCCCACACCATGTCGGGAGACGAGGGACGGATGCTGGCGGTGCACAACTTCTCGGCGGAGCCGGCGGTGGTGACTGTGGCACTCTATGCGCCCGACACCCGCTTCGTCGACCTCCTGCGGGACGGGTCGGTGACGACCGATACGCGCGGACGGCTCGACCTCTCGCTGGAGGGTTACGGCTACCGCTGGCTGCGCCAGGTGGGCCCGAACGAGAAGCGGTTGTTCTGAAGAGCGGATCAAGCTTGTCGAGTGGGCCCACGCGGCGCAGACCGGACGATTCGAAGAATCGGCAGGCGGCACCGTGGGGACTCACCAACGAACTGCGCGGGTGAGGTCTCGACAAGCTCGACCCGCCTAAGCAGACGTGCCGACGCGCTGGCCCACCACGGCGCTGATGCCGTCGGCGCGCATCGAGACGCCGTACAGCGCATCCGCGATCTCCATGGTGCGCTTCTGGTGGGTGATCACGATGAGCTGTGACGACTGGCGCAGGTCTTCGAAGATCGTGAGCAGTCGGCCGAGGTTGGCGTCGTCGAGCGCCGCCTCCACCTCGTCCATGATGTAGAACGGGCTGGGGCGCGCCTTGAAGATGGCGATCAGCAGCGCGACGGCGGCCAGGCTCCGCTCGCCACCACTCAGCAGCGACAGCCGCTCGATCTTCTTGCCGGCCGGCTTCACGCTCACCTCGATGCCGGTGGTGAGCATGTTCTCCGGGTCGGTGAGATGGATGCTGCCGGTACCCCCCGGGAACAGCACCGGAAACACGAGGTTGAAGGCCGCACGCGTGTCTTCGAACGCGCTCGAGAAGATGTCCTGCATCTTCTCGTCGATCTCCTCGATGATCGACAGCAGGTCGCGTCGGGTGTCAGTGAGGTCGGTGAGCTGCTCGGTGAGGAACTTGTGGCGCTGCTCGAGCGCCGCGAACTCCTCGAGTGCGAGCGGGTTGACCCGGCCGAGCTGGCCGAGCTTGCGCTCGGCGCGCGCGAGGCGTGCCTGTTGCTGCTCTCGGTTGAACGGGACGGTCGCGATAGAGGTCTCGACGAGCTCGACCCGCTCTTGCACCTCGACCCGCTCTTGCGACTCATCCACGGGCACCGGCACCTCTGGCCCGTACTCGGCCACGAGCACATCCTCGACGAGACCCAGCTCTTCGCCCGCGCGCTCGAGCAGCGTAGACAGGTGGAGCTTCTTCTCGTAGACCTGCATCTCGAGCCCGTGCACGCTCTCGCTGACCGCGAAGAGCCGTTCGCGCAGGCTGTTCTCGCCACGACGCAGTTCCGCGAGTTCCTCGTTCTGCGCCGAGCGCTCCGCCTCGCGCGCGGTCAGCGCGACCCGCGCCTCCGAGACCGACCGGTCGACCGCATCCAAAACCGCGGGCAGCGCGGCGATCACCGATTCCGCCGACGCGACCTGGCGACGGCGGATGACGGCACGACGGGCGGCCTCCTCGGCGGCGACACGATCCGCCTGCAGCTGGCGCTCGAGCTGTTCGGCGCGCAGCTGCTCCGCACGAACCCGCTCGCGTGCCGTCTCCACCTGCAGCCGGGCCTCGACCTCGGTCTCGCGCGCCCGTTCGAGGTCGGCGAGCACGCCGTCGCGTGCGGCGACATCGAGGATGGGCCGGGGGCGCGAGGCGGCCTCGTCGAGTTCGCGACGGGCGTTCTCGTTCGCCGCAGCGGCATCCGTGACGGCCTCTTCGGCGAGCGCGAGTCCGCGTTCGAGGCGCTCGGCTTCGGCCTGCGCCGCCTCGACCTGCACGCGCACCCGGTTGAGTTTCTCGGTTTGCGCGGCGAGCCGTGAATCGAACTCGCGCAGCGCGGTGAGCGCGGCACTCGAGTGTTCCTTTGCAACCTCGAGGCGGCCGCGCTGCTCGGCGAGTGCGAATCGGGCCCGGTCGATGAGGGCGGTGACCGCGCCATGGCGATCGTTCGCGGCATCGCGATCAGCGACGAGTTCGAGGCGGGAGCGCTTGGCGCCGGAGCCGCCGCGGAGCACCCAGCGCGAGAGCACGTCGCCGGACTTTGTTATCACTGTCGAGTCGGTGCCGTCCAGGCTGTGCCTGTCGAGTTCGGGCCACGCGGCCCTGGCCGCGGCCAGGTCGTCGGCGATGAACACCGCGTCGAGCAGGGAGAGCACACCGTCGGGCGCGGTGACGACACTGGACGCCGCGACGACACCCTTCGCGCTGACGGTTGCCGCGCTTCGTCGGCCCTCAGCGATGACGATCTCGACCCGGCCGAAGTCGCTCGCGCCGGACTTCTCGATGGCGTCGAAGGCGGCATCCCGGTTGTCCGCGAGCACGGCGTCGGCGAGCGAGCCGAGCGCAGCGGCGATCGCCGCCTCGAAACCGGGCTGCACCTGCACATGCTCCGCGACGAGGCCCCGGATGCCCGCGAGTCGAGCGGAGACCAGGGCGCTCGAGCCGTCCTTCTGGTCGAGCGCCAGGGAGAGCGCACCCGTTCGCGCTGCCAGCGCGTCGCGCTCGCGTTCGTGGGTGTGCAGTTCCTCACGCAGCCGCTCGATCTCGGCCTCCGCTGCAGTCACCTCGGCCTGAGCCGCTTCGTAGGCAGCATCGAGGTCGGTGTCGCCCGAGTCGCTCAGTGCGGCTTCCGCCTCCAGCGAGGTGAACTCGGCCTGCACTGTCGATCGTCGATCGCGTGCGGCGTCGATCGCGTTCTGCTGGCGAAGCACCTCGCCGCGCACTGCCGCAAGGCGGGAGGCCGCGGTCTCAGCTTGCCCGGTCAGCTTCGAGATCTCGAGGTCGTGACGGGAGACGAGCGAGGACTGGTACGCGATCTGCTCGTCGAGGCCGTCGAGGTTGGCGCGCGCGACGGCCGTCGACGCCTGCGACTCCTGCCACGCCGACTCCGTCTCGACCACGAGCTCGCCGAGGCGGGTCACCTCCTCGCGCGCGTCATCCACCATCTGGCGGGTCACCGCCTGACCGGAGGCCTGCGTGTCGGGCTGCTGCCCGAGCAGGGCAAGCCGCTGGTTGGCGAGCGTGTACAGGCCGCGCAGGCGTTCCTGCACCGACTCCAGACCGAACGCTGTACGCCGGGCGATGTCGACGGCGTCTCCGACCTGGGCCTGCTCGATGCGCGCCTCGCGGAGCTTGTTCTGGTCGAGCTGCTCCTGCAGCACGATGCGCTCCGTCTTGCGCTCGCTCTCGCTGCGGCTCGACGCTGTGATGGCGGTGCGCAGCTCGACGACCTCGTCGGCGAGAAGCCGGGCCCGGGCATCCCGCACGATCGCGGCGATCGACTGCGCCTCTTTCGCGATCTCGGCCTGCTGGCCGAGCGGCTTCAACTGGCGACGGATCTCGCCCGCGAGATCGCTCAGGCGCGTCAGGTTGGCCTGCATCGCCTCGAGCTTTCGGAGCGTCTTCTCCTTGCGTCGGCGGTGCTTCAGGATGCCGGCGGCCTCCTCGATGAACCCGCGGCGCTCCTCCGGGCTGGCGTGCAGCACGGCGTCGAGCTGGCCCTGCCCGACGATCACGTGCATCTCGCGCCCGAGGCCGGAATCGCTCAGTAGCTCCTGCACGTCGAGTAGTCGACAGGTCTCACCGTTGATCGCGTACTCGCTGCCACCGTTGCGGAACAGGGTGCGGGAGATCGTGACCTCCGCGTACTCGATCGGCAGGGCGCCATCCGCGTTGTCGATGGTGAGGATCACCTCGGCCCGACCCAGCGGACCTTTCGTCGCCGTCCCGGCGAAGATCACGTCTTCCATCTTGCCGCCGCGGAGCGTCTTCGCCCCCTGCTCGCCCATCACCCAGGCGAGCGCGTCGACCACGTTCGACTTGCCGGACCCGTTCGGCCCGACGACACAGGTGACGCCCTGTTCGAAGGCGAAGGTGGTGGAATTGGCGAAGGACTTGAACCCCTTCAGGGTCAGGCTCTTGAGATACACCGTTCCCCTTCCGGGCTCGCCGCTGACATTGGGTCTACGGTACCCGACCGCGGGGTTGTAGTCTGGCGGGCTGCCCCAGCGAACGGAGGTCGAAAGTGATCGAGCGAGTGCATATTCCCCAAACGCTGCACGATGCCGACGCGGCGGACTACCTTGCGGCGATCGAAGTGAGAAACGCGGTCGAAGCGGAAGGGTACGGAACCGACGAAATGGCCGTCACGGCGGCCGAAGACCTGCCCGCGTTCCACAACGAATTCGAGCCGGCCGAGCTGTACCTCGCGCGAGTGGACGGAAAGCCTGTCGCGATGGCGAGCTACGAATACCAGCTGGACGAGAGCGTCGCCTGGTTGGGAGTGAAGGTGCTGCCCGCCTTTCGACGCCAGGGCATCGGCTCGGCGCTTGCGCAGCACCTCGAAGAAGTCGCGGGCCGCAACGGCCGAAACAACCTCGCCGTCTACACGGCGTCGAGAGACGCGCCCGGCGAACGGCTGCCGTCTCCCACCGGGTTCGGGTCCGTGCCGGCCGACAATCCCGAGGTGCGATTCCTTGTCGGGCGTGGCTACCGGTTCGAGCAGGTCGAGCGGATCAGCAGGCTCTCGCTGCCGATCGAGGTCGACGTGCCGCCGGCACCTGAGGGGTACACGCTGCACGAGTGGATCGGGTCGACGCCCGAACGGCTGGTCGACGGCTTCGCGCTGCTGAAGACCCGGATGTCCACGGATGCTCCGTCGGCCGGCATGGAACAGCCCGAAGATGTCTGGACCGCTGAACGCGTACACGCCCTGGAGGAGCAGAACCGCAAGGCGAACCGCACGATGTTCCTCACTGCAGTGGAGCGGGACGGTGAACTCGTCGGCTTCAACCTGCTCAACGCACCGGACGAGCGCGAGCGGGCGGTCATCCAGTGGGACACCATCGTGCTGCGGGAGCATCGTGGCCACGGCCTCGGGATGCTGATGAAGACCGCGAACCTGCGCCAGTTGCAGGCGGCCCGGCCCGGGCATCCGTCGATCATCACGTTCAACGCCGAGGAGAACCGCTTCATGCTCGACGTGAACGAGCGGCTGGGTTTCGTGCCGATCGGCTACGAGGGCGCGTGGAAGAAGCTGCTCGGAAACTAGAGCGGGTCGAGCTCGTCGAGACCTCACCGACGTAATTCGCTGGTGAGGTCTCGACGGGCTCGACCCGCCTTCGGTGCTAGCTGCCGCTGGTGCAGCTGCCCTGCACGGCCTTCGCGAACGACTCGATCGTGGCGCCATACGTTCCGGAGAGCGCACCGGCCGCGATCTTCTTCGCCTCGGCCGGCTTGTCGGCCTTCGAGTCGGAGTGCAGCGTCTTCAGGTCGGATTTGAGGTTCGCCGGCAGCGGGCGGAGCTTCGTACCCTTGTTGTCCTGCCGCCACGTGGCCTTCGCCTCGACGCCGGCACCGTAACCGCCGTCGAGCGCCTTGGCGCGGATCTTCACGGCATCCGCGCGTCGGTCTTTACCAGCGGGCATCGCCTTGAGGGCCTTCAGGTCGGTCTTCAGTGCCGACGACGCCCTCCAGTCGGTGCGCAGCTGCGCGAGCGTGCAGGTGGTGGACGACGTTGTGGTCGAGGCAGCGGGTGTGGCCGCGTTCGCCGCGACCGCTCCGCCGCCCAGTACCAGCGATCCAGTGGCGAGCGCCAGACCGGCGACCGTCGCGATTCCGAGGTTCCGGAGGGATGTCATTGTGTGTCTCCTTGTGTCCGGCCGCGCTCTGCGACCTCTAGACAGGTTCGCAGCGCGCTGTAAACACCCCATTCGGCGCGTGTTCGGGGAATGTAAGGCGACCTCATTCCGGCCGCGCTCCCGGGAGAATGGCTGAATGAGCGAAACGCGGGGCCTCGTGGTGGTCGTCGAAGACGAACGGCCGATCGCCGACCTCCAGCGGCTCTACCTGACGGAGGCCGGTTTCGGCGTGCACGTGGAGAGCGATGGCGCTGAAGGCCTTGCCGCGATCCGCCGCCTGCGGCCGGTCGCCGTGGTTCTGGATGTCGGCCTGCCGAGCCTCGACGGCATCGAGATCTGCAGGCGGTTGCGTGAGTCTGGCGACTGGACCCCCGTCGTGTTCGTGACCGCGCGAGACGACGAGGTGGACCGCATCCTCGGCCTCGAGCTCGGCGCCGACGACTACCTCACGAAGCCCTTCTCGCCGCGTGAGCTGGTGGTGCGCATCAAGACCATCCTCCGGCGGCAGCACGGTGATACCTCGGTGCCGTTGGCGGTCGGCACCATTACCCTCGACGCAGTGCAGCGGAGGGTGGAGGCATCCGGCCGCGTCGTCCCCCTCACCAGCACCGAGTTCGACCTGCTCGCGAAAATGATGTCGTCGCCCGGCCAGGTCTTCACGCGCGAGCAGCTGCTGTCGTCAGTCTGGGGGCAGGCCGACTACGGGCTGGGCCGCACGGTCGACGTGCACATCGCGCAGTTGCGCTCGAAGCTCGGGGACGACTCCCCCATCGTCACCTCGCGCGGCGTCGGCTACAGCGTGGCGCGCGCATGACCTGGCTGCGCTCGCTCGGCGGCAGGATCACCCTCGTCACCGTCGCCGTGGCCGTGCTCGCCGTGCTGGTGACCGGCCTCATCTCACTGCAACTGGTGCGTGCATCCACCCTCGGCGACGGCAAGGCGCAGCTCGTAGCGCAAGCGGACGTGCTGGCGAAGCTGCCGGAGACCCGTCGCGACACGCTCGGTGCTCGGGAACAGGCCGCTCTCGGCGACACGCAGGTCGCGTTCATCACACCGACCGGCGAGGTCACCGGAGATGCCGCCGAATATGTCGGTCCAGCCCTCGCCCAGAGGGTGCTGAGGCAGGGGCGGGTATCGACGTCCGAACGGGTGCAGGGCGCGACTGTGCTCATCGAGGGTAGATCGACGCGAGCGGGCGGCGGGGTTGTCGTCGCGCGCACCCAGAACAGCCTCGATGCGGCCACCCGAGACAGCGCGCGGCGCATCGGTCTCGCACTGGTGATCGGGGTCGCGGTTGCGATCCTGGCCGGGGTGCTGCTCGGGCGCTGGCTGGCTCGCCCGCTGGTGAAGGTGGCGGCGACCGCCAGGCGGATGGCGGCCGGGGAACGCGGCTTGCCCACGCCGGTGCACAAGCCTGCGGAGATTGCCGACGTGTCGGATGCCCTCGCCACCCTCGACTCAGCGCTCACCACGAGCGAGGGTCGGCAGCGGGAGTTCTTGCTGTCCATCTCGCACGAGCTGCGCACTCCCCTCACCGCGGTGCGCGGCTACGGCGAGGCCATGACCGACGGGCTGGTGAAGGAGGCCGACATCGCCGGGGTGGGCGCCACTCTCGTCGCCGAGACTGAGCGCCTCGACCGGTTCGTGGCCGACCTTCTCGAACTGGCGCGGCTGGAGGCGGATGACTTCGTCATCCATCCGCAGCCGGTGGATGTCGGCGAGCTGCTCGGGCAGGTGCACGACGCCTGGCAGGGGCGCTGCTCGACCCTCGGCGTCACGATGACTGTCTCCGCTCCGGCGATCACGATCACCACGGATGGTCGTCGGGTGCGCCAGGTGATCGACGGGCTGGTCGAGAACGCGCTACGTGTCTCGCCCGCCGGCTCGACGGTGACGATCATGGCGGCCGATCATCCGGCCACCATCGAGGTCACCGATGGCGGTCCGGGCCTTACTGGCGACGACCTTGCCGTCGCGTTCGACCGCGGTGTGCTGCGCGACCGCTACCGCGACGAGCGACCGGTGGGAACCGGGCTCGGGCTGTCGATCGCCTCCCGGCTGGTCACGCGCCTCGGCGGCACAATCGGCGCGACCAACGCGCCCGGCGCCGGCGCGCGCTTCACGGTCACCCTGCCGTCCGCGGCGGGTGGCTCCTGATGAATGCCGCCGTGTCTTCGGCCGAGTCCGTCACGAACACCAGGTCGTTGTAGGGGCCCGCCTCGGTGCGCAAGGCGCCCGCGAGCGTGTCCCAGCGTTCCGTGCCGAGGAAGACCATCGGGCTCTGGTAGGCGAAGGTCGAGTAGTAGTTCTGGGCGGCATCCTGGAAGATCTCCTGAACGGTTCCCGCCGCACCGTCGGCGAAGATGATGCCCGCCAGGCTGATGGCGAGCAGGCCGTCCTCCCGGATGCTGTTGGCGAAATACTTCGCGATGCCAGACGCGAACAGGCTGGTCTTCTCGAAGCCGTAGAACCAGGTCGGGATCGACAGCGTATACGTGCCGTGCGGATACTTCCTCAGCACCTCGCGCGCCCGGGACTGGTAGTCGGGGTGTGCGACCGTCGGGGCGTTCCGCAGGGTCGCCAGCGCGTCGTTCAGGGCGTCGGGGCCGAAGGGCGCGAGGTAGGCGCCCAGGTTGCCGGCCTCCATGATGCCAGGGCCGCCGCCGGTAACCACCAGGTGATCGCGGCCGAGGTCGAGCGCGGCGCGGGCGGCGCTCTCGTAGGCGGGAGCATCCCGGCTCACATCGTGACCGCCCATGATGCCGACGATGCTCTTCTCGAGCCGTTTCTGCACGGTGTCGCCGATCACGTCGGCGAGCGCCTCATCGATCGAGAAATCGTGGGTGCGCTGCGCGAGCGCCTCCCCCACGTCGGGCAGGTAGCTGCCGCCGGCCGAGTACCAGTCGTAGATCATCTCGTCGAGGGTCTTCCGGGTGCCGAACCACTCGACCTCGGCGTCCAGTTCCTCGGCGGAGTAGAGGGTGCGCCGGTAGGGGTCGTACGGCCGTTTCGAGAACGGCGGGAAGACCAAGGCGCCGCGGGCACCGAGCTCATCCGTGACGCCGGGCGGCAGCGTGCAGCCGAGAAAGAGCGCGCCGTCGACCTTGAGCGTCGCCCAGTCCACCTTCCAGTGGGTGAGGTCGAGGTTGTGCACGGCGATGTCGCAGAGATCGGGCTCGCGAGCCACCAGGGCCTCGAGCGTCTCGATCTCGCGGATGTTGCGCCGCCGCGGCGGCTCTTTCATGACTCGCTGCTCGATGGCGCTCACACGCGAATCCTCTGGCAGAAGGGGCAGTAGTGGCTCCCGCGGTTCATGAACTGGTCGCGCACGATCGGGCGGCCGCAGCGCGGGCACGCCTCACCCTGCTGGCCGTAGGCGTTCAGCGAGTGCGAGAAGTAGCCGGAGGCGCCGTTGACGTTCACGTACTGAGCATCGAAACTGGTGCCGCCCTCGGCGAGCGCCTTGCCGAGCACCAGCCGCACCTCGGCAAGAAGAGTCTTGGCGCGCGGCAGGCTGAGGGATGCCGTCGGCTGGTCGTAGTGCACGCGCGCGGCCCAGAGGGCTTCGTCCGCGTAGATGTTGCCGATGCCGCTCACCAGCGTCTGGTCGAGCAGGGCACGCTTGATGCCGGTCCTGCGTTTGGCGAGGATGTCGAAGAATCGTCGGTCGTCGAAGGCGGGGTCGAGCGGGTCGCGGGCGATGTGCGCGACCTGGGCCGGAACGAGCGCCGAGTCGGAGCCGAGTCCGGCCGCGCGACCGTCCGCCGTCGGCACGAGGTCATCGATCGCCATGGACCCGAAGATGCGCTGATCGACGAAATCGAGCCGCACCGGCCCGTCTTCGGCGGTGTCAAGCAGCAGCCGGATGCGCAGCAGCGGGTCGTCGGGCTGGCTCTCGTCGCGCAGCAGCACCTGCCCGCTCATGCCGAGGTGGATGACCAATGCGTACAGGCGGGTCGAGCTTGTCGAGACCTCACCAGCGCGGTTCGTCGGTGGGGTCTCGACAAGCTCGACCCGCTCTAGCGGCAGCCAGAGGAACTTGCCGCGGCGCACCGCGCCACCGAGAGTCGCGCCGGTGAGCCGCTCGACGAAATCCTCGCTCGGTCCTACGTGGCGGCGCAGCGAGCGTCCCTCGCGCACTTCGACCGATCGCACGACGGCGCCGGTGACCACCGGTTCGAGCCCGGATCGCACCACCTCGACCTCGGGGAGCTCAGGCACCTGACAGTTCGGTCCAGGCGTCGAGGGCCGCAGCCATCTCCGCCTGCTTCTTGCTCGTGCCGTCGCCCTCGGCCACGACATCCGTGCCCAGCAGCACGGCGGCGTGGAATCGCTTCGAGTGATCCGGGCCGCTGTCGGTGACCTCATAGCGCGGAAGCCCGCGGCCGAGGCGTGCTGACAGCTCCTGCAGGCTCGTCTTCGGATCCATCGCGGCGCCGAAGCGAGAGGGGTCGAGCATGAGCGGTGCGACCAGGCGCAGTACCAGACCGGTGGCGGCATCCGGGCCGGCCGACAGGTAGGTCGCGCCGATCACTGCTTCGACCGTGTCGGCGAGGATCGATGACTTGTCCCGGCCTCCGGTGAGTTCCTCACCCCGACCGAGGCGCAGGTGCCGGCCGAGGCCGATGGCGCGGGCCACCTCGGCCAGTGCCACCGATGACACCAGGCTGGCGCGGCGCTTGGCCAGTTCGCCCTCGTCGAGGCCCGGGTTGTCGTTGTACAGCTTGACTGTGACGGCCTGGCCGAGAATCGAGTCGCCGAGAAATTCGAGTCGCTCGTTGTGCGCCAGTCCACCGTTTTCGTACGCGAAAGAGCGATGGGTCAGTGCGAGCTCGAGGAGCTCAGGACTGACGTCGACCGCGAGCAACTCGACGAGCTCTTCGCGTGCGTCGTTCGGCATGCAGTAACGCTAGCTGGCCTGAGCTGCGAACACCGCGGAAATCGCCCTCACTGGGCAACATCCCGCATTCAGCAGCACTAAATGTCGGCGACCTTGCGGCCCTTGTACTCCATGTACAGGGGCTGGCCGGTCGAGTCCTCGACGACCTTCGCGCGGTGCGGGAGGCTGTAGACGGTCTTGCCACCCTCGATGGTCTTCACCAGGGTCGGCGGGGTCGCCTTCCACTGTGCACGGCGGGCACGGGTGCTCGCACGGCTCATCTTGCGCTTCGGTACAGCCATTTCTAACTCTCTTCTGGTTCTGTGCCGGTCAATCCGACCAGGCCCGCCCACCGTGGATCGATTGGCGCCTCATGCTTGTGGCCCGGGTTATCCAGGAGCCGCACCCCACACTGCGGGCACAGGCCGGTGCAATCTTCCTGGCATACCGGCTGGAATGGCAGTGATAGAACCACTGCATCCCTGATTACGGGTTCGAGGTCAATAGTGTCCTCGTGAACCTCGTATTCGAAAGCTTCGTCTTGAGAATACGCGAAAAGCTCCTGGAATTCGACCTGCACCGGCTGCTCGATGTCGATGAGGCACCGCACGCACTCGCCGACGGCGGTGCCGTCAACCTCCGCAGAGACCAGGATGCCGTCGTGCAGCGACTCCAGACGCAGGTCGACACGCAGCTTTCCGCCCTGTTTCACGCCGATCACGGCGTTGCCGAACCCTTCGGGTACGACGATGTCGAGCGTCTTCTCACGCATCTCGCCGGGGCGGTGCATGAGGTCGTACACGTCGACGGTGTACGGGGTCTTGGTCACGTGAGGCACCAGAGAATGTTACCCGGCCACGGCAGGCGCGCGGCCGTCGTTCGCCTGCGGCGCACCCGTCGCTCCAACTACCTCGTGGCGGGAGATACGCCACCTCGCGGCGGCCGTACCTCACGGCGGGAGATACGCCACCTCGCGGCGCCGTAACTACCTCGTGGCGGGAGATACGCCACCTCGCGGCGCAGTGTAGACGTCGCGGCGGGAGGCATTCCTCTCGCCGGCGGGGTTTATGCGCCGCCGCGACTGCACAGCCGCGACCCCGCCGACACAGTCCGGCACACCGACGCAGTCCGACCCCGCCGACACAGTCTGACCTGACTACGCAGTCCGACCCACGGAATGGGGCGCCTATTCCACCGCCGTGAACGCCTCGTCGTAGATCGCCAGAGCGCGCGACACCTCGTCGGCGGACACGGTGCACGGCGGCACGACGTGGATGCGGTTGTCCGCGCTGAACGGCAACAGCCCGCGCTCCATCAGCTCGCCCTTCAGTGCGTTGATCACCGCGCCGGACACCGGCTCGCGCGTATCCCTGTCGATCACCAGGTCGAGCGCCCAGAACACCCCGAGTCCGCGCACATCGCCGATCATCGGATGCTTCGCCGCGAGTTCGGCGAGACCCGGGGCCAGCAGCGTCTCGCCGACGGTGCGAGCGTTGTCGACGATGCCCTCCTCGGTCATCGCGTCCAGCGCGGCAACGATGGCCGCCATGGCGAGCGGGTGGCCGGAATAGGTGAGGCCACCCGGGAACACCTCGTCGTCGAACGCCGAGGCGAGCGAGTCGGTCATGATCATGCCGCCGGCGGGAACGTAGCCCGAGTTGACGCCCTTGGCGAACGTGATCAGGTCGGGCAGCCAGTCGCCCTCGGCTTTCGAGAAACCCTGCCAGGCGAACCACTCGCCGGTGCGCCCGAAGCCCGACATCACCTCGTCGAAAATCAGCAGCATGCCGTATTTGTCGCACAGCGCGCGCACACCGGCGAGGTAGCCCGGCGGCGGAACGAGCACACCGGCGGTGCCGGGAACCCCCTCGAGGATCACCGCAGCGATCGTGGATGCGCCCTCGGCCTGGATGACGTGCTCCAGGTGGCGTAGAGCGCGCGCGCTCTCCTCCTCCTGGCTGGCGGCCCAGAATTCCGAACGGTAGAGGAACGGTCCGAAGAAGTGCACGTGCCCGCGCGAGTACTCGTTCGGCATCCGTCGCCAGTCACCGGTGGCGACCACCGCCGCGCCGGTGTTGCCGTGGTACGAGCGGTAGTGGCTGAGAATCTTGTCGCGGCCGGTCACGAGCCGCGCCATCCGCATCGCATTCTCATTCGCGTCGGCACCGCCGTTGGTGAAGAAGACCTTCTTGTACGCGGGGCCGGCCTTGTCCAGGATGCGCGATGCCGCCTGGCCACGAGTGAGGTTGGCGTGGGCGGGCGCCACCATGGTCAGCACGTCGGCCTGGGCCTTGATCGCCGCGATGACCTTCGGATGCTGGTGCCCGATATTCATGTTGACGAGCTGGCTCGAGAAGTCCAGGTAGTGCTTGTCGTCGTAGTCCCAGACGTCGGTGCCGAGAGCTCCGGCGATGACGAACGGCTTCAGCGCCGCCTGGGCGGACCAGGAGTGGAAGACGTGTGCCCGGTCCAGGTCGTACGCCAGTTTTCCGTTGGCAGGGTCGGGGGTGGTGCTCATGAGTCGTTCCTATGCTTTCGCCGTGATGTGGGTGCGGATGGCCGGCATGACCGTCTCGCCGTAGACGCGCAGGGTCTCTTCTTTGTTGTCGTGCTGCAGGTAGCCGGCGAACTGGTCGACGCCGAGCTCTTTGAGCGCTTTGAGCTTCTCGATGTGGTCATCGGCCGTGCCGAGAAGGCAGAAGCGGTCCACGATCTCGTCGGGCACGAAGTCGGCGTGCGTGTTGCCGACCCGGCCGTGCTCGTTGTAGTCGTAGCCCTCGCGGCCCTTGATGTAGTCCGTCAGCGCTTTCGGCACCGCCGAGTCGGTGCCATACTTCGCGACGATGTCGGCGACGTGGTTGCCGACCATCCCGCCGAACCAGCGGCACTGGTCGCGCATGTGCTCCCAGTCGTCCCCCACATACATCGGTGCTGCCACACAGAATTTGATCGACATCGGGTCGCGGCCCGCCTTCTCGGCGGCGTCGCGAACGGTCTTGATCATCCACTCGGCGACGTCGAGGTCGGCCATCTGCAGGATGAACCCGTCGCCCACCTCACCGGTCAGCTTCAGCGCGAGGGGGCCGTACGCGGCAACCCAGACCTCGAGCTCCGAGCCGACGCTCCATGGAAACTGCAGGTGGGCGCCGTTGTACTCCACCGAGCGCGAGTTGCCGAGTTCGCGGATGACGTGGATCGACTCCCGCAGCTCCTTCAGCGTGGTGGGCTTGCCGTTGGTGACGCGCACGGCCGAGTCACCGCGGCCGATGCCGACGATGGTGCGATTGCCGTACATCTCGTTGAGGGTGGCGAACACGGATGCCGTGACGGTCCAGTCGCGCGTCGCCGGGTTGGTGACCATCGGCCCCACCTTGATGCGGTGCGTCTCGGCGAGGATCTGGCTGTAGATCACGTACGGCTCCTGCCAGAGCAGGTGCGAGTCGAACGTCCACGCGTACTCGAAGCCGTACTGTTCGGCCAGCTTCGAAAGGTACACCGTGCGTGACGCCGGCGGGTTGGTCTGCAGTACTACTCCGAATTCCATGCTGTCCGTTCGATTGTTAAAGCGGGTCGAGCTTGTCGAGACCTCACTAACGAGATACTTCGCGGGTGAGGTCTCGACAAGCTCGACCCGCTTAACTCATCAGATGAGGTACTGGCTGAGGCCGCGCTTGAAGTACTTACCGTCGCCCTTGGTGCCGACGTACTCGTTCTTGTCGACCACGACCTTGCCGCGGGAGATGACGGTGTCGACGTGGCCGTCGATCTCGAAGCCCTCCCAGGCGGAGTAGTCCATGTTCATGTGATGCGTCTTGCCGACGCCGATCGAAGTGTGTCCGTTCGGGTCGTAGACCACGACATCCCCGTCGGCTCCCGGCTGGATGACGCCCTTCTTGCCGTACATGCCGAACATGCGGGCCGGCGTGGTGGAGGTGAGCTCCACCCAGCGCGGCAGCGAGATCTGGCCGTCGACGACGCCCTGGTACATGAGATCGAGGCGGTGCTCCACCGAGCCGATGCCGTTCGGGATCTTGGAGAAGTCCCCGATTCCCATGTCTTTCTGGCCCTTCATGCAGAACGGGCAGTGGTCGGTGGAGATCATCTGGATGTCGTTGGTGCGAAGCGACTGCCACATGTGGTGCTGGTGGCCTTCGGCACGCGAACGCAGCGGGGTCGAGCACACCCATTTGGCGCCCTCGAAGTCGCCCCACTCTTTGCTGATCGCGCCGAGCTGCTCCTCGAGCGAGAGGTAGAGGTACTGCGGGCAGGTCTCGCCGAACACGTTCTGGCCGTTGTCGCGGGCCATCGTGATCTGGTCGACCGCCTGCTTCGCGCTCACGTGCACCACGTAGAGCGGGGCTCCGGTGAGGTTCGCGATCATGATGGCGCGGTGGGTGGCCTCCTCCTCCGCCTGCCACGGACGAGAGGTGCCGTGGAAATACGGGGAGCTGTTTCCGGCCTCGAGCGCCTGCTTCACGAGCACGTCGATCATGGCGCCGTTCTCGGCGTGCATCATCATCAGCGCGCCGTTGGATGCGCCCTTCTGGAAGGCACGAAGGATCTGGCCGTCGTCGGAGAGGAACACGCCCTTGTACGCCATGAAGAGCTTGAAGCTCGAGACGCCCTCCTCGATCAGTTCGTCCATCGCGGTGAGCGAGGAGTCCTGCACGTCGGAGAGGATCTGGTGGAAGCCGTAGTCGATCGCGCAGTTGCCTGCGGCTTTCTCGTGCCAGAGGTTGTACTGGTCGAGGATGTTCTGGTCGGGGTACTGCACCACGAAGTCGACGATGCTCGTCGTGCCACCCCAGGCGGCAGCGCGGGTTCCGGTTTCGAAGGTGTCGCTCGCGTTCGTGCCGCCGAACGGCATCTCCATGTGGGTGTGGGCATCCACTCCGCCCGGGATCACGTACTTGCCCGCGGCATCGATCACGGTGTCGACGTTCGCCTCGAGGTCGAAGCCGAGCAGGCTCGAGCCGGGCGCGAGCACCGCGGCGATGGTCTCGCCGTCGATGAGCACATCGGCGGCGCCTGTGCCGGTCGCGTTGACGACCAGTCCGTTCTTGATCAGGGTCTTCACTGTTACCTCCGGTGTTAAGCGGGTCGCGCGTGTCGAGACCTCACTGAGGAGTTTTTCGCGGGAGAGGTCTCGACACGCTCGACCCGCTTATGAGAACTACGGCTTCGGGATGCTCGTGTACGACTCCGGGCGACGGTCGCGATAGAACTGCCAGTCGTCGCGCATCTCCTGCACCATGTCGAGATCGAGGTCGCGGATGAGGATCTCCTCGTGCTCCCCCGATCCTCGCTCACCGACGAAGTTGCCGCGCGGGTCGATCACCTGGCTGGTGCCGTAGAAGTCCACGGCGAGGTCGCCGTACTCGTTGTCTTCGCGGCCGACCCGGTTGGGCTGCAGCACGAAGTAGCCGTTGGCGACCGCCGCCGCCGGCCCCTCGACCTCCCACAGCCGGTTCGACAGGCCGGGCTTCGTCGCGTTCGGGTTGAACACCATGTGCGCGCCGTTCAGGCCGAGTTCACGCCAGCCCTCCGGGAAGTGCCGGTCGTAGCAGATGTACAGGCCGACCTTGCCGACCGCGGTGTCG
The DNA here is from genome assembly GCA_025463565.1 of Microbacteriaceae bacterium. Lineage (GTDB taxonomy): Bacteria > Actinomycetota > Actinomycetes > Actinomycetales > Microbacteriaceae > Lacisediminihabitans. The sequence continues at coordinate 31,370 of JAODAT010000091.1, forward strand.
AACACCGGGTAGCCCATGTTGCCGGGGCGGAAGTAGAACTTCTCCCAGAACCGGTCGAGGTGCGGAATGTGGTGCTTGCGATACTTGCCCAGAATCGTGCCGTCCGCATCGACGATGACAGCCGTGTTGTAGTAGACGCCGGTGATGTCCTCTTCGTAGATGGGGAGGATCAAAACGATGCCGAGTTCTTTGGCGAGCGCGGCGAACTTCGTGACGATCGGGCCGTCGGCCGGCTCGGCGAAGCGGTAGTACTTTTTGTCCTCGGTGATGCCGAAGTACGGCCCATAGAACAGCTCCTGGAAGCAGACGATCTGGGCGCCATCCGCGGCGGCGTCGCGCGCGAATTTCTCGTGTTTGGCGATCATCGATTCCTTGTCACCGGTCCAGGTGGTCTGGGTGATCGCGGCGCGTACGACGGTCATGGTGCCTCCAACGTCAATGCTTCGTGCTGGCTTTTTGTTATTGTGCGCCGTAAACATTTCCCTTATGTTTCTGTCTATGACGTTGGCGTAAACATAGGACGCCACGTCTAACAAGGCAAACATCAACGGAGCTGGGGGACGATCATGAAGGCCATCGCCCCTGCCGTCGAGGATCCGACGCCGCACGGTATCGCCGCTGCCGTCGCCCGACTCATCACCTCCGGCGACCTGGCTCCCGGCGACCGCCTACCGACCGTGCGCGAGCTCGCATCCGACCTCAGCGTCAGCCCGGCGACCGTCAGCCACGCCTGGCAGGCGCTCTCCGGCGTCGGGCTCATCGTGTCCCGCGGTCGCAGCGGAAGCTTCGTGCGTGCCGCGCCGCGCAAGTGGCTGCCGCCCCGCTACCAGGGACTCGCCGGCCAGCTCGAAGCGACGCGACTCGACCTCTCGACCGGCACGCCCGATCCTGAACTCTTGCCGGGCCTCGGCTCCGCGTTCTCGAAAGCCTCCATGCGCGCCAGTACGGCGAGCTATCTCGAACAGCCGGTGATCCCGGAGCTCGAGCAGGTACTGCGCGACACCTGGCCGTACCCGGTGCAGACCATCACGGTGGTCGACGGCGCCCTCGATGCGCTGTCCCGGGCGATGGAACTCGTGGTGCGATTCGGCGACCGGGTGGTCGTCGAAGATCCCGGATTCCCGCCCATTTTCGACCTGCTCGAACACTTCGGTGCGGTGCGGGTGCCTGTCGGGGGCGATGCCGAGGGGATGCGCCCCGACCTGCTCGCCGAGGCGCTCACGCTGCGACCCGCGGCCATCGTGCTGCAGCCCCGGGCGCAAAACCCGACCGGCCGTTCGCTCACTCGCGAACGAGCGGGGCAGCTCGCTGACGTCATCCACCGCTCCCGACACGCCAGTGACGCCGTCGTGCTCGAGGACGACCACTCCGGTGCGATCGCCACGGCGGACGATGTCAGTCTCGGCAGCTGGCTGCCGGGGCAGGTGCTGCACATCCGCAGCTTCTCTAAATCGCACGGCCCGGATCTCCGGATCGCCGGCGTGGGCGGGCCCACCGAGCTGGTCGAGCGGCTGGTCGCCCGCCGCATCCTCGGCCCCGGCTGGACCTCCCGCATGCTGCAGACCATGCTGCACGACCTGCTTACCGACCGAGTGTCGGTACAGGAGGTGGCGCACGCACGCGACACCTACCACTCCCGGCAGCTGCGGCTCTCCGAGGCGCTTCTCGCCCACGGGGTCGCACTCCCCGCGGGTGACGGCATCAACACCTGGCTCCCCGTCGCGGACGAGCGGGCGGCCATCGTGCACCTCGCCGCCGCCGGCATCAGGGCTGCGGCGGGCACTCCGTTCCAGGCCGGTGCGGGACCGGGCTTCGTGCGGGTGACGGTCGGGCTGGTGCGCGACGACTTCGACTCGGTCGCGGAGAACCTGGCTAGTGCGGCTCGGGCCTAGACCGCGCGCGTAATGTTGCTGCCATGCCCGACGACTACCACCTCGACGCCGATTTCTACCACTTCCAGGACCAGCTCAGCGATCGCGAGAACGAGCAGATCCTCAAGATCCGTGACTTCCTGGAGCGCGAGGTCCGTCCGATCGCGAACGACTACTGGAAGCGTGCGGAGTTTCCGCACCAGCTCATCCCCGGCATCGCCGAACTCGGCCTGTTCGGGTCCGAGTGGCCGGAGACCCGGCTGTTCGAGTCGAGTGCCCTGTTCCGCGGCTGGACAGCACTGGAGATCGCGCGCGTCGACGGATCGATGACCACCGCGATCGGTGTGCAGAGCGGCCTCGCCATGGGCGCGCTCGGCGTCGGCGGGTCGCCGGAACAGCGGGCGAAATGGATGCCGGGCATGGGCCGCGGAGAAATTCTCGGCTCGTTCGGCCTGACCGAGCCGCTCTCCGGATCCGACACCGCGCGAGGCCTCCACACCACGGCCGAGCGCAGCGGCGACACCTGGACCATCAACGGGGCGAAGCGCTGGATCGGCAACGCGACATTCGCGCACTTCACCGTCATCTGGGCCCGCGATGTGGCGGACGACCAGGTGAAGGGGTTCATCGTGCCGACGGACTCCCCCGGGTTCGCGGCAACCAAGATCGAAGACAAGCAGAGCCTGCGCATCGTGCAGAACGCCGACATCACGCTCGAGAACGTGCAGATTCCGGAAGAGAACCGGCTGCAGGAGATCAACTCGTTCCGTGATCTCGCGGTCGTGCTGCGCCTGACCCGTGCCGGCGTCGCCTGGCAGGCGGTCGGCAACGCGGTCGGCGCGTACGAGGCGGCGGTGAAGTATGCCAAGGAGCGCGAACAGTTCGGCAAGCCGATCGGCGGATTCCAGCTGATCCAGTCGATGCTGGCCGACTGCCTCGGCAATATCACCGCATCGATCGCGATGTGCATGCAGCTCTCCCGGCTGCTCGACGAAGACCGCCAGAGCGACGCGCAGTCCGCGCTCGCGAAGGCGTTCGTCACGACGAAAGCACGCGAGACGGTGGCGCTGTGTCGCGAGATCTGCGGCGGCAACGGCATCACGCTCGACTATGGCGTGGCAAAGGCCTTCGCCGACGCGGAGGCCATTTATACCTTCGAGGGCACCCGGCAGATGACCTCGCTGATCGTCGGCCGAAGCATCACGGGGCTGCAGGCCTTCGTGTGATCCTCTCCCACAGGGATCGTGGGAACAGCACGGCTGCTACGCGCGTGCGCGGTTTGGTCGTTGCGAACAGCGCGGAAACCAGATCGCGAGTGTCGTCGGCGGCACCCGGATAGGCGCGCGGGTCTTTCGCGAACCGCTCCCGCTCGAGGGCGGCGAGCATCCGTTCGAGCGACGGGCGGACATCGACGCCGAGCGCGACCGCCGCCTCACGCGGGGTGAGGGTGTCTTCGATCGGATTGCCGACATCCGCGGACGTCTGCAACACCTCGCGCCAGCCCAGCAGGGCCGGCGATCGCGCAGAAGCCAGGCGGCGAATGCGGCGCGAACGTTGTGCGGACCGCAGAATTCCGGGCGTGAGGGCGAGTAACGCGATAACCAGCACGACGAGCGCCACCCAGATCCAGGACGAACTGCCGCCCGACACCGAGCCAGCACCACCCGATGCGACGGCATGGCGGGTGGGCACTGCCGTGGGAGCGACGGCGGGAGCGCTCGGACCGGCGCCTTTTGCGGGCAACGAGTTGTCGGTCGCGGACACCGGCGGTACGGCCGGATCATTGGGGTCGGCGTAGGCGGGCGCGACGCCGCGGCTCACCGTCGGTTCGAAGCGGGTCCAGCCGATGCCGGCGAAGTACAGTTCGGGCCAGGCGTGCAGGTCATGCGTGCTCACGTCGAAGGTCGCGTCAGACCGGGTGGCCGAGACCTCCTGCCCCGGCAGGAAGCCGACGGAGATCCTGGCCGGGATGCCGAGCGTGCGGGCCATCACCGCCATGGCCGCGGCGAAATGGATGCAGTACCCGGCCTTCACCTGCAAGAACTTCGCGATCACCTGGCCGCCGGTGCCGTCGTAGCCCTGGTCGACCGGGGCGGTCTCCGAATAGGTGAAATCACCGTCGTGGAAGAAGGACTGCAGGAGAAGAGCCTTCTGGTAGTTGGTGGGGGCAGTTCCCACAACCTGCTTGGCGGTCGTCGTGACGATCGCGGGAAGGCCCGCCGGCACCTGCAGGTAGCGACCAAGACCGGCCGGCACGGTGGTGCCCGCCGCAAGCAGTTGGTCGGGAGTGGGGTTCGCTACCGCGTCGGTGATGGTGTACTTCTGCCCGGCGGTGTTCTGGTCGGTGCTCGTGACCGACAGGCCGGGTGAGCTCCAGAGCCAGGTGCCCTTCAGCCCGGTCACTTTCGAGGCCGGATATGGCAGCGGCAGCAGGCTGCTGCTGAGCGTGCCGACCGTCACCGTGGTGATGTCGGGTACGCGAGCGATGGCCTTCGTGAGACCCGGTGGCGCACCGATCTTGTCGACCGTGTTTTTGCGGGCCGTGTTTTCGGCATCCGGTTGCCAGTTCGTCCCGGAGAAGTCACTCACGCTCACCAGGCGCAGGTACTCGCCGGTGGCGGCGGAGGTCTTGTAGCTGAGCACGGTGCGATCCGACCCCTGCCGCAGGTCGTTGCCCAGCGTCAGCACCGGGTTCACGCCGTTGCCGAGACCGTTGCCGGCCAGCGAGGTGCCGTTCGGCGAGGGCAGCACCACCGTCAGCACGATGGTGAGCGCGACGATCGCCGCACCGAGGCCGATCGAGAGCTGCGCCTGGCCGCGCCGTGAGCCGACCCGCAGGAGAAGAAGATAGGCGAGGATCGCGAGGATGAAGGTGATCGGGTCGCTCGACCCGGGGTCGATCCAGGCGGGGGCGCCCAGCATGACGAGCAGCGGAATGCCGGCGAGCGCGGGGGCACCGAGCGGTATCGCGATGATGTCAGCGGCAATGGCGACGGAAGCCACGCCGATGCAGAGCACGAAGGTGACGCCGAGGTCCGCCTGGGCGGGCAGCGTCTGCTCGTTGATCGAAACTCCGGCCTGGTCGAGGATCTTCGAGAACAGGGCGAAGCTGTCGCCGGTCGGGATCACGGCGAGGAACGCCGTGCTCGGAGCGAACGCCGCCGTCAGCGCCGCGAGCGTGGCCGCGGCCGCGACCAGGGGCGGCACCCACCGGTACGTGGTCAGGAGTCGCGCGACAGCGGCAGCGCCGAAGACGAGCAGGCTGACGAATCCGAGCTGGACCAGCCAGACGGTACCGGTGAGGATGACGTGCAGGCCGGCCGCGACGACGACCAGGGTGATGAACAGCAGCAGGCTGGTGCGCCAGTCGTCACTCGCCGCCCGTGGTCGGCGACTGCGAGGGTGCGCGATCGAGGCCCGGAGCGTGTCGGGCTGGTGGGTGCTCACCGCCCGGTTCCCGCCGGCGTCGCGGGCCCCGCGGGCGCCTCCTGCTCGGCGGCCAGCGCGAGCCAGGCCGTCTCGAGTGACTCGTCGGGATTCACGCTGACGCACAGCCAGCCGGCGCCCCGCAGCCGCTGCACCAGTGGCGATGTCCACGGATCGACGACGAATGCCACGGCAAGGTCGAACGAGCCACGCTGCGCGTTGAGCCTGTCAACAGTGGACTGGTCGCTATTGGACAGGATCGCGAACACCGAGCCCTGGGCCCGGTCCGGTCGCGCAGACGCGCTCGCCAAATTCAACCATCTCGGGTTGGTCGACAGCAGTTGCAGGCCGGCAAGCGATTCGATGAAATCATCGAATTCGTCGACCGCGGCCAACTGGGGATCGCCGGTCTCTATCACTCGCACCACGAACCCGCGCTCGGCCAGGTAGAGACTGAGCGACGCGCACATGCTCACAGCCCACTCGAATGAGTCGCTCTCCGCCTCATCGATCGTGCCGGGGCCGCGCGCGTCGCGATAGCTGGCGCGGCGGGTGTCGAGCACGATCGTCGATTCGGCATGACTGCGCTGCTCCTCCTGCCGCACCATCAGCTCGCCGTGGTGGGCGGACGCGCGCCAGTGAACGCGCCGCATGGCGTCACCCTGCCGGTACTCCCGGGTCATCAGGTCGTCTTCCCCGCCAAACGACCGGCGCTGGCGAAGTCGTGTCGGTCCCTCGTCCGCGGCGATCGCCACGGCACCCTCCGGCAGGTCCACGATGCGGGGGGTGACGGCGAGGCGCGTGCTCCCGGTGGCGATCACGGCACCCTCGGCCAGGCCGAAGGGGTCGGAGAAGTCGATGATCGCCGGGCCGACATCGAACAGGCCGCGCCGGCCCGGGGTCGCCGTGTACTCGACCGCGGCCGAGCTGCCGTGGCGCCCGGCGTCGAGCTGGGCCAGAGGATGCGACGGGGTGGCGAACGGCGGCCATGGCCAGGTGTCGCGCCAGTTCGCCGCCGGGCTCCGGTATCCGGACTCGTTGCGGAGCGTCAGTCTCACCTCGCTGGCCGTTCCCGCCTCCAGCACGGCGGGCGAGAACTCGCGACGCGCGCCGAAGCGCAGGGGGCGCAGTCGCACGTAGAGCCAGGCGACGCCGGGAAGGGCGGCCAGGAACGCGCCGAGCGGCACCAACTCACTGCGGCTCGCCGCGTATGCGGCGATGACGGCGGCCAGTCCGAGCACGAGCATGGCCGTTCCGCGCCGGGTGAGCCGGGCGACGCGGGTGCGCTTGCTGCTCGCCATCCGCGGTCAGGCCGAGTCGATCGCGCCGAGCGGTACGGAGGTGGCGGCCACGATTCGCTGCACGGTCTCGCTGATGAGGGCGGTGCTCGCGCTGCCTCCGCTCGACGACAGACGGTTGGCGGGAATGAGACGATGCGCGAGCACGGGAACGGCGAGCGCGTCGATGTCGTCCGGCAGCACGAACTCCCGGCCGTCGAGTGCCGCCCTGGCTTTGGCGGCGCGCACCAGGTGAAGGGTCGCACGCGGGCTCGCACCCACGCGCAGGTCCCGGTCGCGACGGGTGGCTTGCGAGATGCTGACCGCGTACTGCTCCACCGGATACGAGACGAACACCTCGCGCACGGTGCGAATCATCGAGATCAGCTCCATCGTGGTCACCACCGGCTCGACCTCGTCGAGGGGGCTCGCGTTCTCCCGCGTGTGCAGCATCGCGAGTTCCGCCGTCTCGTCGGGATACCCCATCGAGATGCGGGCCATGAAGCGGTCGCGCTGCGCTTCGGGCAGCGGGTAGGTCCCCTCCATCTCCACCGGGTTCTGGGTGGCGATGACCGTGAACGGGGCGGCGAGGGCGCTGGTCACACCGTCGACCGTCACCTGGCCCTCCTCCATACTCTCCAGCAGTGCGGACTGTGTCTTCGGACTGGCCCGGTTGATCTCGTCGCCGATCACGATGTTCGCGAACACCGGACCCGGCTTGAACTCGAACTCGCGGGTGGCCTGGTTGTAGATGGAGACACCGGTGATGTCGGACGGCAACAGGTCGGGGGTGAACTGGATGCGGTTGACCGTGCAGTCGACGGTCTTCGCCAGCGCGCGGGCCAGCATGGTCTTGCCGACGCCCGGGACATCCTCGATGAGAAGGTGACCTTCGGCAAGCAGCACGGTGAGCGCCATCTCCACCGCGTCTCGCTTGCCGTCGATGACGGTCTCGATGCTCTCGAGGATGCGGGCGCTCGAACGGGCGAACTCGTCTCCCGACATCGACACCACGTTCGTACCGTCCACCGTTGACCTCCGCGCGCGGCTTCTGCTGTGCTGCTTCTTCGTTGCCATGTCACTCTACGACTGGCTCGGTAAACACGTGACGGCGGTTCCGTCGGTTCACCGTACAAGCGTTAGACTTTTCCCGAATCTGGTTCTGCGCCCGGCTTTGGGCGACTTTCGTTTCTATCGAGAGCGCGCCGTCATGCCTGCAGCCTTCATTCCTTCCGCTTCCGCGATCTCCCGTGCCCTGAAGCGCGCCGAGACCGGCGTCACCGTCGACCAGACCGAGGCCGAGACACTCCTCCATGCGAGGGGCGCGGACCTCGACCGCCTGCTCGTCGCTGCGGGCCGCGTTCGGGATGCCGGACTCGAGCGCGCGGGGCGCCCCGGTGTCATTACATACAGTCGCAAGGTCTTCATCCCGGTCACCCACCTCTGCCAGGACCGCTGCCACTACTGCGCATTCGTGAAGACTCCCGCCCAGCTCAAGCGCCAGGGCAAAGAGATGTACATGTCGCCCGACGAGATTCTCGAGGTGGCCCGCCAGGGTGCCGCGCTCGGCTGCAAAGAGGTGCTCTTCACCCTCGGCGACCGGCCGGAGGAGCGCTGGCCGGAGGCGGCTGAATGGCTGGATGCCAACGGTTACGACTCCACGATCGCCTACCTGCGCGCAATGGCCGTTCGCATCATGGAGGAGACCGGGCTTCTCGTACACATGAACCCGGGCGTCATGACCTGGGAAGAGATCCAGCGGCTGAAGCCGGTTTCGCCCAGCATGGGCATGATGCTGGAGACGACATCCACTCGCCTGTTCACGGAGAAGGGCGAGGCGCACTACGGCTCCCCCGACAAGGATCCCGCCGTTCGGCTTCGTGTGATCGAGGATGCCGGCCGCAGCAACGTGCCATTCACCACCGGCCTTCTGCTCGGAATCGGCGAGACCTACGCCGAGCGCGTGGACGGCCTGTTCGCGATTCGCGCGGCATCGCGTCGCCACGGTCACATCCAGGAAGTCATCATCCAGAACTTCCGCTCCAAGATGTCGACGGCGATGATGCGCCGTGACGACCTTCCGGTCGAGGAGTACATCGCGGCGGTGGCCGTCTCGCGCATCGTGCTCGGGCCGGGCGCTCGCCTGCAGGCGCCGCCGAACCTCACCGACGAGAATGAACTGGCGCTGCTCATTCGCGCGGGTATCGATGACTGGGGCGGAGTCTCCCCCCTCACGCCCGACCACGTGAACCCGGAGCGCCCGTGGCCGGAGATCGATGAACTGTCACGCCTGACCGCTCTCGCCGGCTACACGCTGCACGAACGGCTCACCGTTCACCCGCACTACGTTCGCGCGGAGGAGCCGTGGCTCGACCCGCGTCTGCTCCCCCACGTTCGAGCACTTGCCACACCCGATGGCCTGGCCATCGAGGGCGCGATCCCGGTCGGCCTCCCCTGGCAGGAGCCCGACCCCGAGTGGCTCGGCTCCGGTCGGGTCAACCTGCACACCGAGATCGACACGGTCGGTCGCACCACCGATCGTCGAAGCGACTTCGAGGACGTCTACGGCGACTGGTCGGAGCTGCGCGAGACCGTCGGCGACACCACTCGCACGGTCGGGCACGTCGGTGACCCGGCCGTTCTCGCCGCACTGCTGAAGGCCGAGACCGATCCGGCAGGCCTGTCCGACGCCGAATACCTCGCGCTGCTGGGTGCTGAGGGGCCCGACCTCGACGCTCTCGCGGGCCTCGCCGACCGGGTGCGCCAGGAGGTAAACGGCGACCGGATCGGGTACGTCGTCAACCGCAACATCAACTTCACGAATGTTTGTTACACCGGCTGCCGGTTCTGCGCGTTCGCGCAGCGGCGCACCGATGCCGACGCGTTCACCCTGTCGATGAAGCAGGTCGGAGACCGGGTCGACGAGGCCTGGAACATCGGCGCGACCGAGATCTGCATGCAGGGAGGAATTCATCCCGACCTTCCCGGTACTGCGTACTTCGACCTCGCTCGCGAGGTGAAGGCGCGCCAGCCCGGAATCCACCTGCACGCGTTCAGCCCGATGGAGATCGTGAACGGTGCAACTCGCACCGGGCTCTCCTACCGCGACTTCCTGTCGCAGGCGAAGGAGGCGGGGCTGGACACGATTCCCGGCACCGCTGCCGAGATCCTGGATGACGAGGTGCGCTGGGTACTCACCAAAGGCAAGCTGCCTGCCGCGGCCTGGATCGACATCGTGTCGACCGCTCATGAGCTGGGCATCCGGTCGTCGTCGACCATGATGTACGGGCATGTCGACAACCCGACGCACTGGGTGGGGCACCTGCGCACTCTCGCGAAGATCCAGGACCAGACCGGCGGTTTCACCGAGTTCGTGCTGCTGCCGTTCGTTCACGCCAACTCGCCGGTGTATCTGGCCGGTGTCGCGCGTCCGGGCCCGACAGCACAGGAGAACCGGGCCGTTCACGCGGTCGCGCGCCTGATGCTGCACGGTCGTATCGATCACATCCAGACCTCCTGGGTGAAGCTCGGCACCGAGGGCACGCAACTGATGCTCCAGGGTGGTGCGGATGATGTCGGTGGCACTCTGATGGAGGAGACGATCAGTCGCATGGCCGGTGCCGACAACGGTTCCGAGAAGACTGTCGACGAGCTGGAGGAGCTGGCTTCGGCGATCGGTCGTGTCGCGTACCAGCGCAACACCGTCTACGGCGAGCCGTCGGATGAGCGGCGCGCCGTCGCACGAGCTCACGCGTCGACTGGCTATGCGTCAACCGGAAAGTCGCTGAGGCTTCTTCCGTTGGACGTAGTCAACTCACACTGACCGGCGTACCGTTCACGTCACACGTCGTTTTTGGTGAAGCAGACAACTGGGAGACAACAATGGGCAAGGTTCTTTTTCTGGTCGGCGGAGCGCTCGGGTTCGTCATCGGTATGCGCGTCGGGCGCCAGGGGTACGACCGGCTGAAGCAGCAGGCATCCGACCTGTGGAGCAACCCGCGCGTGCAGAAGGCCGCCTCGGATGCTCGCGATTTCGCGGAGGACAAGTTCCCGAAGACGACAGAGACGGTGACGAAGGTCGCGTCGGCGGTCAGCGACACCGCGAAGGCTGTGGCGGACTCCGCTACGGCGTAGGTTCGTCGGCTCCAGTCGGTTGTTCCGACGGTAGCCCGACCGAGTTCTCTGCCGGTTGCTCTGCTGGTGGCCGTGTCGGGTGGGTCTCTGACACAGTGGGCGGGGGCACCCAGCCCGCGGGTGGCGGTGGTCCCTGCGGAAGGTGTCTCGCGGGTGCGAAACGTTGTTTCGGCGGCCGTATGCCGGCCTGCACGGCGGCTCGTCTGGCGACCGCCAGCCACACGAAGGGCAGGCCGATCGCGATGCCGACCTGCAGCGCGTAGCACAGCAGTGTGACGATGCCGATGACCGCGGGCGGTGCGTGCCCGCGTAGCGGGGTCGTTCCGAACCCGAGGACGTCCCACAGGCTGTGGGCACCGACGACGGCGAGGAAGGTGCCGACCAGTGGTATCGAGAGGCGATATCGGCCGTTTCGGCTGGCGGCGAACAGCATGCCTCCGAGCAGCGCGGTGAACACGGGATGCAGCAGCGGCGTGATGACGGTACGCAGGCTGAGTGTGTAGATCACGGAACCCAGTTGGCTGAAGTTGTAGCCGGGATACTCCCACGCGTTGACCAGGTATTGCAGGTTCTCGGTTGCGGCGAACCCGAGACCGACCGCACCGCCGAGGAAGAGGCCACCCCGCAGCGTCTTCGTTCGGACGCCGAGCCCGAACAGCAGCACCGTCAGCCCTTTCAGCGTTTCTTCGACCGGACCCGCGAAGAGCGCCGACACGGGTGTCGCCAGGCCGCCCAACACGATCGAGTGCAGTGTCAGTACCCAATGCTGGATCTGGCTCTCCGCCTGTGCGGCCGCGAAGGTGGCCACGAACGCGGCGGCGGCAAGAGCGGCGAACAGGCGAGGAATGGTGACCGCGTCTCCGACCCGAACGCGGTAGAGCATCGTGTAGAACACGCAGGTCGCGGCGAGGATCGCTCCGAGCGCGAGCGAGAGCACGGGAAGAGAACGGTAGTTCGTTCCCTGGGGAACCACGACCGCGTCGTAGGTGAGATACGTGGCGAGAATGAGCCCGCCGATGAGCAGGATCCACCAACCACCGCGCGGACCCAGCCACCGTCTCGGTGCCTTTGCGGCAGGCGCTTGTGCGGTGGGTGCCTTTGGCGTCGGTGCTTCCGCGGTCGGTGCTTCCGCGGTCGGTGCTTTCGCGGTCGGTGCTTTCGCGGTCGGTGCTTCCGCAGTCGGTGCTTTCGCCGTTGGAGGTTCTACCGTCACCGCGTTGTGCAGCACTGCTCGCCCGTGCTGGTCGGCAGCGCGCAGCGCCTGGTCGTCGGTCACCTGTGAATGCTAGCCGTCAGCCGGCGAGGAGTTCGCGCATGAGTGGGTTCTTGGTGGGCATGAGCCGGGGTGTGAGTGTGGGGTCGATGTCTGGTGGTGGAGTGAGCCAGTATTGGCCGTTCGTGTGGGTGATGGTCCAGTCGTTGTCGTGGACGAGAAGGTGGTGGAGTCGGCAGAGGAGGATTCCGTCGTCGATGTCGGTGCGACCGTGGTCTCTGTGCCAGTAGTTGATGTGGTGGGCTTCGGTCCAGGAGGGAGGCCGGTCACAGCCGGGGAATCGGCACCCGCCGTCCCTGACGGTGAGGAGTGTTTTCTGCTTGCTGGTGTAGAGGCGTTGGTCGCGGCCGATATTGAGGGAGTTGCCGTTGTTGTCGAAGACAATGCCGATGACACCGGTGTCGCAGAGGTGTCGTTCGATGGTGGAGAAGCTGATCGGGTGCCCAGGGTTGCCTTCGATGACACCGTGGCCCTCGCGGCGGGCTAGCGCATCAGCGTTGATGAGGACGCGAACGGCGGGCCTGTGCAGTCCGAGGATCGCACTGTCGGGCACGTCGATGGCGATGCGGAGGAGGCCGGCGATCATGTCGGCGGCCTTCTGCCCCCGGGTGCGGGGATCCTCTAGCGCCCGGTCGGGGAGTTCGCCGGTGGCGAGGTTCGCAGCATCGGTGTCAACAAATCGGGGGCCGACCCGTTTGGGCCCGGTGGCCTGGTCGTAGATTGCGAGGAGCAGGGCGCCGTCTTCGTCGGCGAGGGCGTAACTGCCGGTGACCATCCCGTCGGGGCGTCGCGTGGCGGTGAAGTAGCGCAGGTCGCGGCGTTGTTTCTCCGCCCGGGCGATCGCGTCGGCGTCGAGTTCGTTTCGCACTTCTCTCGCCCGCCGGACAAGCGCATCCGCGTCGAGCGTCACGGCCTCGCGCAGCAGGCCGGCCACCGCGTCATCGGTGGCAGCGTCGCCCAAACCGATCCGGATCGCGTTGGCGCTGTCCACCCCGATCGCTCCGTCGTCCACCGCGCGCCCCAGCGGGCTTGGCTCCACCGAACCGGCGCCGAGCAGTTCCCCGACGCGGACGAGTTTGGTCGCTTCGGCTTTGGTAGACCCGGTCACTGATTGCAGGAATGCTTCGGTGTTGACGAACCCGTTCTTGCGGGCCAGACCCTGGAACCCGAGTTCCGGATCGGAGCGGTGGGCGATCTCCGCCGCGCACCTGGCTTTCAACACATCCAGTTCGCGTTGGTGAGCGGTCAGCGCACGTTGCGCAGAAACAAGCACATCGTCTGCCAACGCTGCGAACACGCCGAGCTCCGCAACCGCTGAAGCGGTGCTGAGGAAGCTCGTCGAGGACAT
>JAODAT010000046.1 GCA_025463565.1 Microbacteriaceae bacterium
CCGCCCTCGCCGTTGTTGTCGGCGCGCATCAGAATCAGTACGTACTTGATCGACACGATGATGGTGATGCTCCAGAACATCATCGAGATGACGCCGTAGACATCCGCCTGGTTGGCCTTGACCGCGCCGTTGTCGATCGTGAACACCGTGCGCAACGCGTAGAGCGGACTGGTGCCGATGTCGCCGAAGACGACGCCCAGCGCTGCGAGGGCGAGAGTGGTGATTGCCGCACGACCGCGACGGCGCGTGCGTACCGCGCCCGGACGAATGCTCGCGGACGGTTTGGTGACTGTCACGCTCGTTTACTCCCGATCTTCGTCCGATGGACGCCCTGCCTATTGTTACACCGGCAGCTCAGTGCCGCCTCGCAGGCCCGCGAGCAGCAGCCGCACCATGCGCTCGGCGCGGCCCTCGCTGACGCTGCCGGGCGGGCCACCGGCGTGGCAGAGGTTCGCGACCGCGCCGAGAAACTCCGCCGGGTCAACGTCGTCGGCGATCTCGCCTGACGCGAGTGCTGCATCCAGTAACCGTCGCAGCGTGGGGGTCAGCCGCATGGAGAAGTATTCGGCGAGTGGCTCGTAGGTCGTGCCGCCGGAGTGGAGGGCGGCCGCGAGCCCGCGCTTCGTCGCGACGAACTCGGTGTATCGGATGATCCATCGGTCGAGGGCCTCACCGGCCGGATAGGCGGCCTCTATGTCGGGCGCGGCATCGACACAGGCATCGATCTCGCGGCGAAAGACCGCCGAGATGAGGTCCGAACGCAGCGGAAAGTGACGATACAGCGTGCCAACGCCGACGCCGGCTCGTTCGGCGATCGCCCGCACGGGTGCGTCGACGCCGGACTCGCTGAAGACGGTCTTCGCGGCCTCCAGGAGGGAGTCGAGGTTCTGACGGGCATCTGCTCGCATATCTCGACTCTACTTGCGAACGGAACGATGTTCCGCCTACAGTCGAAAGGTAGCGGAACAACGTTCCGGAAAAAGAGGATTTCACCATGCAATACCGCACTCTCGGCCGCACCGGCATCAAGGTCACTCCGTACGCGCTCGGCGCGATGATGCTCGGCTCACTGGGCAATCCGGATCGCTCGGAGGGCATCCGCATCATCCATCGGGCGCTCGATGCCGGCATCAACTTCGTGGACACCGCCGATCGCTACGGCGACTCGGAGGAGGTCGTCGGCGAGGCTCTGAAGGGCCGTCGTGACGAGGTCGTGCTGGCCACCAAGTTCTGGGGGCCGGTGGATGACGACATCAATCATCGGGGCGGCTCCCGTCGCTGGATCGTCCAGGCCGTAGAGCGCTCGCTGCGTAACCTGCAGACCGACCACATCGACCTGTACCAGCTGCACCGGCCCGACCCGGACACCGACATCGACGAAACCCTGTCGGCGCTCACCGATCTCGTGCGCCAGGGCAAGGTGCGCGCGATCGGTAGTTCGTCGATGCGCGGCTCGGAGATCGTGGAGGCGCAGTGGATGTCGGAGCGCCGTGGCTACGAGCGGTTCCGCACCGAGCAGCCCAACTACTCGATCATCGACCGGGAGATCGAGCGGGAGATCCTTCCGGTGACCGAGCGCTATGGCATGGGGACCCTCGTCTACAGCCCGCTCGCCGGCGGCACACTCACCGGCCGGTATCGCGCGGGTGGCGAGAACGACGTTTTCCGTTCGACGAAGACCGGGATGCGGCACTTCCGCGATGAGCGTCGGCTCGCGGCGGTTGAAGAGCTCATCGCCCTGTCTGACGAGGTCGGAATCCCTCTGACGCACCTGGCGATGGCATTCACGATCGCGCACCCCGGCGTCACTTCGGCGATCGCCGGAGCACGCACCATGGAGCAGCTCGACGACACGATCGCGGGCATGGAGGTCTCACTGTCCGATGAGGTGCTCGACCGCATCGACGCGATCGTGCCACCCGGCGAGAGCATCGGCGCGATGGACATGGTCTACCGCGGGCCGGAGGTCGCGACCCCCGCGCTGCGCCGGCGGCCGGTGGGGGAGCGCTCCGCGGCGTAATCGCGCGGCACGTCGTTTAGTCGAGCTGCCGTTCGATGGGGACCGTCCTGTCGGTGACCACGCTTCCGGTGTGTGCAGTGGTCACGGTCTCGACCAGCACGATCTCGACCTCGTCTTCGGCGATCGGGTTGTGCTGCACTCCCGCCGGTACGACGTAGAACTCACCCGGTCGGAGCGTGACCTCGCGTCCGCCCTCCAACTGGATTCTCAGCACGCCCGACACGACCAGGAACATCTCGTCCTCGTTGTCGTGGGCGTGCCAGACCAGCTCGCCCAGAAGCTTCGCGACCTTGACGTACTGGTCGTTGACCTGTCCGACGACCCGGGGCGTCCAGTGATCGGTCACCTTCGTGAGCTCGGTGGCGATGTTGGTGCTTGGTTCAGTCATAGGGACATCCTTGCCCAGGGTCACTGCGAACTAGTTCGCGGTGACCTGCCCCAGCCAGGCGAGCGTGGACGCGAGAGCGTCCTGGGCATCCTTCTGGTCCAGGTGGAACTGGTACTCGTGCCCGAGCGCGGGCGTGTGGTCGTCGGCATAGAACAGTTCGGTGATCGGCACCCCGAGACCTTTCAGCTTCGCGGCGAGCGGCTTCGACTGGCTCGCGGTGAGCGCGTCAGCGTTGCCGCCGGAAATCCAGGTGGCGGGAAAATCGGCGGTGACGGAGTCGATGGTGGACATCTGCTCGCCGCCGGCGGTGTGCGCCCAGTCCTTCGCGCCGAGGTACGCCCACAACGCCGTGCGGAAGCCCCAGCCCTCGATGCCCTTCGCGTTCGGGATGGTGGACACGTCGTAGACCCCGCAGTCGAGGATGACGCCGCGCACCTGTCCCGGCGACAGCGTGGGCCGGATGCCGACCGCTGTCGCGTACCCCGGGTTGGTGATCATGGTGGCGAGCTGGCTGGCCAACTGCGCCCCGGCCGAGTCACCGGCGATGACCACCCGCGTCGGGTCGATCCGGTAGCGGGCTGCGTGTCCGACGAGAAAGCCGAGGGCGTCGTTCAGCTGCCGCATCGCCGTGGGGTAGGTCGCATCCGGGCCGACCGTGTAGTTGAGCGAGGCTACGGTGTAGCCCTTCACGGCGAGGATCTGGGCGTACGGGTCGCGGCTCTCCTTGTCGCCCTCGATCCAAGCACCGCCGTGGATCCAGACGACCAGCGGAAGGGCCTCGGTGGAATCGGCGGGGGAGAAGAGGTCGAGCTGGGTGTCCACACCGCCCGGCGCGTACTGGATGCCGAGCGTCGCATCCACGCTCCCAGCCGGCGGCACGTGCTTCTGCATCTCGGCCGTCGTCTGGTCGCCCAGAACCCTGAAGACCCCGCGCACCAGCAGTGCAGACGGCCACGGGCTCACATACCCGACGATTGCCACGATGATGCCGGCGACCAGGAAGGCGAGCGGGATCGCGTTGCGCTTGCGGAGGATCCAGGGCTTCGCCATGCCTGATGGTAGCGAATCACCGAGGACCGGCAACTCCGACCAGATTGCCCGCCGGGTCGCGGAAATGCCCGACCGTGACGCCGGTTCCCTCGTTGCGCTGCGGCGCGAGGGCAATCTCGCCGCCGAGCACGACGGCTCGCGCGAGTGCCTCGCCTACGTCGTCGACGCCGACATAGAAGACCGTGTGGGCGTCGAAGTCGGCGCCGCCGCCGATTCCGCCGGCCGGACCGATCGCGCCGGGTTTCGGCTCGATGAAGGAGTACTCGGTCGTGTCCGAAATGGCGGGCGCGACAGGGGCGCCCGCCGGGGCATCCCAGCCGAACAGCTCCCTGTAGAACCTGCGCAGGACATCCGGATCGGGTCCGATGATTTCGACGTGCACTACCTGGTTGGCCATGGGGACATCGTGCCCCCGGAACCGCCTCGTGCCAAGGGGTACCCTCTGAGGCGTGACGCACCAGCTCACGCCTGACCAGGCCCGCCGCATCGTGGTGCGTGCGCAGCTTCTGGATGCCCGGCGGCCCGGCGACGTGGTCGAGGTCGCCGAGGAACTGGGTACGATCAAGATCGACCCGACGGCCACGATCGCCCCGGCCGAGCACAGCATCCTCTGGTCGCGGCTAGGCCAGGCCTACGACCCGATCCAGCTGTCGAAGGCTGTCGAGCACGACCGGCTGCTGTTCGAGTTCGACGGGGCGTTTCGGCCGATGAGCCTGTTGCCGCTGATGCTCCCCGGGATGCGGCTCTGGCCGCACCACCCGAGGTCCAGGGAGTGGCTGGAGGCGAACGATGTCTTCCGCACGGACGTGCTCGCGCGACTTCGCGCGGAGGGGCCGATGCTGGCGAGCCAGATTCCCGACACGGCGGCGGTGACGCTTCCGTCGTCGGACGGCTGGTACGGACCGAACCAAACCCCGCGCATGCTCGAATTCCTGCAGTGCCAGGGCGAAGTCGCGATCGTCGGACGTGAGGGACGGTTGAGGCGCTGGGACCTCGCCGAACGTGTCTACTCACAAGACATTCCGCACTACCCGTTGGATGAGGCGGAGCGCATGCTGTGCGAGCGCCGACTGCACGCCGCCGGCATCGCGAGGGTGAAGTCGCCGCACACCCCCGTGGGCGACGCCGGCGAGCCGGCCCTAATAGAGGGGATGCCGCAGAAGTGGCGGGTCGACCCCGAGGCGCTCGCCGCACTGGACGACGATGACGGTGGCCGGGTCGCCTTCCTGAACCCCTACGACGGCATGCTGTTCGACCGCCCGCGGCTGCGCGACATCTTCGAATTCGACTACGTGCTCGAGCAGTTCAAGCCGAAGCCGCAGCGCCGGTACGGCTTCTTCTCGTACCCGATCCTGATGGGAGACCGTTTCGTCGGGATGCTGGACGCCGAGCTGAACAAGGCGCGCGACACCTTGACCGTGAACGCGGTGCACGAGTTCCTGCCGTTCGAGGCGGAGGAAGACGAGATGGTGCGCGCCGAGATCGCGGATCTCGCCGAGTGGCTCGGGGTCACCGTCAACGCTTGGTGACTGACACCCCGAACGTGCACTTGACGCAGACATGCACTCGTGTAACATTGCACTGTCTGCAAAAACAGCACGCCAATGTCGGCGCTCGAACGTCGGCCTTTGGCCAGCGTGCCGAGTGACGTCCGACGATAAACCATCTCCGTCACTGAAGGACTTTTCTTGTCTACTGCAACCGCGCCCGCATCAGCGCAGCCCGCGGCAGCATCGTCGGGCTCAGCCCCGATCATGTCGCACCGGCAGATCCTGCTGGTCATCTACGCGCTCATGGCCGGCATGTTCCTGGCCTCCCTCGACCAGACCATCGTCGGTACGGCCATCCGTACCATCGGCGATGACCTCCATGGTCTGAACCAGCAGGCGTGGGTCACCACCGCCTACCTGATCACCTCAACCATCGCCGTGCCGATCTACGGCAAGCTGTCCGACATCTTCGGCCGTCGCCCGCTGTACATCTTCGGCATCGTGGTGTTCCTGGTCGGATCGCTGCTGTCGTCGTTCTCGACTTCGATGTACATGCTGGCCGCATTCCGTGCGTTCCAGGGCATCGGCGCCGGCGCGCTCATGTCGTTGCCGCTCGCGATCATGGGCGACATCCTCGCTCCCCGCGAGCGTGCCAAGTACCAGGGTTACTTCCTGGCAGTGTTCGGTATCTCGTCGGTCATCGGCCCGCTCATCGGCGGCCTGTTCGCCGGTGCGCCGTTCATCCTCTTCATCACCGGATGGCGCTGGGTCTTCCTCATCAACGTGCCGATCGCCATCCTCGCGCTCGGTATGGTGCTGAGGTTCCTGCACCTGCCCAAGTTCCACAAGTCCACCGCGCCGCGCATCGACTGGTGGGGTGCGGCCACCGTCGTCACCACGCTGGTACCCGTTCTGCTCGTCGCAGAAGAGGGTCGTGACTGGGGCTGGGGATCGCTCGCGTCGATCATCTGCTACGTCGTTGCCGGTGCCAGCCTCATCGCCTTCATTCTGATCGAGCGGGTCATGGGAGCCGACGCGATCATCCCGCTCCGCCTGTTCCGTTCGCGCACCTTCTCGATGGCCACCATCCTTGGTGTGCTCGTCGGGTTCGGCATGTTCGGTGCGCTGCTGACCCTGCCGCTCTACCTGCAGATCGTCTTCGGCCTCAGCCCGACGAACTCCGGTTTCGCGAGCCTGCCGCTCATGGCGGGGCTGCTGATCGCGTCGATCGGCTCCGGCCAGATCATCTCGCGCACCGGCAAGTACCGCATCTTCCCGGTCACCGGAACGCTGTTCCTCGCCGCCGGTTACCTGGTGCTCACGTTCCTCACCTACGACAAGCCGCTCTGGTTCATCTTCATCGCGATGTTCCTCATCGGTCTCGGCCTCGGCCAGATGATGCAGACGCTCACCCTGGCCAGCCAGAACTCGGTGCTGCCCACCCAAATGGGTGTTGCGACGGGTGCCTCGACGTTCTTCCGCCAGATCGGTGGAACGCTGGGTGTCGCCGTGCTGCTGTCGGTGCTGTTCGCGGCACTGCCGGGCAATATCATCGCCTCGAACGAGAACACCTCGACACTCAGTGCCGGCCTCAACGCCGCTCTGACGCCGAGCGTTGCCGACGCCAAGAACAACCAGGCGATCATGAAGCAGCTCTGGAACCCGATCGTCGACCCGCTGAAGTCCAACATCCAGAAGGAGCTCAGCGCGGCCGCCACCTCGGCGACAGCGTCGGCTCCGCCTGCGGCAGCGCCGACCATTCTTGCGGCGATCGCAACGAAGGCGCATGCCAGCGTCGTCGGCAACACGGTGTCCGTCGACTGGTCGAACGCCAGCCAGCGCAACTACTACGTCGACAAGCTGACGCCGACCATCGTCAAGGAGCTCAAGAAGGGCACCACGTCGAAGTCGAGCACCAGCGCGACCGCTGACACGTCGTTCCTGAACGGTGCTGACCCGCGGCTGACGAAGGCCTTCAAGGTCGGGTTCAACTCGTCGGTCGTCATCATCTATTGGATCGGACTCGGGGTGATCCTGCTGGCCTTCGTGATCAGCATCTTCTTCCGGGTGCCGCCGCTGCGCCAGACCTCTGCGCTGCAGCAGCGGGCGGATGAGGCCGGCCTCAGCGAGACCGGAAGCATCCAGTCCCAGCAGTCCTGATCCGAGGGTGGGCGGCCGCTTGACCCGGCCGCCCACCTCCGGTCAGAGCCTGGATCCCGCCCATGACCACACTCGCCGAAGAACACTCCGAAGACATCGGTCTTCGCGAACGCAAGAAGCAGCAGACCCGGTTCGCCATCCACGAGGCGGCGTTCCGTCTCGTCGATGCGCAGGGCCTCGAAGCGACCACCGTCGAGCAGATCTGCCAGGAGGCGGATGTCTCCGCCCGCACCTTCTTCAACTACTACCCGTCGAAGGCCGCCGCCGCGCTCGAGATGCGCGGCACAGCAGTGGACCCGCTCGTTCGATCGACGTTCCTCTCCGCTCGCGGTGGACTGGTCGCCGCCCTGTGCGCTGCCATCGGCAGCACGGCGGAGCTGGGGCGCAGCCAGGCCCGCATGAAGCACCTGATGACCCGGCATCCCGAACTCATGGTGACCCTGTCGCGCATGATGCTCGAGGTACGCGGCCAGTTCGTGGCTCTCGCGGCCGAACGGGCCGCCACCACACTTCAGGCCGAACTCGCCGTGACCCTGGTAATGGCCGCGCTCAGTCGGGTGATGCACGACGACAGCGGGTCGGATCGCAGTATGACGGAACAGCTCAAGGCGACGATCGATGGGCTCGTCGGCGTGGTGGGCGAGAAGCTGCTGCCCGCACGGTCCGACATCGGGCTCGAGGCCTGACTCGGGCTTAGGCCAGAGCGGCGACCGCGGCCGCGAGGTCGGCTTTCTGGTAGCTGGCGCCCGGATTGGTGGAGACGTGCGAGTAGCGCACCACCCCCTGCTTGTCGATGAGCACGCCGCCGGACTGCTGGATCGCGCCGAAGACCTTGCGCAGCAGGCCGGCCTCAGCATGGGCCGTGCCGTCCTGCCCAATGACCACCGGGAACGGCACGTCACGCTTCGCCTTCCAGGCGAGAGCATCGGCCGCGTCATCCGGAACCGCGACGACCACCTTCACGCCCTCGGATTCCAGCTGCGCCCGCTGCGACGCGAGGGTGCGCACGGCCGAGTTGCACTGCGCACACGAGATGGTGCGCATGAAGTAGACGAACACGTTATCGCGGCCGCGGTAGTCCTCGAGGGCGAAGGGCGTGCCGTCGGAATTGCGCAGTTTCAAGGACAGGGTGGAGCCGGTTTCGAGCGCCATGATTTCTCCTACGGGTAGTCGGTAATAACTACACGCGAGAAAGCATCGATCGGTTCACCGCACGCTGATCGTGGCGAGAAGCATTCCCTCGGCACCGTCCCATCGGCCGATGAGGGTCTCGCCCTTCGGCTCGACCGTGGCAGCGGGCACCCGGATGACGTTTATCTCGAGAGCATCGACAGCCGGAACGACCGTGCCCGGCGTGCCGCTTCCGACGACCGTGGTGTTCGGCGTGCGTTGCACCAGGCCCTTGCCCTCGTCGATCCACATCTCAACCTGCGTGCCGCCGCCGAGCACGGTCGCGGCGAGGGTCTCCCGATAGACGGGATCGGACGGTCCGTCGTAGACCCAGCGCCGCCCGAGCACCGAATGGTCCGTCGTGCCGACGAGTGACGCTCCCTCCAGCGCCTCGGCACGGTAGGTCAGAGGAAACTGCATCACCGGTCCATCGCCCGCCCGTACCAGCAGGGTCTCGACACCGACTTCGCCGAGCGGATCGTCGAACCGGAAATTTCCGACCTGTCTGAGCGGGCCCTGCCCGGTGAACCAGACCTGGTCGCGTGCCCAGCCCTCGAGCAGATCGAGCTTGGTCGGGGTCAATGTTGCAACATGGAGGAGTGCCATGTGTTCGATGATAGGGAGATGGCGCTCGATGAGGGATTCTTCCAGTCACTCGCTGCGCTGGATCGGCCGGACGACGCCGAATATCTCTACGACGAATCGACCGAACACGGTGCACTTCGCCTGCGCAACCTGCGCCGGTATTTCGGCCTGATGCAGGCGGCCGGCTCGACGACACTACTTCTCGCCGAGGCGCCGGGCTGGCGCGGAATGACGGTCACCGGCATCCCCTTCACGAGCGTCAAGCAGCTGCTCACCAGGCCGGGCCTCATCACCGCTGGCGCCGAGGGCGACGGGTTCGAGCTGCCGGCCGACCCTCCGGCACTGTGGGAGGCGTCATCCGCTGTGGTGTGGAACACGATCGCCGGATGGACCGGGCCGCCGCCGACATCGTGGCCGGTCTATCCCCACCATCCTTTCGAGCGCGGGAATCCGCTCACGAATCGCACGCCACGACCCGCCGAGGTGAGAGGCGGAACGGCAATCGCGCTCCACCTCGCTGACGCGCTCGGCATCGAGCTCATCGTCTCGGTCGGACGCAAGGCGCAGGCCGCCATGCTGGCGAGCGGTGTCGAGACAATCGCGGTGCGGCATCCCGCACAGGGAGGTGCCGCGATCTTCGCCCGCCAGCTCGCCGAGCTCAACGCGCGCTCTTGACTATGATCAGCGTCATAGTGCAGAATATGATGACCGTCATAGAACACTGAGGAGTTTCACCATGCCCATGATCGACGTCTACGCAACCGAAGGCACCTTCGCCGACAAGCACCAGTTGGCGATCGACCTCGCCACCACCGTCATGACTATCGAGGCCGTGCCGAACATCCCGATGTTCCGCCAGAACACCGCGGGATTCGTTCATGACCTGCCGACCGGCGACCTCTCCAACGTGGACGGCGATACGAACTACGTGCGCGTGCAGGTACTGACCAACACCGGCGCGCTCGACCGCGACAAGCAGCTCGCCGTCGTCGGCAAGCTCACCGACCTCATCGCGAAGGCATCGGGCGACCCGACGATCGTCGACCGCACCTGGGTACTGTTGACCGAAGCCGTCGCGGGAGGATGGGGCCTGAAGGGTCACGCCAACACGAACGACGAACTCGTCGCTTCAGCCCGGGCGCAGATCGCGGAGCTGCAAGCGAAGTAGCGCAGCTCGCTGAGCTGCAGGCTTAGCGGCAAAGGAGGGCTGATCGGATGGCCGGTGAGAGTCGTACCCGCATGATCGAGGGCGCGTCGCGCCTGCTCGCCACCAAGGGGCTGCAGGAGACGTCGTTCAGCGAGGTGCTGAAGCTCACCGGCGCTCCACGCGGTTCGATCTACCACCACTTCCCCGAGGGGAAAGAGCAGCTCGTCGCGGCCGCCGTCGATCACGCCGGCCGAATCGCGACCGAGCTGATCGAGCTGAGCGCGGGCGAGCCGGCCGTCGTGGTCGCGTCGCGCTTTCTCGAGGCCTGGCGCCAGGTGCTGGTGCGGTCGAACTTCCACGCCGGATGCTCGGTGCTGGCGGTCACTGTGGCCACGGAGTCGCCGGAGCTGCTCGACCACGCGGCAGCTGTCTTCCGCAACTGGCGCCGCCGGCTCGGCGAGCTTCTGGAGCAGGGCGGTATGCCGGCCGATGACGCTCAGTCCTTCGCCGCGCTGCTAGTCGCCGGTGCCGAGGGCGCGGTGGTGCTCAGCCGGGCCGAGCAGAGCATCGAGCCGTTCGAGTTGGTATCAGGCCGTCTGCTCGACCTTGCCGGCTGACGCCCGCCGGGCGCCGCGGGTGAGGTAGCCGAGCAGGAACGTCACTACCGACAGCGCGACCGCGATCGCGCCGAACACCGGAACCGCCGCTGCGCCGCCGACGCCGATGGCGAGTGCGCCGAGCAGCGGGGCGACGGAGATGCCGACGTACATCCCCGTCGTGTACCAGGACAGCGAGAGCACCGCGGATTCGGGATCGATGGCGATCAAGCGGTGCTGGATGGGCGGCACCGATGCGAAGGCGGCTACACCGAGCAGGAAGAACAGCACGGCTGTGAGGATGTAGTCGGATGCCAGGAAAGCGAGGGCGACCAGCAGCACCAGTTGCGCGCCGAGGAAGATCGTGGCCGTGAGCCGGTTGCCGAGGCGATCGGTCACCAGTCCGGCGATGATGTTGCCTATTATGCCCCCGATCCCATAGACGAACAGAAGGATCGCGAGCAGCGTGCCCGACCCACCGGTTGCCGTGTGGGTGATCGCGGAACTGAAGATGTAGACGAGGTTGAACCCGGCGGTGACACAGAGTGTGGCCACGAGCGCCATGAGCACCCGATGGTCGCGCAGGGGCGCGAATCGGCGGGCGAGCGGAATGGGCGCGCCGATCGGCAGGTCGCGCACGAACAGGGCGATGGCGATCGCCAGCAGGGCTGCGAGGGCGGCCACTCCGTAGATCGGTAGTTGCCAGCCCCCGACTGCGCCGATCGCGGTTCCGAGCGGGGAGCCGAGCGCCGTCGCCATCGTGAAGCCCACGGCCACGAAGGCGATTGCGCGGCCCCGCTTCTGGGGCGGTGCGATGGCCGCGGCCGCTGCGGTGGCTGCCGGGACGAGAGCTGCCCCGCCGATCGCGGCGATGAGCCGTCCAATACTGAAGACGGTGAGATCGTGCGCCTCTGCGGCGACGAGCGTGCCGGCAGCGAGCACGCCGGAGCCACTGGCCATCAGTATGGTGCGAGACAGTCGGGCGGCGAGGATGGAGATCACCGGGGCCGCGACGGCGACGGTGATCGCGTAGAGGCTGATCGAGTAGCTGACGTCGGTCGTGGTCACCCCGAGGCTGTGGGCAATGTCGGGGAGCAGTCCGGCGATGACGAATGAGTTGGTGCCGACCAGGAACAGTCCGACCGCGAGAAGTGCGAGTCGCGGGTAAATGCTCCGCGTGCGGGAATAGGATGGTTCGACGCTCGTCATACCATTGACCCTAACATGGTTCGATGAGGATCGAACTATTGTTGGGAGAGGCAGGCCGTGGGCGCGAACGAGTATCCGATGCCGTCGACCGGCGACATCCGTCTCGCCGATGTGCTGCACTGCCTCTCCGACCCGAGCCGGGTGAAAATCCTCATCTCGCTGGCCGACGGTGAATTCCATCGGAAGACTGTCGACTCGTTCTCGCTGAACGTGCAGAAGTCCACGATGTCGCACCACCTCAGGACGATGCGCGAAGCCGGTCTCACCGAGACGCGCATGACCGGTCGGGACTGTGACATCCGACTCAGGGTCGCCGACCTCGACGCTCGGTTCCCTGGGCTCATCGCCGCGCTGACGAGCGAGAGCGCCGTGAACGACCTGGCGAATGATCGTTCCTGATTTCGGGGGACAAAATAAAACTTCTATCCCTCGGACGGGGGACGATTTGCTCGATGAGAAACCCCCCGTTCGCGGGTATATCAGGCAACGAGATACCAATGTCGCTTGTTAGCGAAGTCACGAGGGCATAGCGTTGGGCACAGACGCGACATTTCGGGGTACGCGGCTACGGGTTCGGGGGAATCTGAAATGAAGCGCTTTGCACTATTCACGACCATCCTGACCGCGGTCCTGGTGCTCGTGCTTCCGTTCATCGGCGGTGGTGGGCCGGCTCTTCAGGGCTCGCTCACGTCAGCTGCGACGGCCGATGAGACAGGTCTTCCGATTTTCGCAACGACCCCGTCGAGCAACTCGTCTTCCTTCAGCGCCACGGATGCCGGACTCGCCGCGGTTCACCAGAGCGACGCCGAGACGGCGGCCGCCAGCGCGGCCGCGACATCCGCCACCACCACGGACACCGAACACCTCGCCCAGAAGCCGGTTCCGGTGCCCGTCGTGCTCGACCCGACCACGGCCGCGAACCTCACCCCTTCGCAGCGCGCGGCGGCCCGTGCGGCGGCGGGCCAGTCGTGCCCGAGCGGTGCCGGCGGCGGCGGAAGCGCGCCGGGCGGCTCCGATGGCAAGGGAGTCAGTGGCACGACCTCCAGCGACATCCAGTCCTTCTCCGCCCAGTTCAACGCGATCCGCGTCGCCAACTGTCTCGATCCGATTCCCTCGAGCAATTTCCGCTACGACTCCTGCATGGAGCAGCGGCTGTACTGGATGGCGGAAGACCCGAGCGAAGACCCGGGCAACACCTGGGGCCACGCCGGTGTGCAGAGCCTCGCTCCCGGCCCGGACGGCCAGCTGTACTCCAGCGAGGTTCCTGAGTTCGGCTGCGACGGCAACCTGGCCGGTGGCTCCGGCAACGACGGGGCGACGGTCGCCCAGAAGTGGTGGGACTCCCTTCCGCACCGCCTCGCGCTCTACAAGCCGAGCTACACGGGTAGCACCGCGGGCGTCTGCATCTACTTCGCGATGACGCATGGCGGGGTGCCGGACGAGCCGTCGAGCTTCACCCGGGCGGCGGCACGCTGGGCGTCCTGCTAACGTCGGAGTCATGGCTGGAGAAATTCGCTGGGGCATCCTCGGCACGGGCTGGATTGCAACCCAGCAGACCATTGATCTGCTGAAGAACGGGTTCACGGTGACGGCCGTCGGGTCGCGCACCCTCGACTCGGCGACGGCATTCGCATCGGAGTTCGGCATCCCGAATGTGCACGGGAGCTATGAGGAGCTGGTGGCCGACCCCGAGGTCGACATCGTCTACATCGCGACCCCGCATCCGATGCACCATCACGACGCGCTTCTCGCCCTGAACGCGGGCAAGCACGTGCTGGTCGAGAAGCCCTTCACGATCAATGCGGCCGAGGCGAAGGAACTCGCCGACCTCGCCGACGCGAAGCACCTGGTGCTGCTCGAGGCGATGTGGACCAGGTTCCTTCCCCACATGATTCGCATCCGCGAGATCATCGCCGCCGGAACGATCGGCCAGGTGCGGACGGTCATCGCCGATCACACCCAGTTTTTGCCGAAAGACCCCGCGCACCGTATCAACAACCCCGACCTCGGCGGAGGCGCACTGCTCGACCTCGGAATCTACCCGATCTCGCTCGCCTGGGATGTGTTCGGCAAGCCGACCACCGTCATCGCCAACTCGTCGAAGACCGAGACCGGCGTCGACCGGCAGACCGCCATCATCCTCGGCTATGCCGACGGGCAGCAGGCGCTGCTGCTGTGCGCGCTCGACACGGCCGGCCCCAACACCGCCACGATCATCGGCACCGAGGGGTGGATCGACATCGAGGGCGTGTTCTACACCCCGACGACCTTTACGGTCTACGACAGCCAGCAGAAGCCGATCGAGACCTTCGAGCAGCAGGTGTCCCAGCGCGGGATGCAGTTCCAGGCCTGGGAGGCCGAGCGTCGCATCCGCGACGGGCTTACCGACGCATCCGTGCTGCCGCCGTCGGAGTCGGTGCAGATCATGGAGACGCTCGACGAGGTACGTCGCCAGATCGGCCTCGTCTATCCTTCTGAAAAGTAGCCGAAGAGCGCTTCAAGCGGCGTCGGCTAACATGGCGGGGTGACGGACCCCTTCGATTTCGGACAAGGCCAGCCGCCCCCCGAGCCCTCTGTTGAGCATCCAGCGGATCAGCCGCTGAGCAGGCGTGCCGCGCGCGGCGGCAGCGGTACCACTGGTCCGAAGCGGGGCCGGGGGGTGAAACGAAGCCCGGCCGAGACCGATCGCAAGGGACTTCTTGCGTCGTTCGCCGCGCATCCGAACGCCTGGCTGTTCTCCACCATCGGTGTCGTCTTCCTGCTTCTCGGGACCGGGTCGGTGTTCGCCGGAATGGCGATCGGCGCCCCGAGTGCGTCCGGTGCGGTGACTCCGGCGGCGACGACCGCCGCGCCTCGCGCGACGCCGAGCGGCATCTCGACCGCCACGCCGCTGCGCACCTGCTCGGTCACCGGCCAGGCGACCAGCACCGCTCTCGGTTCATTTAGCGGCACGGTCATCAACACGACCACCGGCGAGGTGCTGTTCGATCGCAACGGCAGCACGGGTGTCGCGACGGCCAGCGTCATGAAGTTGCTGACCTCGGCGACAGCACTCACCGACCTCGGTCCGGACTACACGTTCAAGACGACGGTCTACGCGGGAACCACCCCTGGCTCAATCGTGCTCGTCGGCGGTGGCGACCCAACACTGAGCGCCGCGCCGGCCGGCGGCAGCGTCTACAAGGGTGCGCCCCTGCTCTCTGATCTTGCCGACCAGGTGAACAAGGCGATGGGCAACCAGGCGATCACGTCGGTCGTGCTCGACGCGAACATGTGGAACCCGGCCGACAACTGGGACCCGAGCGTTCCGGTTTCCGAACGCACCGGCGGCTACGAGCCGCTGATCACCGCGCTCATGGTCGATGGTGACCGGGCGAACCCTGCCGCCCAGGACAGCCCGCGCAGCACCGACCCGGTCGGTAACGCCGGTGCGGCGTTCATCCAGGCGCTGGGGCTGCCTGCCAACACCCCGGTCTCCGATGGCACCGCCATCTCCGGCTCCCAGCAGCTTGGGCAGGTGGCATCCCAGCCCATCTCCACCCTCATCGGCCAGATGCTGCCGGTGAGCGACAACACGCTTGCCGAGATGATGGCCAGGGTCTCGTCAAAGGTCAGCGGTCGGGACGGTTCGTCCGGCTCTCTCACCCCCACCTATGCGAGCGCGCTCACCGGCTACGGACTTGACACGACCGGGCTGGTTATCAAGGACGGTTCCGGCGAGAGCAACCTCGACGCGGTTGCGCCTGCCCTCGTGGCGAAACTGATGGCGCTGGTGCTGGCGAATCCGGCGGGCAAGAACCTCGACCTCATCTACAACGCGCTTCCGGTCGCCGGCAAGACCGGAACACTGGCCAGCCGGTTCAGCGGGCCGAATGCGGTCGCGCGTGGCGCCGTGAACGCGAAGACCGGATCGATCGCCACGGCATACGCGCTGGCCGGCATCGTGCACACCGCGGACGGCAGCGCCCTGTCGTTCGCGTTCTTCGCCGAAGGCAAACTCAACGCGAGTTCCGCGATGACCGCGCTCGATACGCTCACCACCGCCGTCTTTAACTGCGGAAACAACCTCTCGA
Source organism: Microbacteriaceae bacterium (assembly GCA_025463565.1). Classification (GTDB taxonomy): domain Bacteria; phylum Actinomycetota; class Actinomycetes; order Actinomycetales; family Microbacteriaceae; genus Lacisediminihabitans. The sequence goes on from JAODAT010000046.1 coordinate 15,889, forward strand.
ACAACTGATGACGCACGCACTCTTCATCATCGACGTGCAGAACGACTTCACCGAAGGCGGGGCGCTCGGGGTAGAGGGCGGTGCCGCGGTCGCCGCTGGCATCACGCGCTACCTGGCCGGGCATCCGGGCCGCTATGACGCGGTGTTCGCCTCGCGCGACTGGCATGACGCCGACAACGACAACGGCGGTCACTTCGCCACGACTGACGCTCCGGATTTCGTCATCACCTGGCCTGTGCACTGCGTCGCGGGAACCGCCGGTGCCGACTTCCACCCCGACCTCGACATCGATGGCGTGACCGTCCAGGTGCGCAAGGGGCAGGGAAAGCCGGCCTACTCCATCTTCGAAGGGACGACGGATGACGGCGAGACCGTCCCGCAGAAGCTCGACGAGCTGGGCGTGACCGACATCGATGTCGTCGGCATCGCCACCGACTACTGCGTGCTGGCCTCCGCGAGCGACGCGCTCGCGGCCGGCCGGAATGTCTCGGTGTTCACCGACCTCATCGCCGGGGTGGCTGCCGAGTCGAGTGCGGCCGCGCTCCGCGAGCTCTCGCAGGCCGGTGCGCAGGTGGTCCACTCATAGGTCGTCCTAGACTTGGACGCATGACTTCGGCGACAGAATCCGCTCTCCTGGCGAAGGTGCCAGACACACTGTTCATCGGCGGGGCCTGGGTCGAATCGACCTCGGGTCGCTCGCTCGATGTGCAGGACCCGGCCACCGGTGTTGTCATCAAGACCATCGCCGACGCCTCGGTCGAGGACGGCGCCCGCGCCATGGATGCGGCCGCCGAAGCGCAGGAATCCTGGGGCGCAACTCCGGCGCGAGTCCGCGGGGAGATCCTGCGAAAGACCTTCGACCTGCTGCAGGAGCGCAAAGAGGATTTCGCCCTGCTGATGACGCTGGAGATGGGCAAGCCGCTCAGCGAGGCGCGCGGCGAGGTCGGCTACGGCGGCGAGTTCCTGCGCTGGTTCAGCGAGGAGGCGGTGCGCATCGGCGGCCACTACGGAGCCAATCCCGAGGGCACCGGCCGCATGATCGTCACGCACCTACCGGTCGGGCCCAGCTTCCTGATCACGCCGTGGAACTTTCCGCTCGCGATGGCCACACGCAAGATCGCACCGGCGATCGCCGCTGGCTGCACGATGGTGGTGAAGCCCGCCGCGCTCACCCCGCTCACCACCCTCTACCTGGCCACGCTGCTTGAAGAAGCGGGACTGCCGAAGGGCGTGCTCAACATCGTCACCACATCGAAGTCGGGCGAGCTCTCGAGCCCCATCATCGCCGACCCGCGCCTGCGCAAGCTCAGCTTCACCGGATCGACACCGGTCGGTGTCTCGTTGCTCAAAGAAGCGGCGAACGGCGTGCTGCGCACCTCGATGGAACTGGGCGGCAACGCGCCGTTCGTCGTCTTCGAAGACGCCGACCTGGATGCCGCGGTCGACGGCGCCATGCTCGCCAAGTTCCGCAACGTGGGCGAGGCCTGCACCGCCGCCAACCGGTTCATCGTGCACGAGTCGATCGCCGACGAGTTCGCCATCCGGGTGACCGAGAAGGTGAAGGCGATGAAGATCGGTCGCGGCACCGAAGACGGCGTGACGATCGGCCCACTCATCAACGCGGCCGCGGTGAAGAAAGCCTCCGACCTGGTTGACGACGCGGTCGCACGGGGCGCGACGGTGCTCACGGGAGGTTCGGCGCTCGAGGGCGAAGGCACCTTCTATGAGCCGACCGTGGTTTCAGGCGTCGCGGCGGGCAGCGACATCCTGCGCGAGGAGATCTTCGGGCCGGTGCTCTCCATCATCACCTTCACCGATGAAGCGGATGCCGTGGCCAAAGCCAACGACACCGAGTACGGCCTGGTCAGCTACGTCTTCACGAAAGACCTCGCCCGCGGCCAGCGTCTCATCGAGTCCATCCAGACCGGAATGATGGGGCTGAACGTCGGTGTGCTGTCCAATGCCGCAGCGCCGTTCGGCGGTGTCAAGCAGTCCGGCATCGGCCGCGAGGGCGGCTCCGAGGGCATCGGGGAGTACCTCGAGACCAAGTACGTTCTCACTCCTAACCCGTTCGCGTGACCGCGCTCGATGGACTGACCGAGGAGGACGTGGTCGTCCGCCGCACCCCGGTGGGCGTCATCGTCGCCATCGTGATCGCCGCCGGGATCATCGTCGGCCTGCTCGGGGTTGGGATCACGGCCGCCGTCGTCAACGTCAGCCACACCGAGCAGGGGCTGTGCGGGGGGTTCGGGGTGCCATGCACCTCGCTTCCGCTCGAGCGGGTGGTCTCGCTCTCCGGGGTGGCCCTGCCCGGGGACGCCCGGGTCGGCGAGGCGTATTACAACCGCACCGCGACATCCACCAGCTTCCACGCCGTCGTGGTGCTGCCGACCGGCATCCACGCGGCACTCACCAACTACGAGCCATACGGGCTTGCCATTACGCCCGCCGAGAAGAAGTGGGCCAAAGGCATGCACTCGCTGGTCTACCTCGGGATCTCCGACGGCGACATCGTACGGAACGCGGTCACCGGCGTCGATGCACAGGGCGAGCACGAGGTGTTCCTGAGTTACACGACCGGTTCCTGACCGTGCCGGTGATCGAGATCGCCGACCTCGCCGACCCACGGCTGGCCGACTACTCGCACCGAACGGATGTCGCCCTCAAAAAGACGGCGGGCGGCATCTATATCGCCGAGTCCGCCCTGGTGCTCGAACGTGCCCTGCGCGCCGGACACACCCCGCGCTCGGTGCTGGCGCTCGGCGGCACGGTCGACGAGGCAGTCGCTCTCGTCGGGCCGGATGTTCCCGTCTTTTCGGGGCCGGGGGAGCTGCTCGAGCAGCTGACCGGATACCTGCTGCACCGCGGACTGATCGCCGCGATGGATCGACCCGAGCAGCCCACGGTCGAGTCGCTTCTCGCGGTCTCGCGAAGGGTGGTGGTGATCGAGAACGTCGTCGACCCGACCAACGTGGGTGCGATCTTCCGCTCGGTTGCCGCGATCGGGGCCGACGCGGTGCTCGTCACGCCGCGCTGCTCGGACCCGCTCTACCGGCGCGCCATCCGCGTTTCGATGGGCACGGTGCTCCAGGTGCCGTGGGCAAGGGTGGGCGACTGGACCTCGACGAAGTTTGTCCTGGAAACGGCGGGATTCCACGTCGCGGCGCTGGCGCTCACACCCGACGCAGTCTCGCTGCGCGATTTCGTGCCGCCGGAGAAACTGGCACTGGTGCTCGGCACGGAGGGTGAAGGGCTCACACCTGAGGCGATCGCCGCGGCGGACACCGTTGTGCAGATCCCGATGATGCACGGGATCGACTCGCTCAACGTTGCGGCCGCGGCCGCTGTCGCGATGTGGGCTACCACTGCCGGTTGAGTAGCGCCGCGAACGGTTGGAATATGGTTCGCGACTAGCTGTCGGCCACGAAGAGATGTCAGCTGGTTTCAAAGTAAAAGTGGGCGTGTAGTTCGCAGCCCGGGTTGAATGTGGCGGCGCAGCGCGGGCATTGTCCGACGGCGCGATACTCGGCGATCGTGAGTTCTGCAGAGCAGACTCCACAGAGGATGGCCTTCTGGTCGTATTCGCTCAAACCCCACAGTGCCAAGGGGTGCCCGGCACATTCTGCGTGGCAGAGGTGGCATGGGTAGTAATCGCCGCAGCAGCGGAACTTGATCGCGACGATGTCGAGCGAAGTGCCGTAGTGGACACAACGCGTCTGCGAGTCGATCGTCTTTCCGTGGACCACCGGCGCCGTCATTCGATCCCCCGTGCCGTGAGAGCTTCGCCGAGCTCATCTGCGTGCTTGAGAGCGCCGACGAGGAACGGGACGGTGAAGCGAGTCAGCGAGGCCCCCAAACCGCGCGCCCGCTGGGCCTCCCTCACGTCGCGAGAGATGCGCGTGAGCACCGGAATCGTTGTGATCGCCAATGCAAGGGCGAGGGCGACCCGTTCGGGACTGACCCCAAGTCGCGCTAGCGGACGAAGGCCACGTTCCGTGGAGTCAAGGAGCGTTTCGAGTCGAGTTGTCAGGACGAGGACGTTTGCGATCAGCATTGCTGTGACCACGCGGCAGGTGTTTGTAATGGCAAGGTCGAATGGCACAAACAAGAGTTGTACAGCGAGCGCGATCGCGATCACCCAGCGAAGAACGAACAGTTGGTGGCCGAGTTCCCGCCATCCGAGACCGTTCAGCGTGTAGCACAGGCACGGCAACGCAACCAGGACTCCGAGCGTCCACAGGTTAGACGGCAGAAATGAGACCACAAGCACGACGGCCATGATCGCGCCGAGCTTGGCGCCGGCTGGCGCCCGGTAGATCCATCCGCTGCCGGGCCGGTACAGGCTCAGCATCGGAGGTGGTCTTCGTACTGTCGAATTATGTCGGCCGGTTCGCCCGCATCAATGACCAGCCCTCCGTCAAAGAGGACAACCGAGTCACACCGCGCGGCCAAGGCCAGATCATGGGTCACGAGAACAAGCCGATGATGCGACCCACCAAGCAAACGGTCCGCAATCGCCCGACTGTTTCGGGCGTCAAGGAACGCTGTCGGCTCGTCTGCAATCACCAGGTCAGGTCGACGGATGAGTGCCGCGCAAAGAGCAAGCATCTGCTTCTGGCCGCCCGACAGGTCATGAGCCGCGCGAGCCGCCAATTCTGCGAGACCGAATTCCTCGAGCGCCTCGGCAACCCGGGCGGCACGCTCTGCTGCGGGGAGGTGCTCGCGGCGAAGGGAAAGCGCTACATCTTCGGCAACTGTCGGCATGACAATCTGCGCGTCCGGGTTGCTGAAGATAAAACTCACACGACGGCGCAGCTCCGCCCGCTGCCGTGCAGGATTCAGACCGAGCACTGAAACGTGACCGGATGTCGCACCGACGAGACCGCCCACAAGCCTGGCGAAAGTTGACTTCCCGGAACCGTTGGCACCGATGACCGCGACACGGGGCCGATCAATGGTGAGCGTGATCCCGTTGAGGATCGGGTTCCCGTCAAGGGCGACAGTGACATTGTCGAGACTGATCGTGCTCACCGCACGACCTCGAAGACTGCGGCCACTCCCATGCCCCCACCGACCGATGCTGCGGCGACGCCCAGGGACCCCGCCGGAGAGCCTCCACGGACCAGGCGCGAAAACAGGCGGACGATACTTATCGCCCCGCTGGCACCCCAGGGGTGCCCGAAGGCGAGTGCTCCACCGTCGGAAGAGACGCGAGGGTCATCATCGTCGATTCCCAGCACCTCCAGCACAGCCAGTAGCTGGGCTGCGAAAGCCTCGACGATCTCGAACGCGGAGATCGAGGCGACTGTGAGATCGGCGTACTCGAGCGCTGTCCGGATGGCTAAGGCTGCGCCCAGTCCCGGCAATGACGGGTCGCATCCGACCGTTGCGTGTGAGATTACCGCGAGTCCCGCGGCACCGCCTCTGTCGAGCGAACTCGGAGCAACGGCAACCAACGCCGCGCCATCACTGATCCGACATGAATTACCGGCAGTCAGTGTCCCGCTAGGGAAAAGCGGTGCAAAGCGGCCGATCGTCGCGGGCGAGACAGCTGGTGCTGCTTCGTCCCGGGAGAGGCCTCCCAGCGGAACAAGCTCAGCCTCGAAAACCCCTCGGTTCCCCGCCGCAAATGCACGGGCGCGACTGCGCAGCGCCGCAGCATCCTGCCGGATTCGAGAGATCCCCATGGCGCTCGCAAGATCTTCGGCGGCTTGGGTCATGTCCGGGTCGGCAAAACCGGCAGGCGCGAACGGGGCCCGATCGTAGGGCTGACCATCGATTGACCGAACGGGCGCAGTCGAAGCACTCTCAACTCCTCCGGCGAGGCGCAACCGCGCGTCGCCTGCTCGAATCGCGGTTACCGCATCCAGAATCGCAGCCAACCCACTGCCGCACTGCCGGTCGAGCGTCATACCTGGTACTGAGGCATCTAGGCCAGCGGCGAGGGCGGTGACGCGAGCGGGATTTCCGCCCGGCCCCATGCAGTTTCCGAGGATAACGTCCGCCACTGCGTGGCTATCACCTATGGTCCGCCGCGCATCCTGCAAGGTCGCACGCAACACAGGGGCCGCTAGTTGCTCAACCGTGAGGCCAGCCAACCCGCGACCGCGGGTCGCGATCGGGCTACGTCTCGCCGCAACGATGACAGGTTCGCGGTCGCTCACGAGCGCGACCGTGATGCGGCGAGGACGCGCTGCACGATCTCGGCGCGGGCCGGTTTGCCAGATGAGGTACGGGGGAAGGGGTCGAGTACATACCACCGGCGCGGCAGGTGTGTGGGGGCGAGTAAGGCGGCGGCGCTCAGACGGATCGCAGCTAGATCGACGGGGGGGAAACTTGGATCGGGTTCGATCGCGGCCGCGACGAGTGCGCCGATGTCCGGGACCGGGAGTCCGAAGACGACGCTGTCGCTGACGCCTGGTAGCGATCGCAAGGCCGTCTCAACTTCTGTGGGGACGACCGTCGCGGATGCGGTCAGGATGCGTCCGTCGGAGCGTCCCTGGATCGCGATCCGACCGCCATCCATCCGAGCCAGATCGCCAACCGTGCACCACCCGTTCTGATCCGTTCTGAATGGCCCATCGCCCGTAAGGTAACCGGCCGAGACATAGGCGGAGCAGACCCACAGCTCTCCATCCCTGATGTCGATCTGCGCTCCGGGGAATGGCCGCAGCCCGTTGCCGTGGTCGACGGCCACGAATGACAGTTCGGCGGCTCCGTAGTAGTTCACGACCCGGATGCCCAGATGGCCCGCTTGTTCCCACAGCGCGGGGTCGAGATCACTGCCGCCAACCAACGCCATTCGCAGTCGAGAGGGCGCTCCCGATTGGATTGCGGCCAGTACCAGACGGAGCGCATGCGGCGTGCCATGAAAGAGCGTTGCATCTTGGAAGTCGCGTGCGGCCACCGCACTCGATGAGGGTAACGCGAGCACGAGACCGGTCCGGATTGAATGGGCGATGGAAAAAAGCGAGAGAGAAGAGGCCGGCGGCGAGGGCAGATAGAGCACGTCCCCGGGGGTTACCTCCATCACGGCATCGACGACGGGGAACGATGCAGACCACGATTCTTCCGAACGCATCACGATACGGGGCTGCCCGCTACTTCCCGAGGTCGAGGTTGCCCACGCCGCATCGGGTCGCGCCGCAGCGGTCATTGCCGCATGCCGGACGACGTCCCATTGACTCTTCGGCCAACGCGGATCTCCGACCAACGGAATTGCGCCGGCAGCGCGAACCCTCATTACTTCCGCCACGACGTCCGGACCGTTGCCCATCACCGGAACTATTCGACCCTCCCGAATGGGCAGACTCACTGCTTCATATCCTCGGGAGACTCGCGCAGGATCCCGGTCTCCGAGTCCGGCTGCGACCGCTCCGATGACTCTTCCTTCCCGAGGCGCCGGAATGCTCGTGGGTACGCTCGGACAAGAGCCATCGTGATCGCGGCGGCGATAACGACCTTGGTCACGTCGCCGGGTAGGAAGACCGCGCTTTGGAGGGCCACGGCCCCGACGGGTAAGCGGGTGACCAGGGCCTGCAGGGGGATACCAAAGGCATACACGGTGAGAATGCCCCCGACCACCAACCCCAGAACCGTCCGGACCCATGTCAATCGGCGACCCGAGCGCACGATGGCACCGATGACGAATGCGCCGGCGACCCAACCTGCCAGGTAGCCCGCCGAGGGGCCAACGAACACGCCGAGGCCCCCGCGGCCGCCCGAAAGGAGGGGGAGGCCCAGCGCGACGAGGGCGAGGAAGGTGATCATCGACAGTGCTCCGCGCAGCGGTCCGAGAATGGCGCCTGCGAGCATCACGCCCAGCGTTTGCGCTGTGATTGGAACAGAGCCCGCGACGGATATCCCCCCAGGCAGGCCAAGAACGGCGACGATGCCGGCGAAGACGGCGATGCGTGCAATATCTGTCGTGGTGAAACGAGAAGGCACGTACGGGCTCCTGCGGTTTAGATCGAAACAAATGCTGACTTGAACGGCGTTCACTTGAACGCTGTTCACTATAGTAGGAGGATGCCGGAGTCAAACAACGTGCGACCGTCCGGTGGGCGACACTCCAAGGAAGATGTCGCAGCAACGGCACTGCTGATCCTCGACCAATTCGGGCTGCCCGACCTCACGATGCGACGCCTCGCCTCTGCCCTGGATGTGCAGCCGGGCGCCTTGTACTGGCATTACCCAAACAAGCAGGCGCTCATCGCAGAACTTGCTGATCGAATCCTGGCTCCCGCTGTCCTTTTCACGGACGAAAGTCAGGGCTGGGAAGGGCGCACCCAGGCCGCCGCCGCGCGCCTCCGAGATGCACTTTTGGCCTATCGCGACGGCGCGGAAGTGGTGACCAGCACGCTTGCCATTGGACTCGGCGCGACGGATCTCATCGAACTGTTCGCCGCGTCCATCAGAAACGGCGGCTTCGACCCGCGGACTGCACGGCGCGCTTCAACCGCGCTCGTGCATCTAGTCCTTGGACACGTCGGCCAGGAGCAGCAACGACTTCAATACGACGGCCTCGGCGTGGTTGTCGATGGCGCTAGACCCGAAGACGCGCGTCGGGAGACGGAGCAGGATGACTCATTCGCCTTCGGGGTCGCGCTGCTCATTCGCGGTCTGACAGCTCTAGAAGCCGACCTCACATCAGCTGATCGGTTCGTCTGGGACCGTTAATTGAGCGCCGGCCGTCTGTTGCGAGTCTCTTCGATCGTGGACTGCCAAGGCGATCGATCACACTGCTACACGACGCGTCACACGACTAGGCCAGCGACATTGCACGACATCAATCTCGGATTCCTCCGCACTCGATTCATCGCTCCACGATTTAGGACTAGGCAGTTCGATCTCGTCGATACACTGAAGATGCGCAGGAGGACCTACAGCTGGCTCCAGCTGGTTGCACAGGGAGGATCGACGTGCCGCACGAAAGTGATCCCGAGGAAACCGAACCCAAATTGTCCCAAGCTGTGGACTGGCTCAACGCCAAGCTCCTTCCTTATCTGGGACCTCCCGAGTTGGGTCCGTACGATGCCGAATCACCCGTACCGGAATCGGCGCATCCATGTCCGATTTGCGGCCATCCAATGGTGGAACATCCCTTAGAGGTAGACGAAGAGACCGGTCACCGGTTCCTGCACCATCCGGACGAGCGTTTTCCTGACGTAATGGAATTCGGGTAAGGAAGGGACACCACATCTCCATAACCCCACAACCGCCCGAGATAACCTCGATATAACTCGTTCTCATAGAGTCTCGGATCCCAATGATTCCCTGGGATTTGTGGTAATTCCAGGGGGCTCAGGGATGCTTCGCGCTACTCGACCAACGCCGGTTTGTTAGAGCGCCCTGACGCTGTTATTTCGGGCGTCGTGCGTCAGCTCGACCAGCCCCATCGTCTCGAGCAGCGGGGGCAGGTACATGCCGAAGCGGCCGCGGTAGCCCTTGCGCAGGCCGTACCAGCCGCCGACCGGGTTGTTCTCGGCGCGACCCCAGGCCTCGACCGTGCCCTCGGCAGCTGGCTTGTTCTCATCGGCGGCACCGAGCTGAACCCAGTCGCCCTGCTCCTGCAGCCAGGCGTGCAGGTCGGTGATCGCCCGGGCCTGGTACTTCAGCCTCGTTGATCCGACGTCGCAGACCAGTTCATCGCCGTCGACGTACATCGTGTACTGCGAGGTGCCGGGTGCCGTGGTCAGCTGCCACGGGTCGTCTTTCGTTCCTTCAGCCATGGCGCAATCGTAACTGGTTGGTTACGGTTGCCGCTAGATCTATCAGACCAGCAATTGGTGCTTCGCGAGATCCTTGTACAGCGGCGTGCTCTTCACCAGTTCGGAATGCGTTCCGATGCCGACGACCTGCCCGTGGTCGATCACCACGATCTGGTCGGAGTCGACCACCGTCGAGAGGCGGTGCGCGATCACGATCAGCGTGCGACTCTCCGCCACGGCATCGATCGCGTCGCGCAGCAGCTGCTCGTTGAGGCCGTCGAGACTCGACGTGGATTCGTCCAGCAGCAGGATGGGCGGGGCCGAGAGCAGGGTTCGCGCGATGGCGAGACGCTGCCGCTCTCCGCCGGATAGCATCACGCCCTCCTCGCCGACCGCGGCATCCAGCCCCTTGTCGGTGCGCTCGAGCACCTCGGTGAGGTTCACGTCGTGCAGAACTTGGATGCACTGCTCGTCAGTGGCGTTCGGCGTGCCGAGGGTGAGGTTGTCACGAAGCGAACCCGCGAGCACCGGCGCGTCCTGTTCGACATAGCCGATCTGCGCCCGCAGCGCCTCACGGTCGATGCCCCGGATGTCGACCCCGTTCAGGCGCACGACCCCGGAGTTCGGATCGTAGAAGCGCTCGATGAGCGCGAGGACCGTGCTCTTGCCGGCTCCGCTCGGTCCGACGAGGGCCGTGCGCTGGCCACGCGGGGCGGCGAAGGAGATGCCGTGAAGCACCTCCAACGGTTCGGTGGGATCGGGATAGCCGAACCGCACGTTCTCGAAGCTGATCGCGGCATCCGTGTGAACGGGCGCGGCCGGCTCGATCGAGTCGTCGAGCTGCTTCTCCGACGGCAGGGCGATGATCTCCTCGATACGACCGAGCGCCCCGAGCGACTGGTTGACGGAGTTGAACGCCCCGAAGGCCTGGCCGAGCGGCATCACGAGCATGAACAGGAAGAACACGAAGGCGACCAGGTGCGCGATGGTGAGCGCACCACTGGCGACCCGGTAGCCGCCGACGCCGAGTACCACGAGCAGGGAGACCTGAAGCGCAATGTTTGCGATCGGCACGACCAGGGCGGACACCTTTGCGACGGTGATGCCCTGCTCCCATGCCCCGTGCGCGTCGTTCTCGATGGCCTTGATCTCACGGTCGGTCGCGTTGGAGGCGCGCACGGTGCGGATCGCGCCGAGCGCGCGCTCGACCGAGGAGGCCAGATCGCCGACCTTCTCCTGCTGCTTACGGCTCGCGACGCGCACCCGCGAGCCGAGGGATACGACGGCCAGCACCGACACCGCGATCACCAGCACGGTGAGACCGAGCAACACCGGGTCGATGACGATCATCGCGATCAGGGCACCGACGAAAATGAGCGCACCGCCGATCGCGTCGACGAGACCCTGGGTGAGCACGGCGTACAGCAGCGTGGTATCGGCGCCCACGCGCGAGACCAGGTCGCCGGTGCGCCTGGTGTCGAATTCGCTGATCGGCAGCCACAGCATCCGGCGCACCAGTCGGCGACGGGCGGACAGCACGACGCTGGTACCGGTTCGCTGCAGCAGGTAGTGCTGCATGCCGCTCAGCAGGGCGGAGAGCACGACCAGACCGACCAGCAGATAGACGAGGATGCCGAGGGATTGCCCCTTCTGCACGACGGTGATGACGTTGCTCACGAGCAGTGGCTGGCCGAGAGAGGTGCCCGCGCCGACGATGCTGAGCGCGATGACCACCCCGAGTACCCCGCGGTGCTCCCGCAGGTACGGGAACAGCTGCCGGATGCTCGCCCGCGGCCCGTCGCCCTTCTTCGGTCGGGCGAACGGGTTTCTCGATCGGGGTTCTGCGGTACTCACCCGCCCAGCTTATGCAGGCTGGCTGGGTGGTCCGTACTCCTGTGGGACTAGTCCGGTCGGTGCCCTTCGTTACTGTGGAGACCATGCCAACGCCCGTCATCTCCGCCCCTGTGATTGTCGCATCCGGGCTCACGAAGAAATACAAAGGCCTGGCCGCCGTCGACGGCATCAGCTTCGAGGTCGCACCAGGGGAGTCCTTCGGGCTGCTCGGTCCGAACGGTGCTGGCAAGTCGACGACGATGCGGATGGTGGGCGCCGTCTCCACGCGCACGAGCGGAACCTTGAGCATCCTGGGCCTCGATCCCAACCGCCACGGTCCGGAGGTGCGCGCCCAGCTGGGCGTGGTTCCGCAACAGGACAACCTCGACATGGAACTGCGGGTGCGCGACAACCTCATCGTCTACGGACGTTACTTCGGCATCAGCAACCGTGCGGCCGGGAAGAAGGCCGACGAGCTGCTCGAGTTCGCCCAGCTCTCCGACCGTGCGAAGTCGAAGGTCGACGACCTCTCCGGCGGCATGAAGCGCCGGCTCACCATCGCCCGCTCGCTGATGAACGACCCACGGGTGCTGCTGCTCGACGAGCCGACCACCGGGCTCGACCCGCAGGCTCGGCATATTCTCTGGGACCGCCTGTTCCGACTGAAGGAGCAGGGCACGACCCTCGTGCTGACCACCCACTACATGGATGAGGCCGAGCAGCTCTGCGACCGGCTCATCGTCGTCGACAAGGGAACGATCATGGCCGAGGGGTCGCCCGCGGCGCTGATCCGCGAATACTCTACGCGTGAGGTGGTGGAGCTGCGTTTCGGGTCTGACCGGAACGCGGAGGTGGCGCTGCAGCTCGCCGGGCTGGGAGAGAGGATCGAGGTGCTGCCCGACCGCGTTCTCATTTACGCGGATGACGGCGACGCAATCCTCGCGCACGTGGCGGCGGCCGGCCTTGAGCCGGTCACCAGCCTGGTGCGGCGTTCGAGCCTCGAAGACGTGTTCCTGCGGCTTACCGGGCGGAGCCTGATCGAATGACCAGTTCGCGGGTCGAGCCTGTCGAGACCTCACCAACGCGCTCACTCGCGGCAAAGCCGCGCCGCTGGGGCTCCTGGTACGTCGCGGAGCACCGCCTGCGCGGCATGCGGAGTTACTACAAGACGCTCATCGCGACGACCGTCTTCACGCCGTTCATCTACCTGTTCGCCCTGGGTCTCGGCCTCGGCTCGCTGGTGAACCGCGGCTCGGCGGGCGCCTTCGACGGTGTCAACTACCTCACCTTCGTTGCCCCCGCGCTGATCGCGTCTGCCGCCTGCACGGCCGCGGTGGAGGAGTGCACCTACCCCGTGCTGATGGGCTTCAAATGGAACCCGATCTTCTTCGGGATGAACGCCGCGCCGATCACCGGCAACCAGATCACCAACGGCGTGTTCATCGCGGTGATCGGCCGCATCCTTCCGACCACTGCCGTGTACTACCTGGCGATGCTGCTGTTCGGCGCGACCCCCTCGCCGTGGAGCGCACTGGAGATCGTGATCGCGACCACCACGGGCATGGCGTTCGGACTGGTGGTCGCGAGCTACATGGCGGGGGTAGAGACCGACACCGGCCAGCCCGCCATCATCCAGCGGTTCATCGTGGTGCCGCTCTTCCTGTTCTCCGGCACCTTCTTCCCCCTCACCCAGATGCCGATCTACCTACAGTGGATCGGCTGGTTGTCGCCGCTCTGGCACGGGAGCCAGCTCGGCCGTCTCGCCACCTATGGGCTGCTGGAACCCGGCTGGCTGGTCGCCGTGCACGTGCTGTTCCTGCTCGGACTCTGCGTCTTCGGCTGGCTGCGCACCCAGCACGTGGTGACGAAGAGGTTGAACAAGTGACCCATTCGACGAGCTCAGGGCAGGCCGCCGCACCGACGCTGGCACCGACCCGGCCTGAACCGGAGCAGCGTGGCATTGGGTCCCTGTATGCGGGCAATGCGCGCTCGGTGGTCTCCCGCGGACTGCTGGCCACTCGCAGCACCAACTGGATCATCATCCTGAGCGGCTTCTTCGAGCCGGTGTTCTTTCTGCTGGCCCTCGGTGTCGGCCTCGGGTCGATCGTCGGCAGCGTGCAGACCACGGCGGGGCAGGCCGTACCGTACGCGGCATTCATTGCTCCCGGCTTGCTGGCGGTCGCCGCGATGAACGGCGCCATTTACGACTCCACCTGGAACGTGTTCTTCAAGATGCAGTACGCGAAGCTGTACGAGGGGATGCTCGCCACCTCGCTCGGGCCGTTGGACGTCGCCCTCGGCGAGATCCTGCTGGCTCTGCTCCGCGGTGGCGTTTACGCGACCGGCTTCCTCATCGTGATGCAGGTGCTCGGACTCAACCTGTCGTGGACGGCTCTCCTGGCGATTCCCGCTGTGCTGCTCATCGCCTTCGGCTTCGCGAGCCTGGGCATGGCGGTGACCAGTTACATGAAGACCTTCCAGCAGATGGACTGGATCAACTTCTTCCTGCTGCCGATGTTCCTTTTCTCGGCGACCTTTTTCCCGGTCAGCGTGTACCCGGTTCCGGTGCAGGTGATCGTCGAGATCTTTCCCCTCTGGCACGGGGTGGAACTGGTGCGTGGGCTCACTACCGGGTCACTCGACATCGCGATGCTCGGCCACGTCGCGTACTTCGTGGTCATGATCGCCGTCGGGTTGACGTTCACCACCCGCCGCCTGCGCGCGCTCTTTTTGGACTAGCTACTTCACGGACTTGATCGGGATGATCGCGAGGCCACCGAGGGCCGCCGCGACCGCCGAGCAGATGAACAGCGCCACGAAGCCGCCGGTGGTCGCCCCGATGCTGGCGACCACGATCGCGCCGAGCAGTGGTCCGATGGCCTGCGGTACGGCGGTCGCGATGTTCATGATGCCGAGGTCTTTGCCGCGGGTGTGTGAGTCGGGCAGCACCTGGGTGGCGAGCGCCTGGTCGACGGCCATGAAGCATCCGTAACCGAGGCCGAGGAGCCCGGCGCCGATGTTCGCGACCGTCCAGGTGGGCACCAAGGCCAGCAGCAGCGCGGCGATGCCCTGCAGATACGCGGCCGCATAGACGAATATCTTGCGCTGGCCGATCCTGTCACTGAGCCGGCCGAAACCGAGCGCGGCGATGATGAACAGCACCAGGTAGATGACGGTCAGCTGCAGCAGGTCGTCCTGCGAGCTCTTGCCGCGGTGAAGCCCGGACTGCAGGAAGAAAAGCAGCAGGGTCGTGCCGAGGGCATTCCCGATGTTGACGAGGATGCGGCCGAGAAGCGTCCAGCCGAAGTCTGGATGCTTGCGAGGGCTGACCCAGAAGCCCTTGAGCAGGGTGGCGACCTTGAAGCTCGGGCGGAGCACCCTCGGCAGAACCTCGTCGGGGATGATCAGCAGGAACGGGGTGACGAAGACGAGCAGCAGCACTGCCACCGCCAGGTAGCCGATCACCTGGCTCAGGGCGAGACTGGTGACGAACAGGATGCCGAGCACGGTTCCGATCGCCTGCGGCGCCGAGACCCAGCCGGAGACGATGCCGCGCTGGCCGACCGGCACCTGATCGGAGATTGTCGCGGTGATCGCCGCGGAGACGATGCAGAACCCGGTGAGGGCGAGCGCCCAGAAGACGCCGACCCCGACGATGGTGTTCTGGAAGCCGAGCAGCGCGAGGGAAACGGCGAAGACGAGCGTGCCCAGGAAGATCCACGGGCGGCGACGCCCGAAACGCGAGGTGGTGCGGTCGGAGAGTGCGCCGGTGAGCGGGTAGGCGATGAGGGCGCAGACGCCGGCGATGCCCGAGATGATGCCGAACGCCAGGATGCTCTGGCTGCTGCCATCTTTCACATGGAAGACGCTGTTCACCTGCAGGGGCAGTAGCAGCTGGATCGGCGTGAGCTGCGCCATCCAGATTCCGAACCACGCGGTGGCGAACAGGGTGATCCAGACAGCCGAGACGCGACGTTTGGGTTCGGCGAATGGGCTGAACGCCGCGGGCAGGGAGGGAGCGGTCATGCCCCGATTATCGCTGGTTCCCCGCCGTCAGGCCGGGTGCCACGCACTATGGGTTTGCCTACTTTGCCACGCCGGACTTCTCGTCCACCGCATGCCAGTCGGAGACGAGCCTGGTGGCATCCGCCACGAAATCGCCGCTCGCCTTCGGCCCACGGCAGCTGTAGAGCTGCAGTTTCTGCATCGAGTTGCCGGCGGTGTAGAGCGTGAGGGTGGTCGCGAGGCCGCCGGTGCAGCCATCGTTCTGCGCACTGTTGAAGTCGGCGAGGTCGACAGAGTACTTCTTCACGAGCGCATCGAACCGGGCGATCCGTTGGCCGTTGGTGACGGTGTACGTGTTCGTGTCGTAGTTCGGTACCGGCTGGTACTGGCTGTACTCGATGCGCTCGATCGGGTTGGAGACGTCGGGACGGATCAGGGAGCGGCTGACGATGAGCACGATGATCACCAGCGCGACGACGGCAATGAACCACAGCAGCAAGCGAACCGGCCGCGACAGCCTCATTCGGCGCACTGCCGGGGGAGTCACTGCGGTTTGCGGATCATCCCCCATGTCCTTTAAAGGTTCAGGCATTGATGGCCGCAGTGATCGATCCGAGACTCTCGGGCCGCCAGACCAATCCGAAGAAGTGCACGGCGATGAAACCGGCGAACAGGATGACCGCGATGACAGCCGCGATGACGATGAGTATGCGGAAGGGGTTCACGCTGTCACTCTACCGAAATCACTTGGGCATCTCCCGAAGCACGATGCAGGTGGCGAGCACCGCTTCTGCGGTCTCAGCGCCCTTGTCTTCCTTCGAACCGGGGAGGCCGGACCGATCGATGCCCTGTTGTTCGTCGTCGAGGGTCAGCACTCCGAAGCCGACCGGCCTTCCGGTGTCCAATGCGACCTGGGTGAGGCCGTTGGTGGCCGCGTTCGACACGAACTCGAAATGCGGGGTGCCTCCGCGGATGATCACCCCGAGAGCGACGACGCCGTGCGCACCGTTCGCGATGGCCGCCTTCGCAACGACAGGAAGTTCGAAACTGCCGGGCACACGAACGAGGGTCACCTCCGCGCCCGAGGCGTCGAGCACACGTCTCGCGCCGGCGACCAGCGCCTCGGCGATCTCGGTGTGCCAGAGCCCGGCCACAATGGTGATCTTGAAGCCCGTCCCGTCCACCGCGATCTCCGGTGCTCCCGCGCCGCTCACAGCTCCTGCTCCCGGTTGCTGTTGACCAGAACCGCGTCGTCGAGTGCCGCGTCGTCCGGCAGGATGTGTCCCATCCGGTCGCGCTTGGCCCCGAGGTAACGCTCATTGAACTCGTTCACGCCGACCACGAGCGGAACCTGCTCGAGCACCGTGATGCCGCGCTCGCGCAGCTGGCGCAGCTTCTCCGGGTTGTTGGTGATGGCCCGCACCTGCGAGAGGCCGAGGTCCTCCAGAATGGCGACCGCAGCTCCGTAGTCGCGACCGTCGGCCGGGAAGCCGAGCGCGATATTCGCATCGAGCGTGTCGAGCCCGTCCTCCTGGAGCCGGTAGGCCTTCAGCTTGTTGATCAGGCCGATGCCGCGACCCTCATGCCCACGCATGTAGATGACCACCCCGCCCTCTGCCTGGATCTGGTCGAGTGCCGCGTCGAGCTGGGGTCCGCACTCGCACTTCTCCGAACCGAATACCTCACCGGTCAGGCACTCCGAGTGCACCCGCAGCAGGGTGCCATCTTTGGGTTCACCAGAAATGATGGCCAGGTGGTCGGCTCCGGTCATCCGGTCCCGGTATGCGCGGAAGCGGAAGCGCCCGTGCGTGGTCGGGATGTTCGTCTCCACCTCGAAGATCACCCGCGAGGTCTCGGGGATGGCCACCGGCATCGGCACGTCGGTGTCACAGTGCGTCTGCTGCAGGAACTCGATCAGTGCCTCGATCGTGATCACCGGAACGTTCTCGCGCTCGCCGAGGGCGATGAGCCCAGGGAGGCGCATCATCTCGCCGTCCTCGGCGACGATCTCGGAGATCGCGCCGACCGGCACCAGGCCGGCGAGCTTCAGCAGGTCGATCGTCGCCTCGGTGTGGCCGGGGCGCTCGCGCACCCCACCCTCGACAGCGCGCAGCGGCATGATGTGACCGGGGCGGTGGAGTTGGTCCGGCGTGGTGTCGAGGTCCGCAAGCAGCCGGACGGTGTGTGCACGGTCATGTGCGCTGATACCTGTCGTGACGCCCGACGCCGCATCGACGCTCACCGTGTAGTTGGTGCCGCGCACGTCCTGGTTGTTCGCGACCATCACCGGCAGCTCGAGGCGGTCGGCGATCTCATTGGTCATCGGGGCGCAGATGAAGCCAGAGGTGACGCGCACCATCCAGGCCATCGTCTCCTGGCTGGCGAGGCCGGCCGCGATGACGACGTCGCCCTCGTTCTCGCGGCTCTCGTTATCCACGACGATGACGGGCTTGCCCAGGCGGAGTTCGTCGAGCGCGGTGGGGATATCGGCGAGGCTCATGCCAGGCTCCTTTCGAATTGCATCATCCGTTCGACCTGGCGGGCGAGGATGTCGGTCTCGATGTTCACGAGATCGCCCGGCTTTCTGAGGCCGAGGGTTGTTGCGGTGAGGGTCTCGGGAATGAGCGAGACCTCGAACCAGTCCGTGCCAACGTCGCTCACGGTGAGTGAAACCCCGTCGATCGCGACCGAACCCTTGCGGGTCACCAGCGGAGCCAGCTCGCGGTCGAGCGAGAAGCGCAGCACGCGCCAGGCGCTGCCCTCTGTAATGCTCAGCAACTCGCTAGTGCCGTCGATGTGACCCTGCACGATGTGGCCGCCGATCCTGTCGCCGACCTTCGCCGCGCGCTCCAGGTTGACCTGCTGCCCTGCCGCCACCTGCTTCAGCGTGCTCATCGCTATCGACTCGGCCATGACATCCGCTGTGAACCAGTCATCGCCCTGCGCAATCACCGTCAGGCATACTCCCGACACCGAGATCGAGTCGCCGTGTTTCGCGTCGGAGACCGCGATCGGGCCGCGGACCGTGATCCGGGCGGCGTCGCCGAGCACAGTCCAGTCGAGCACCGTGCCGAGTTCTTCGATGATTCCCGTAAACATGTTCTACCTTTCCGTTGCCGGGCGGGCCGTGACGAGGATGTCCTTGCCCAGCTGCTCGATCGAGTCGATGTGAAGTGTGTGGATGCCAGCCATGCTCTCGACGCCGAGGTCGCCGACCGCGAGCCTCGGGCCGCCCAGCAACGCGGGTGCAAGAAAGATGAGGAACTCATCGACCAGGCCGGCGGCGATGAACGCGCTCGCCAGTGTCGGTCCGCCCTCGACGTAGGCGTGCCGGATGCCTCGCTCGAAAAGGTCGCGCAGTGTCGCGTCGAGGTCGTGGCCGGGCAGCCTCAGCGCTGTGGCGAGCTTCGCTCCGGCGGGGATCTCGCGGTCGCCGATGACGACGGGCAGCGGCTGGTGCGCCAGCAGTTCGCCGGCGTCGCCACGTGCCGTGAGGGAGGGGTCATCCGAGATGACAGTGCCCGTGCCGACCAGGATCGCGTCGGCCTGCTCGCGCTGCTCGTGCACGCGCTGGCGGGCTGCCGTGCCGGTGATCCACTGGCTGGAGCCGTCAGCGGCCGCGGCCCGGCCATCCAGGGTCGACGCCCACTTCACGCTGACGAATGGCCTGCCGAGGCGGGTCGCCGTGAGCCAGACGCGCAGGAACGACTCCACCTCGTCGGCGAGAAGACCGCCCTCGACCGCGACCCCCGCCTCGCTCAGGCGCGCTGCACCGCCGCTGGAGGCGACACCGGGATCGGAGACCGAGTAGACGACGCGCGCGACGCCGGCGGCGATGAGTGCCTCGCTGCACGGGCCGGTGCGGCCGTAGTGGTTGCAGGGCTCGAGGGTGACGACCGCGGTGGCGCCCCTGGCCTCGCCCGGCTCGAGCTTCGACAGCGCGTCGACCTCGGCGTGCGGTGTGCCGGCGCCGCGGTGCCAGCCCTCCGCGAGAATCTCGCCCTCGGGGGAGAGGATGACGCACCCCACCCGCGGATTGACGCCCCAGACGGGACCGTGGGCGGCCAGCGACAGGGCGTGGCGCATGGCCTCTGCCTCTGTGCTTACTACCGCGGTAGTCATCCGGTGTCCCTTGCGTTCTGGGCACTCCGGGGAATCGCGACGACATTCCGAAAGGAATATCTCGCGCGTGCTTCCTTCCATCCGGACTGAGAAACGCGCCGCTGACAAACGCTGGCGTTTCATAACCGTCGGTCCCGGAATTCCACCGGCTCAACCGCTCCTGGCATTTCTGTCAACAGCGGGTCGCGGACTATCACCGCCGGTTCGGATTTTCACCGACCCCGGAGCACGTACTACTTACTGCTTCCCATGCTACAACTCAGGTCGGGTGTGCGGCATTCCCCTTTGTTGGTCGAGTAGCGCGTCGCGAAGCGACTCGCGTATCGAGACCCGGGTCTCGGCGCGTGCCGGTCTCGATACGCGTCCGGCTGCGCCGGGCGCTATTCGACCAACAGGGGCGTCAACGGCGGGGCAGGAAACCGATGCGGTCATAGACCTTCGCCAGGGTGGCTTCCGCCACCTCGGACGCCCGGTCGGCGTTGCCGGCCAGAACCCTGTCGAGTTCGGCCGGGTCGTCGAGCAGCTCCAGTGCGCGCGCGCGGATCGGGCCGAACGTGTCGACCACGACATCCGCCAGCGCGCTCTTGAAGTCGCCGTAACCCTTGCCCTCGAACTCAGTCTCCAGCGAGGGGATCGGGATGCCGGAGAGCACCGAGTAGATGGTCAACAGGTTCGAGATGCCCGGTTTTTCCACCACGTCGAAGCGCACCTCGCGGCCGCTGTCGGTCGCCGCCGACTTGATCTTCTTGGCCGACAGCGACGGGTCGTCCAGCATCCAGATGATGCCGTTCGGGGCATCGCCCGACTTCGACATCTTCGACGTGGGGTTCTGCAGGTCGAAGATCTTCGCGGTCTCCTTCTGGATGCTCACTTCCGGCACCACGAAGGTCGGGCCAAAGCGACTGTTGAAGCGCTGGGCAAGGTCGCGGGTCAGCTCGATGTGCTGCCGCTGGTCTTCGCCAACCGGCACCACGAGCGCGTCGTAGAGCAGCACGTCCGCTGCCTGGAGGATCGGGTAAGTGAACAGCCCGACCGAGGTCGAGTCCGTGCCCTGCTTCGCCGACTTGTCTTTGAACTGGATCATGCGCCCGGCCTCGCCGAACCCGGTGATGGTATTCAGCACCCACGCCAGCTGGGCGTGCGCGGGCACGTGCGACTGCACGAAGAGAGTCGACTCGGCGGGGTCGATGCCCGCGGCGATGTACTGGGCGGCGGTGCGTCGGGTCGCCTCGCGCAGCTGCGCTGGCTCCTGCGGCACGGTGATCGCGTGCAGGTCGACCACGGAGAAGAACGCGTCGTGGGTCTGCTGTAGCTCTTTCCACTGCAGCAGCGCACCGATGTAGTTGCCGATGTGAAGCGAATCAGCCGACGGCTGCATGCCCGAGAACAGGCGGGGTTTGGTCATTGTGACAAGCCTTTCACAAACGCAGGGTCTTTCAGTTGATGGAGTAGTCGACGACGACGGGAGCGTGGTCGGACCATCGCTCGTCGTAGGTCGCCGCACGATCAACCGTGTAGCTCTGTGCCAGTGCCGCGAGGCCGGGGGTGGCGACGTGGTAATCGAGTCGCCATCCGGTGTCGTTCGCGAACGCCTGCCCGCGAGCCGACCACCAGGTGTACGGCCCCTCGACTTCGCCCGCCCACTGGCGGCCGACATCCACCCAGCCCATTCCGCGACGGGTCTTACCGTCGACGCACGCGACGTTCTTGCCCTCCGGTGCGAAGAACTTGTCGAAGTAGGCTCGCTCTTTCACAAGGAATCCGGCCTGGTTGCGGTTGCCCCGCCAGTTCTTGAGGTCGATCTCGCGATGGGCGACGTTGAGGTCACCGACCACTACCGCCAGGGGCGAGTGCTCGGTCATCTCGGGTAGCCGCTTGGTCATCGCGTCGAGAAACTTGTACTTCTCGATCATCTTCTTTGGGTCTTCGACGTTGCCGGAGTGTACGTAGGTGCTGACGACCGTGACGATCGAATCGCCCACCCGATAGTCCGCCTCGAGCCAGCGGCCCGCGCTGTCGAACTTCTCGTCGCCCAGTTCGACGCGGTGGATCTCGGCCTTTCCGCGGCTGGCGAGCGCGACACCGGCTCGACCGGCCGCGGTGGCGGTGTCGTGCAGGATGTTCCACTCGTCGCCGAGCAGCTCCTCGAGGATCTCGGTGGGCGCGCGCACCTCCTGCAGCGCCAGTACATCCACGTCGCGCGCGGCCAGCCAGGGGCCCATGCCGTGGCCGTAGGCGGCGCGGACGCCGTTCACATTGACGGTAGCGACACGAAGACGAGTAGGCACTACTCCACTTTATCGGGGAGCACCGACGGTGTATTGAGGACGCCGGCCGGCTATCGGGGAGGGCCGGCGGCCTTGATCCTCGGTCGATGATGCTCGGGCGGTGTGCGGAGGCCCCTCGTGATGGGCTTCGGATTGAGTGTTTGCCCGTGGTCGGTCACGTCGACAGCGATCCACGTCGCCGAGATGAGGATCACCTGGCAGACCAGCCCCATCCAGACCAGCAGGCCGAGGATGACCGCGAACGACGCCAGCAACGGGTTGCGGCCGGCGCCGCCCACGATCGTCGCCCCGAGCACCTTCAGCACGCCGAGACTGATGCCGCCGAGCAGCGATCCCACGATGAGCCGGGGGAACGGGATGCGGGTTGCGGCGAGCACGCGGAACAGCACGGCGAGCGTCGTCGTATCGATCGCCAGCACGATGAGCAGCCCGACCCCTCGTGCGACGAGGGTGGCGAAGAGGGAATGGTGGTCGATGCCGACCAGCCCGAACAGGAAGTCGAGGGCGCTGGTGGAGAACACCGAGAGACCCGCCGAGACGACAACGACGATTCCGAAGCCGATCACCAGTCCGAGGTCTTTCAGCTTCAGCAGCAGGAAAAAGGTCTTGTCCTGCGGCAGCTGGAAGAACAGCCGGACGGCCGATCGAGCAGACGAGAACCAGCTGAGCGCGGTGACGAAGACGGCGACCAGGGCGATGATGCTCGTGATGGTGATCGTGCGCGACGTGAACAGCTGGTGCACCTTGATCGCACCACCGTTGCCGGTGTCGATGAGTCCGGGCACCGAACTCGACACGGTCGTCACGATCGCGTTCTCGAATGCCGGATTGGAGACGGCGACCATACCGACCACAGCGAAGCCGACATACAACCCGGCGAACACGCTGTACAGCAGCGTCAGGCTCAGCCCCCCGGCGAGGATTCCGCCGTTGTTCTGCGAGTAGAACTGGAACACCCGCACCGGGCGCAGTCTCATGACCCGCGCGACGAGCAGCTTGACGGTTGCGATGAGCGCTTTCATTCGGCCTCCGATCCGGCCACAGCGGCGCAGGTAGAGTGGCGCTGGTCAGCGCACTCGTGGAAAAGGATAGGCGTGCAACTGCAGGGCATGGGTATCGGGCGCGGCATGGCCGTTGGCCCGGTGCTGCGGATGCCCGACCCGCTGCCCGAACCGGCCGACGTCGCGCGCGCGGCGGGGGCGGCATCCGAGTTCGCCGGCGTCGACGCCGCGCTCTCTGCCGTCGCCGCCGAACTCACCGATCGCGGTTCGAGGGCCGGCGGGGATGCTCGCGACATGCTCGAAGCCGCGGCCCAAATGGCACGCGATCCGACGCTGATCGACGACATCCGGGCGCGAATCGACACCGGCAGGACTGGGCAGCGGGCGGTGTTCGAGGCGGTCGGTGCTTTTACCGCTGAGTGGACCGCGGCCGGCGGCCTGCTGGCCGAGCGCGTGGCCGACCTCGATGACATAGCGCGCCGCGTGATCGCGCACCTGCGTGGGGTGCCGTTACCCGGCATCCCCGTCTCGGACACGCCGTTCGTATTGGTCGCCGCCGACCTCGCGCCCGCCGACACGGCGCTGCTCGACCTGACGATGGTGCTCGCGCTCGTCACGAGCGGCGGCGGGCCGACCAGCCACACCGCGATCCTCGCGCGACAGAAGTCGATCCCCGCCATCGTGGCGGTCGCCGGAGCGCTCGACCTGGCCGACGGCACGGTGGTGATCGTGGATGCTGCAAGTGGTTCCGTCACGACCTCGCCGACGGACACCGAGATCCGTGCGGTACACGAACGAGCGCGCTCGGTGCCGGTGCCGATCACCGACGGCGCGCTGAAGGACGGCACGAAAATACCCCTGCTCGCCAACCTCGGCTCACCGGACGAAGCGATGTCGGCGATCGAACTCGGCGCGGAGGGTGTCGGGCTGTTCCGCACGGAATTCCTCTTTCTCGGATCGGCGGCGGCGCCGACCGTCGACGACCAACGCGCACGGTACACCGAATTGCTCGCGCGTTTTCCGGGTCGAAAAGTGGTCGTGCGCGTGCTGGACGCGGGTGCGGACAAGCCCCTCGCGTTCCTCGGCGGAGAGCACGAAGACAATCCAGCACTTGGCCTCCGCGGGCTCCGGGCGCTCCGGGCCAACGAGTCGGTCCTGCGTGAGCAACTCACCGCGCTCGCGCAGGCGGACGCCGCGACAGACGCCGAACTGTGGGTGATGGCCCCCATGGTGTCGGATGCGGAGGAGACCGACTACTTCGTCACGTTCGCGCGCGAACTGGGCCTTAGAACCGTCGGGGTGATGGCCGAGGTGCCATCGCTGGCGCTCGTCGCCGACCGGGTGTTCGAGAGCGCCGATTTCGTCAGCGTCGGCACCAACGACCTCACCCAGTACACGCTCGCGGCAGACCGCACCCTCGGCTCGGTCGCGCGCTATCAGGACCCGTGGCATCCCGCCGTGCTTCGCCTGATCAAGCTGGTGGGGGATGCCGGTCGGGCCTCCGGCAGGCCGGTCGGCATCTGCGGCGAGGCCGCCGCCGACCCGCAGCTCGCCGTCGTACTGGTCGGACTCGGCGCGACGAGCCTCAGCATGGCGCCCGCCGCGCTGGCCGATGTGCGCGCTGAACTCGCCCTTCACAGCCTCGCTGAGGCGCAGGCGCTCGCCGAGCGGGCTGTCACTGCGGGCAGCGCGGCCGAGGCGCGAGCCGTCGCGACCTTGCGCTGAAGACCTCGCGCTGAAATTTGTCCCCAACCGATATACGGGGGTCGCGCAGGACCGGATCTCGGCGCATACTGGTGGTGGATCAGGTATGACTCCCGTGGGGGGAACGGCTATGGAAGACGAGAATCCGGGAGTAACCACCTCGGATGAGTCGCTGGTATTGCGTGCACGTGCCGGGGACAAGGGTGCCTTCGCGGAACTGTGGCAGCGCCATGCCCGGTCGGGCATGCGGGTCGCGCGCCAGTTCACGTCGTCGAACGACGCCGACGACCTCGTGTCGGAGGCGTACGTGCGCATCTACCAGCGGGTGCTGGCCGGTGGCGGGCCCGAGGGCGCATTCCGTCCGTACCTGTACACCACCATCCGAAACCTCGCGGCACGCTGGGGTCGCTCGGACAAGAGCATCAACGTCGAGGACATCGGCGAATTCGAGTCGGTAGTCGAAGGCGACGACCCTGCGACCATCGCGCTCGACCGCACTCTCACGGTGCGAGCGTTCCGCAGCCTGCCCGAGCGCTGGCAGTCGGTGCTCTGGTACACCGAGGTCGAGGGAATGGACCCGCACGAGGTCGCCCCCATTCTCGGAATCACCGCGAACGGCGTCGCGGCACTCTCCTACCGGGCCCGTGAAGGACTCCGCAAGGCGTGGCTGCAGGCCCATGTCTCCGACGCGACGTCCACCGGAGACTGCCGCTGGACCATCGAACGCCTCGGTGACTATGCCCGCAACGGCCTGACCGCCAGCGTTCGCGAGCGCGTCACGGACCACCTGAGCACCTGCAACAAGTGCACGATCATCAGCGAAGAAGTGGATGAGGTCGGGTCGCGCCTGGCGCTCGTCATGATCCCGCTCATCCTGGGCGGTGCCGTCGGCGGGATGTTCCTCGCCTCACTCAGCGTGCCGAGCGGTGCGATGGCGGCGGAGGCGGTCGCATCCGCCATGCCGCCCGCCTTCCACACCCTCGCAACCGCGGCCGTGCCCGCCGTGACGACCGGCCTCACCGCCGGCGCCGTGGCCGCGCCACTGGTCGGAGTGATCGCCGTGGCGCTCGCCGTATCCGGGGGCCTCGCGGCGACCAGCAGCGCGCAGGGTCCGTCGGCTCCGTCTTCCGTCGTTGCGGCGTCATCCACTACGTCGGAAACCATTGCGCTGCCGTCCTCTGCGCCCACCCCGTGGATTCTCGCTCCGACCCCGTCGCCGAGCGGGATCGGCTCGCTGCTCAGCGCTCCCAT
The DNA here is from genome assembly GCA_025463565.1 of Microbacteriaceae bacterium. Classification (GTDB taxonomy): domain Bacteria; phylum Actinomycetota; class Actinomycetes; order Actinomycetales; family Microbacteriaceae; genus Lacisediminihabitans. The sequence continues at coordinate 41,803 of JAODAT010000046.1, forward strand.
CCCGGGCACGACCACACTCATCGACGGCGTGAACCAGACCGTGGGCAGCACATCGTCCGCGCTCGGATCGACGCTGAATAGTGTGGTCAAAGGCGTGACCGCCCCGATCAATAACCTGACCGGGCTGAACGTCGGACCGGGTCCGGTGCCCACCGAAACCGCGCCGGCTGGCGTGGT
>JAODAT010000059.1 GCA_025463565.1 Microbacteriaceae bacterium
CGGGTGGTCCAAACGGGTTGGCTACCAAGTGCGAGTGGCAGAATGCGAAGGTGCCCGGCATTCTCGACGTCCTCGGATCGTGGCGGCTCGAACCCGTCTCCCTCGCCTTCGCGGTGATCATCGCCGCTCTCTACGCGGCGGGCCTGCTGAACCTGGCGCGGCGGGACATCCGCTGGCCAGCCTGGCGCACCTGGTGCTTCTACCTCCTCGGGGTGGGCTCGTACGTGGTGGTGAACCTCGGCTTTCTCGGGGTCTGGAGCATGGACCTGCGCTTCGCCTTCACCACTCGCATCGCGCTGCTGCTGTTCGCCGTGCCCGCGCTGATCAGCCTCGGCGGCCCGGTTGCCATGGCCAGGCTGGTGCTTCATGGCACCTCCTTGCAACGCCTGAACGCCTTCCTGAAGTCCTGGCCGATCCGGCTGGTGGGCAACGCCGTCTTCGCACCGCTGTTCGCGCTGGCCGTCTTCATGGTGTTCGTCACCCCGTTCGCCGGCACGCTGCGCCAGAGCACATTCGCCCAGACCGTCCTGTCGATCGCGATCCCTGTGGTCGGGCTGCTGATGGTGCTGCCGGTGATTGAGCAGACGAACCAGCGCACCAGCTTCTTCATCACCGTGGAGTTCATCCTCGTCTTCGTGGAGCTGATCGTGGATGCCATCCCCGGCATCCTCATCAGGCTCAGCACGAGCATCCTCGATGGCGTGGGCCCCGTGCTGGGCGCCGTGCCCGACTGGTTCCCGAGCCGGATGCGAGACCAGCAACTGTCGGGTGACCTGCTCTGGTTCATTGCCGAGATCAGCGACATCCCGATTCTGATCCTGCTGTTCGTGCGCTGGTCGAAGGTGGACCACAAGGAGGCGAAAAACCTCGACGAGCTCACCGACGAGGAGATGGACGCGCTGACCCAGCAGCACCTCCGCGGGCCGCGCGACTAGCGCTTCTCGCTGTGCGCTGCGGAGCTAGAGCCGCGCTTCCAGCCGGGCGATGCGGGCCAGCGTGACCTCTTTGCCGAGCAGTTCCATCGACTCGAACAGCGGAGGACTGATGCGCTTGCCGCTGAGGGCGGTGCGCAGCGGGCCGAAGGCGTCACGCGGCTTGAGCCCCGCCCCCGCGACGAGAGCCTCGCGCAGCACGCGCTCGATGTGCTCGGCGGACCAGTCGTCGAGCTGGGAGAGCGAACCGGATGCCGCATCGAGAACCAGGGCGGCCCCGGCGCCCGGGAGCGCATCCGCGTCGTATTCGATCTGGTCGGTCGTCTGGAAGAAGAAGCCGAGGAGCGCACCGGCGTCCCCGAGCAGCTGCATGCGCTCCTGCACGAGGGGTGCCGCCTCCCGCAGGATGGCGCTCTCGAGCGGGGTGGGCGGGTCGGAGATGAACCCGGAGAGGTAGGGCACCAGACGGGCGGCGAAGTCGTCACGCTCCAGCAAGCGGATGTGGTCGCCATTGATCGACTCCGCCTTGCGCAGGTCGAAGCGGGCCGGGTTGGGGTTCACGTCGACCACGTCGAACGCGGCGATCATCTCGACGATCGAGAACACGTCGCGGTCGTGGCTGAGCGACCAGCCGAGCAGTGCGAGGTAGTTGACGAGACCCTCGGGGATGAACCCGCGCACCCGGTGGTGGAAGAGATTGGACTCGGGATCGCGCTTGGAGAGCTTCTTGTTGCCGTCGCCCATCACGTAGGGCAGGTGGCCGAAGCGGGGCACGAAGTCGGTGACGCCGATGGCGATGAGCGCGTGGTAGAGCGCGATCTGGCGAGGAGTGGAAGACAGGATGTCTTCGCCGCGCAGCACGTGCGTGATGCCCATCAGGGCATCGTCGACCGGGTTGACGAACGTGTAGAGCGGTATGCCGTTCGGGCGTACGACGACGAAGTCGCTGAAGCTGCCTTCGGGAAAGGTGACCGGTCCGCGCACCAGGTCGTCGAAGCTGAGGTCGCCGTCGGGAACGCGCAGTCGCAGCGCAGGCACACGGCCCTCCGCCCTGTACGCGTCACGCTGCTCATCGGTGAGGTCGCGCTCGAAGTTGTCGTAGCCGCGCTTCGGGTCGACACCGTTCGCTAGGTTGCGGGCCTCCATCTCCTCGGGCGTGACGAAACTCTCGTAGAGGTAGCCGGCCTCGCGCAAGCGCTCGATCATGCCGAGGTAGATCTCGGTGCGCTGCGACTGCCTGTAGGGAGCGTGCGGACCGCCGGTCTCCACGCCCTCATCCCAGTCGAGGCCCAGCCAGCGCAGCGCCTCGAGCAGTTGCTCGTAGCTCTCCTCGCTGTCGCGGGCGGCATCCGTGTCTTCGATGCGGAAGATGAGCTTGCCGCCGGTGTGACGCGCATAGGCCCAGTTGAAGAGGGCGGTGCGGATCAGTCCGACGTGGGGCGTGCCGGTGGGAGACGGGCAGAACCGCACTCGCACATCGGCACCGGTGGCGGTGGTGAAGGAGGCTGGCATCGGGGTCAATTCTAGGTGGTCGCGTACACCACGCCGAGGGCGAGCCCGAGGATGACGACCCACGACACCAGCCCCGCGCCGAGCGCGCGCACACCCGACCGGGCCAGGCGTTCCAGCCGGAGCGACGCCCCGATGGAGAACAGCGCGGCGGCCAGCAGCGCGGACTGGAGAATATCCGCGGCGGCGAGCACCTCGACCGGCAGCGGCACGAAGGTGCGAATCAGCACCGCTAAGAGGAATCCCCCGATGAACAAGGGCACGATCGGCGGGTTCTTCGTCGCCGACGCTGTTCCGCTTCGCCGGGTCTGGATCGACGCGATCGCGACCATCGGCGCGAGCATGAGCACGCGGGTCAGCTTCACCACGATCGCGACGGCAAGCGCGGCGGCGCCCATCGTCTGGGCCGTGGCGACCACCTGCCCGACGTCGTGCACGCTTGCGCCCACCCAGTGCCCGAACTGGGCGTGCGTGAGCCCGAGCAAACCGGAGAGCAGTGGCAGCACCACGATCGCGAGAGTTCCGTAGAGCGTGACGAGCGCGATCGGGGTGCCGGTCTCCTTCTCGTCCGAGCGCCGAGCCGCCGACATCGCACCGACCGCCGAGACACCGCAGATCGAGAAGCCGGCGGCCATCAGCACCGCCTGGTCACCCTCCAGCCGGAAGAGCCTCCCGATTCCCCACGTGATCACGAAGCTCACCGCGACCAGCGCGATGATCAGCACGATCGCCAGCCAGCCGAGTTTCGCGATATCACCGAGGCTCAGTTTCAGGCCGAGCACGACGATGCCGATGCGCAGCAGGCGCTTCGAGGCGACCGCAAGTCCGGGCTTGAGGAAGCCGTCGAGCGACGGGCGCACCGCGGGCACGCATCCGACGATCACACCGAGGATGAGCGAGGCCGTCAGCCACGGAAGCCCCGGAAGCAGCAGGTGCACGCCGTACCCCGCGACCGAGCCCAGCGCCGCCAGCAGGATGCCGGGGAGCCAGGAAATTCGTTGGTGAGGTCTCGACAAGCTCGACCCGCTCACTCGCTCGACCCGCTCACTCGCTCGACCCGCTCAACCGCTCGACCCGCTCACTCGCTCGACCCGCTCAGGCGCTCAACGCCCGCGGACGGGGTTCGTCAGGATGCCGATCCCGTCGATCTCGACTGAGACGGAGTCCCCGACGACCAGCGTCACAGCCGGAGCTGACGTGCCGATGAGAATGACGTCGCCGGGCAGCAGGGTCCACACCGCGGACACGCGCTCGACGGCGGCCGCAACACCGCTGACGGTGCCGGTCGATCCCCCGAGCACCACCTGCGCGCCCGACGCATCGAATTCGGTCTCCATTACCGGCCCGATCGGGGCGAAGGTGTCATAACCCTTGGCGAGCGCCCACTGGCCGGCCTCGAGCTGGTCGGCGGCCGTGACATCCGTTCCCACCGTGTAGCCGAAGATGACGCTCGCGGCGTCGGCGGCGGGGACCCGCTTCGCGAGGCTGCCGATCACCACCGCGAGCACTCCGGCGGCCGTGACAGCGCCGGTCGGCGGCAACTGGATGGCGTCGCCCGGACCCACGACAGCCGTGTTCGGCTTCAGATAGACCATGCCGTCCGCTGTGACCCCGATCACCTTCGATCGCGGGATCACCGGCGCGAGTAGCTTCGACTGCGCGACCAGCACCCGTTCCCCGGTGGTGTCGAACCCACCGAACAGCGGGTCGCCGGCAAGCACGACGAACTCCTCATCGTCGAGAATGCCGTAGCGCGGATCGTCGCCCGCTGCGGTGAACCGGGCGATCTTCACGCGTCGAGTCGCGTCATCCAGCCGTGACGGTCATCGATCCGCCCATACTGGATGCCGGTGAGCTCCTCACGCAGCGAGAGCGCGAGTTCGCCGCCCTCGTGCGTGATCTCGAAGTCGTCGGCCTTCAGGGTGCCGATGGGTGCGAGAACAGCCGCAGTGCCGCAGGCGAAGGCTTCGACGATGTCGCCGGATGCCGCCCCCTCGCGCCACTCGTCGATCGTGACCTGGCGACGCTCCACCCGGTGTCCACGGTCCTCCGCGAGCTGCAGGATCGAGTCACGCGTGATGCCCTCGAGGATCGACGCCGACGCGGGAGTCACCAGCGTTCCGTCTTTCTTCACGAGCACGATGTTCATGCCGCCGAGCTCTTCGAGGTATTTGTTCTCCTCGGAGTCGAGGAACAGCACCTGGTCGCAGCCGTGGTCGTATGCTTCCGCCTGGGCGACGAGCGACGCGGCGTAGTTGCCGCCGGTCTTCGCAGCCCCCGTGCCGCCCCTGCCCGCCCGTGAGTAGTTCGCAGACAGCCAGATCGATACCGGCGACAGTCCGCCCTTGAAGTACGCGCCGGCCGGACTGGCGATCACGTAGTAGTTGACCTTCTCCGCCGGTCGAACCCCGAGGAACGCCTCTTTGGCGAACATGAAAGGGCGCAGGTAGAGGCTGGTGTCGGGAGCGGTCGGCACCCAGTCGCCGTCGACGGCGATGAGCTGCTTCAGCGACTCGATGAAGTACTCGGTCGGCAGCTCGGGAAGGGCGAGCCGACGAGCGGAGCGCTGCATTCGGGCTGCGTTGGCCTCCGGACGGAAGGTCCAGATCGAGCCGTCTTCGTGGCGGTACGCCTTCAGTCCCTCGAAGATCTCCTGGGCATAGTGCAGCACCGCCGCGGCCGGGGAGAGCTCGATCGGACCGAACGGCTGCACCCGCGGGCGGTGCCAGCTGCCACGAGCGGACCAGCAGATGTCGACCATGTGGTCGGTGAAGTGCTTGCCGAACCCCGGGTCGGAGAGAATCTCCGCGCGCTCCATCTCGGCGAGCGCCGCGGGATTGCGGTGGTGTGTGAACTCGAGAGTCGACGGTGCGAGGAGGTTCTTCATGGTGGTCCTTTTAGTCGGTCTTCCTATTAAGTATTCTGCCCCTCCCGCAACCGGTTCGCGATCGCGTCGCCGATCTCGGAGGTGGAGCGTTTAACTGTCGCGTTGGCGGCGAGGTCGGCGGTGGCCGCCTCGGTGACCCGCGCCGCGGCATCCGCCAGCCCGAGGTGATCGAGCAGCAGTGACACGGAAAGGATCGCCGCGGTGGGATCGGCGAGTTGCTTGCCCGCGATGTCGGGGGCCGAGCCGTGCACGGGCTCGAACATCGAGGGGTGGGTGCCGTCCGGGTTGATGTTGCCCGAGGCCGCCAGTCCGATGCCGCCGCTGATCGCGGCAGCGAGATCGGTGAGAATGTCGCCGAAGAGGTTGTCTGTGACGATCACGTCAAATCTACTCGGGTCGGTCACCAGGAAGATAGTAGCGGCGTCTACGTGGAGGTAATCCACGCTCACGCCGGGGAACTCGGTGGCGACCCGGTCGAAGATGCGCTGCCACAGGTTGCCGGCGAAGGTGAGAACGTTCGTCTTGTGCACCAGCGTGAGTTTGTTTCGCCGGGATGCCGCCTTGGCGAAGGCGTACCGCACCACTCGTTCGACACCGAAGGCCGTGTTCACCGAGACCTCGCTGGCGACCTCGTGCGGGGTCTCGCGCCGTAGAACGCCGCCGACCCCCGCGTACGGGCCCTCGGTCCCTTCGCGTACGACCACGAAATCGACGTCGCCCGGATCTCTGAGCGGTGACTGAACCGACGGGAGCAGCAGCGTGGGCCGCAGGTTCACGTAGTGGTCGAAAGCAAACCGAAGCTTCAGCAACAGCCCGCGCTCGATGAGACCGCCGGCGAGTTTCGGGTCTCTCGGGTCGCCCCCCACGGCTCCCAGCAGGATCGCGTCGTGCTTGTCGAGCGCAGCGAGCGACTCGTCGGTGAGAATCTCCCCGCTCTCCAGGTAGTGGCGTGCGCTGAACGGGTAGTGGGTCGGTGTGATGGTGACCTCGGCGGGAAGCGCGGCGTCGAGCACCTTGAGCGCTTCGGCGATGACCTCTGGTCCGATCCCGTCGCCCGCGATCACCGCGAGGCTGAAATGTGTGGGCATTCACCAACCGTACCGAAACCCGTGAATGCGTGTACCGTGCGCGAGGGAAGCACGAGAAAGGACTCACTCATGGGTATCGGAACCGGTATTTTCCTGTTCGTCGTCGGAGCCATCCTGGCGTTCGCAGTCAACATTCAGGAGACAGTCATCAACCTGCACATCGTCGGCTACCTGCTGATGGGCGCGGGAGTCGTCGTGTTCGTCATCTCGCTCGTTCTCGTGCTGCGTCACCGCTCGACGGTGTCGACCACGCGTTCTGCCGTCGACCCTGCCGGCACGGAGAAGGTCGTCGAAAACAAGACCACCAGCATCTAGTCACCCGCAAGTAACCACAGACCGGCGCGTCCCGCGTTTTGATTCGGGTTCAGGGCGGGGCGCGTCATCAGGCAGTATTTCTTTGCCGCGCCGTAAGGCGCGTGAGCATGCGCTCATAGAAGCGCACCAGCGCGCCGTTGCTCTCGCCGTCGAGCGCCTCCCGCGCCGCGGCGAGGGCGGCCGGGATGTCGCCGCGCCGCTCCTCGAGGTCGGCGAGCGCCGCGCTCACGCGCCGGTCGCGCGGCAGGGCCCGCAACTCTGCGGTCGCACGGTCCAGTTCGAGCGGCCCGAGATGACTGCGCGCGACCAGGGCTCCGAGCTTCACGACGGGTGCCGGCCAGACCCGGAGCAGACCGTAGTAGAGGGTGTTGATCGCATTCCAGTCGGTATCCTCCCAGCGCGCTGCAGACGAGTGCAGGCCCGAGATGCCGGCCTGCAGGGCGAACCGACCTCCGCCGGGCAACGCGCGGGCCGCGAGGACGAGGCCGCGCGACATCCGCTGCCGGCCCCATGCCGAGCGGTCCACCTCCGCGAGGGTGAGCGGGATGCCGTCGGGCGATGTCCTGCCCGGCCGGCGCGACTCCCCCAACTCGATGAGCGCGAGAAGCCCGAGCGCCTCGGTGTCCCTCCCGAATTCGCCCACCACAGACTCGGCGAGAGCGTGCGCGATCGAGCCGAGGCGGGCATCCGTCAGTTCGTCGCCGGTGTTGGCCGTGTGCCCGAGCGTGTACACGCCGTAGATGGTGGTGAGCACGGCCTCGAGCCGGCTGATCCTGGCGTCTCCCTCGAGCCACTCGAAGCGGTGACCCGATCGCTCGATCGCCCGTTTGGCGCGCGTGAGACGAGCGGCGATCGTCGGTTCCTGGATGCCGAAGAAGGCTGCGATGTCGGCCGTCGGCACGCCGCAGACGATCCTGAGCGCCAGCGCCACCTGCTGTTCGGTGGACAGCACGGGGTCGCAGGCGATGAAGACCAGCCCGAGCCGGTCGTCGGTCTCATCGTCCTGTTGATCCTCGACGAGCAGCGGCAGCTTCGCCGCCAGCGCCGCGTCGCGACGGAGGCTGTCGATGGCGATGCGTCGGGCCGCGGTAGTGGCCCAGGCCCCGAGATTGTCGATGCGCGTGCCGCCCGCGGTCAGCTCGGCGGCGCGAGCGAAGGCCTCCTGCGCCGACTCCTCGGCGAGATCCAGACTGCCGAACGCGCGCAGAATGGCCCCGACTACCCGAGGCCATTCCGTGGCGAACGCGTCGTCGAACGACGTCACATCGCCATATCCCAGATGGGACGCACCTCGATGTGCCCGTTCGTCGGGCAGAGGGCAGCGAGCTCGCGTGCCTTCTCCACGGTGTCGGTTTCGATGATGTAGTAACCGCTCAGAACCTCGGTCGTCTCCGCAAGCGGACCATTCGTATACACGGCGGGCTTGCCGCCTGCAGCCGGGGTCACGCTGAAGCCGACGTTCGGGCCCTGCAGCGCCTCCCCGCCGAGGATGGCTGCACCCGCAGCGGCAACCGCTGCGGCGAAGGCACCGTGAGCCTTCATCGCGTCGTTGTGCTGCTCTTCGGTGACGGTCGCCGAATCCCAGCTGCCGTCCATGATCAGGATCAGGTACTTCTCGGACATGTTCTCTCCTTCGTTTGGTGTTCCTGCGAACTATCCATACGACGAACGGGAGGTGACCGAAATCGACACCAGACCCAAAAAACTACTCCGTGATGTCGATTTCGCGCAGCACATCGGCCTTGATCGAGGCACGCACCGCCTCGAGCAGCGACTCCGGAACCGGCGAATCGACGGTCAGCACGCTCAGTGCCTGTCCGCCGGCCTCGCGCCGACTGATCTGCATGCCCGCGATGTTGATGCCCGCTTCGCCGAACTCCTTGCCGTAGACGGCGACGATTCCGGGCCGGTCGGTGTACAGCATCACGATGAGGTGCTCGGCGAGAGGCACCTCCACGTCGTAGCCATTGATCTCAACGATCTTCTGCGTCTGCTTCGGTCCGGTGAGAGTGCCCGAGACCGACACCTGGCTTCCGTCGCCGAGCGTGCCGCGGATGGTGAGGAGATTGCGATACTCGTCGCTCACGGCGTCGGTGACAAGTCGCACGGTGATGCCGCGCTGGTCCGCCAGCAGAGGCGCGTTCACGTAGCTCACCGATTCGGCGACCACATTGCTGAACATGCCCTTCAGCGCGGCGAGCTTCAGCACGCTCACATCGAACTCCACGATCTCGCCGCGGATCTCGACATCCACCGCCGTGACGGCACTGCCTGCGAGGCCGGCGAAGACCTGGCCGAGCTTCTCCATCAGCGGGATGCCGGGGCGCACCGTCGGGTCGATCACACCGCCGGCGACGTTGACGGCATCCGGTACCAGCTCGCCGTCGAGGGCGAGCCGCACCGACCTGGCGACCGAGACGCCCGCTTTCTCCTGGGCGTCATCCGTCGACGCCCCCAGGTGAGGGGTGACCACCACATTGTCGAGGGCGAGGAGGGGCGACCCGGTCGGCGGCTCGCTGACGAATACATCGAGCCCTGCGCCCGCGATGGTGCCGGCCACGAGCGCGTCGTAGAGCGCGGTCTCGTCGATGAGGCCGCCGCGGGCCACGTTGATGATGAAGGCCGTCGGCTTCATCAGCTTCAACTGCGCTGCCGCAATCATGCCGGTCGTCTCCGGCGTCTTCGGCATGTGGATGGTGATGAAGTCCGACTGCGCGAGCAACTCATCGAGGCTCAGCAGCGTGACGCCCAACTGCTGGGCACGGGCCGCGGTCACGTAGGGGTCGTAGGCGACGATCTTCATCCCGAACGCCTGCATACGGGCGGTGATGAGAGCGCCGATGCGCCCGAGACCGATGATGCCGATCGTCTTCTCGAACAACTCGACGCCCGTGTACTTGGAGCGCTTCCACTGTCCGTCGGCCAGCGCACCATGGGCGGCCGGGATGTGGCGGGCGAGACTCAGGATGTGGCCGATGGTGAGCTCCGCCGCCGAGATGATGTTCGAGGTGGGCGCGTTCACCACCATCACGCCGGCCTCGGTCGCCGCCTTGATGTCCACGTTGTCGAGACCGACACCGGCGCGCGCGATCACCTTCAGCTGCTGGGCCGCGGCGATCGCCTCGGAGTCCATCTGGGTGGCCGAGCGCACCAGAACCGCGGCCGCGTCCGCGAGGGCGGCGAGAAGCGCCGGCCGGTCGGTGCCGTCGACGTTGCGCACGTCGAAATCGGGACCGAGGGCCTCGACGGTAGCTGGGGAGAGTTCTTCGGCGATCAGCACGATCGGCTTTGCCACGAATCGAGTCCTTCAGTTGTGAGAGGGGAGCTTTGCGAGAATACCAGAGTGACCGCTCTCCAGATCGTCCAGATCGTCCTGCGCATCCTGATCGCTCTGGTCTTCATCGGCATGGGAATCAACCACTTTCGGCCGAAGGCCGCCCGCGGCATGGCCGCGATGATCCCGCCGTGGATGAAGCGCGGAAGAGTGCTCACCGGCAGGAACCTGGTTCGGTTCACCGGGGTGTGCGAGATCGTCGGCGGCATCGGCATTCTGGTGCCGTGGACTGCGCTGGTGGCCGGCATCCTGCTGATGATCTTCCTGGTCGCGGTGTTTCCGGCCAACGCCTACGCGGCGGAGCATCCCGACAAATTCGGCCGGGCGGCGATCCCGTTCTGGCCGCGATTCGTCGCGCAGGTCGTCTTCATCGCGATCATCCTCGTCGCGGTCGCGCCGTTCAACTGAAGCGGTTCAGCTGAAGAACTTGCTGAATCCCTCTTCGAGGCTGAGGATGAGCGCGGCCGCCGATGCGAGCGCGATCAGGAAGATCGCGGCCCGCGCCAGAAGCCCTCGACGCCGCCCGATCACGAACGCGATCGCGTAGACCACCGGGGCGATCAGTAGGTCGGGGATGAGCACCGCCCACGGGATCGCAGCGGACTGGTTCAGCCCGAGGTCTTTCGAGATCTGGTTGGTGTGGTTGATTCCCGCGATCACGAGTACGAAGTTGGAGATCGCCTCGAACAGGTCGTACGCGAAGAACAGGCCGAAGATGATGGCGACGGCCGCGCTGACGATGCCGTAGCGGCCGCGCCTGCCTGCCGTGGCATCCGTGTCGATTGCCTCTTCGACCACGTTCGTGTCGTCTGTCATCTTCGGTGCGCCGTTCTTTGCTGCGCCGTTCTTTGCTGCGCCGTTCTTCGGTGCGCCGTTCTTCTGGTCGCTCACGACACACCGCCCAGGATGAAGGGCCACGGGGCGACGAGCACGAGACCGAGCAACAGCCAGAGGATGCGCGACCGCAGGTGCCCGCCACGGGTCAGCACCAGCACGCCAGCGAACCAGAGGGCGGGCGCCGCGATCGCGAGCCCCTCGCCCAGGCGGTACATGAACAGCGGCAGGATGTCCGTGACCGGCGCCGTGATATGGCTGATCGCCACAATCCAGCCGACCAGGTAGAGAACGTAGGCGCCGGCAAAGATGCCGTAGACCACGAGAAGCACAGAGCTCGTCTGGGTTATCTCTTCGGCAGTCTCGACGACGGGGGCGGCGACGTCTGCCGACTCGACGTGCGTCGTGTCGCGCTCGGTGCCCCAGCTGAGCGCCTCTTCGTCCGGATCCGCGGCCATGACTGAACCTTAGTAGAGCTCGTGCAGAATTGGCTCGCCCGCGTCGCGCTAGTATCCGCGCATGGCACTCAGTCCCCAGCAAACGATCATCACCGTGGTCGGGTCAAATCTCCAGCGAGCCGCGGAACTGTTGCCCGCTGCACTTGAGCCGTACCCCGGTGCCCGAATCGTCGCGCTGACGAGCCAGAGCAACTGGGCGACCTCGTTCGGCAAAGTAACGATCGTGGCGGTCGTCGAGCACGACTGACCTCGCCTGATCGCAGCGTTACACGCGCGTCATACGAATGCTGTTGACTTCAGGGCTATGGATCTCATCGGCGTCGAACGGACCCGGCTCGCCGCCACGCGCGACGACCTGGCACTCGCGCCCGGCGAACGGCTGCTCGGCGGGGGCACCTGGCTGTTCTCCGAACGGCAGGAGGGTTTCGACACCCTCGTCGATCTGACCGGCATGGGCTGGCAGCCCGTGACCGAGAGGGATGCCGCCCTCTCGATCGCCGCAACGTGCACGATCGCGACGCTGGCGGCACTCCCCCACAGCCCGCTCTTCGCGCTCTGCGCGAATTCGCTGCTGGCCTCCTGGAAGATCTGGAACGTGGCGACCGTGGGCGGCAACATCGCACT
>JAODAT010000083.1 GCA_025463565.1 Microbacteriaceae bacterium
GAGTCGGTGAGGGCGTCGGCGGATGCCGCGTAGAGCGACTGCGGAATCGCGACCGCGTAGACGCGGTAGCCGGTGAAGATCGACTGGACGTCCGTCTTCGCCGTGGCGAGATCCGTGTCCGCCGCGATCTTCGACTGCAGGGACTGCATGGCGCCGAGGTCGCCGTTCAGGGTGCCGAGAATGGTGGACCGGTCACCGGCCGAGAGGTACTTGTTCGACGACTCCTTCGGGATGGCGGCGTCAAGCGCGGTGATGCGGGAGGCCGTGGCCGCCGCACCGGCCGCCTGGACCGCGGCGAGATCACGTGGAGGGGTGGCGGCGAGCGCCGGGCCGGCGAGGGCGACTGTTGCGAATACCGCGGTCGAGGCGGCGAGAGAGGTGATGACGGTTCGATTCATGATCGAGACTCTTCCTGGCCTGTGTTCGGGCGCCATTTCCCGAGTGTTCGGATCAGGTAAAGAGCAGGAAACCCGTGAACAGGAGCTCGCGAACCCGCGGCAGTAGTTCCGCACCGAGCGCCGTCTCGTCGACCTCCAGCAACTGCGCGATCGCGGCGATGATCGCGCGCACGCTGAGCTCTCCGTCGCAGGCGCCGACGAGAGCGGCAAGGCCGGTGTCGAGCTTCACCGAGCGCTGGAACCCGGCTCCTTGACGGAGGGTCATCACCGTAGGGTCCGCGTCGCCCGGCCAGTAGTGCCGTTCCTCCGTGACGTCGGGCGCGAGCGCGAGCAGCTGCCTGCCGAGGGCGTTGTCATCGAGCAGCCGCAGTCGCTCGTACGCATCGAGACTTCCGGCGATGTGCGGGCCGAGACCGGCGCCGACCGGGCCGTCGAGTCGCTCGATGCGGTGCAGGTCGGAACCCTCGCGAAGCGTCAGGTACCCGAATCCCACCGCCGTGACGCCGCGCGCCTCGAAGTCGTCGAGCCACGCTCCGTACAGTGCGTCGAACTCGGGCCCGGGGCGGGTGCCGCCGTCACGGATCCAGGTCTCGGCGTAGAGGTGTGCGTCCTGCACCTCCCGTTCGACGATCCAGCCGGCCAGGCCGCTCTCGCGCAGCCAGCCGGCCGCACGATCGAGGCCGTCTGCCCTGTTCCTGTATTCCCAGTTGCCCAGCAACTGCGCGACGCCGCCGGTGGCGAGGTGCGCCGGCAGTCCGGCGATCACGGACGCGACCAGCGCGTCGCCCACCATCCCGCCGTCGCGATACTCGTAGGCCGGCACGCCGTCGACGCGGGGAGTGATCACGAACGGCGGATTCGACACGATGTGGTCGAAGCGCTCCCCCACGACGGGCTCGAACAGGCTGCCGAGACGGAACTCGATCGTGTGCACGTCGTTCAGTGCCGCGTTGAAGGCGGCGAGGTCGAGCGCGCGCTGCGAAATGTCCGTCGCGACGACGTGCCTCGCGTGACGGGCGGCGTGCAGGGCCTGGATGCCGCACCCGGTTCCGAGATCGAGTGCGGTCTCGACCGGCCGGTCGAGCATCATCCCGCTCAGGGTGGTCGATGCACCACCGACGCCGAGCACGTGGTCGACTCGCAGCGGAGCGCCGGTGGACAGTTCGCCCAGGTCACTGGCGATCCACCAGCTGCCGACACCGTGCGCGTCGACGAAGCTGTAGGGCCGCAGGTCGAGCAGGGGGTTTCCCTCGCCATCGACCAGCCCGAGTTCGACCGCGCCGTCGATGCCGAGCGTGGGAAGCGCCGACGCCAGGTCACGAATCTCCACCCGCATTCCCAGCACGAACGCGCGAGCCAGGGTGGAGAGCGGGTCGCCGAGACCGAGCCGACGCAGCGCGGGCGTGCGCTGGCCGCGGTGGAGCGCGGCAGCGGCATCCACTCCCCACAGCGCGGTGAGCGCTTCGACTTCGAAGCGGGCGGAGCCGAGATCTGCCCGCAGGCGATCGGTGAGGCTCACTGCTCGATCGGTTTCGCGAGCCCCTCGATGACTTGCACCCCGGGGAGCGCGGCGAGGACGGCGCCCTCGACGAGGACCTTGGAGCGTCGCACGCCCGAACCGACGATGACCACGTCGGCCTCCGCCACCCGCGAGTCGATGTAGATCGGCCACTCGGCGGGCAGGCCGATCGGGGTGATACCGCCGTACTCCATGCCGGTGAGACCCACGGCCTGGTCCATCGGCAAGAAGGATGCCTTGCGCACGTCGAGCAGACGCTTGACCGTGGAGTTGATGTCGGCCCGGGTGCTCGCCAGCACCACCACCGCGGCGATCCGCTCCTCGCCCTCACGCTTGCCGCCGACCACGACGCAGTTCGCGAGGGTGTCGGCGCTGAGTCCGAACGCCTCCTGCGTCGCCGCGGTGTCGGAGATGGCGGGGTCGATTTCGACCACGCCAACCTTGCCGAGCAGGTCGAGACGGGTGAGCAGCTCGCGTGCCGGCTCGGAGAGCAGGTCGGGCTGCTCGAGCGCTGGGACAGAGACGAGCGTGCCGAGAGTGTGCATGGGACCATTCTGCCCGTGGTCGGGTTGGCGATTAAGCTGGAGGACGTGAAACCGCTGACCGAGGCCGAGATTCGCAACTCGATCGTGAATGCGTCGAAAGGCGAAGCCACTCGCATGCCGCTGCCCGGGCTGCATGAGGTGCTCTGGGATGAGCGCGAATACCTCGGCTGGCGCGACCCGCAGTCGCCGCTCCGCGGCTACCTCGTGCACTGGATGGATGACCAGCCGGTCGGCATCGTGCTGCGTGCGTCGAGCGCGAGTATGAGACCCGGCATCTCCGCGATGTGCTCCCTGTGCCGCACCTCCCAGCCCTCCGACCAGGTGACCATGTTCTCGGCGGCGCGAGCCGGCGAAGCCGGCCGCAACGGCAACACGGTGGGCACCTACATCTGCTCGGACCTCGGCTGCTCGATGATCATCCGCATCCTGCCGCCGAAACAGCCGATGCAACCCGAGCCGGAGGAGATCGTCGCCCGGCGGGCCGAGGGCCTGCTCACGCGGGTGCAGAACTTCACCGCGGATGTCGTGAAGCCCGCATAGGCCCGATCGCCCCTTAAACTCAGTCGGTGACCTTCACCACCGCCCACCTCGTGGGAAGCATCAACCTGCCCGACGCCGACACCGTGTTTCGCACGGTCGCCGAGCACCTCGGATCACGCCTGCCGCGCATCCCCGACGGTGAGGTCGGCGACCGCTTCTACTGGATCCAGTTCCAGAAGGCGCATTTCGACGCGACGCCCGGTTTCAGCCGGATCGGCGACGAACCGATTCTCATTCGGGACCGCTTCGACGCACGCCCGTTCCGACTCGACGACGGTGTCGATGTGACGGCGATCGAGCTCCCCGCGCTCGGGTACGCGGATGCCGCTCTCGACTCATACCAGCGCTTCGCCGCCCTGAAGGCGGCCGGCGTCATCCCCGAGGCCACCCGCTTCCAGGTGTCGCTGCCCACGACGGTCAGCCTTATCGGCAGCCTGTTCGCGCCCCTGCCCGGCCGCGAGCTGGTCGAGCCGATCTACGCGCGCGCGATGCAGCGCGAGGTGCAGCGGATGCTCGCCGGAATACCGCACGACCAGTTCGCCATCCAGTGGGATGTCGCACCCGAGTTCGCCATGCTCGACGAGGCGGAGATTCGCGGTCGTCGCATCACCGCGTGGTTCGGCGACACCCACCAGGAGGTTCTCGACGGTGTCGTCGAACGACTGGTCACGCTTGCCGACCTGGTTCCCGCCGACGTTTCGGTGGGCTACCACCTCTGTTACGGAGACATCGAGGAGCACCATTTCGTGGAGCCACGAGACTCCGGCAGCCTGGCCGAGGTGATGTCAGGGCTGTTCGCCGGCGCGCATCGCTCGATCGATTTCGTCCACCTGCCGGTGCCGATCGAGCGCGACGATGATGCGTACTTCACGCCGCTGGCGGGCGTCGACTATCCGGAGAGCACCGAGATCTATCTGGGCCTCATCCATCACGAGGACGGCGTGGATGGCGCGCTGCGGCGGGCGACGACAGCGAAGAAGTATGTGCCTGCGTTCGGCGTCGCCACCGAGTGCGGTTTCGGCCGTGGACCGAGCGAGCGCACCGCTCCCCTGCTCGACCTGCACGAGCAGGTCGCCGCGCGACTGTAGACCGGGCTTTAGTCGCGGGACTTGCTCGCGGCCTTGGTCTTCTTGTCGGCGCGCTTCTCCTTGAGGGACTTGCTGGCTGCCGTCTTTGCGGTGGTCTTCTTCGGTGACTTGTCGGCCATGATGATGCTCCCTCGCTGCCGCGCCCGACTGGCGCCGCATGCCTGAAGACTACCGCTCTTGACATCCGACGTCAGGGCGCTACTCTATAACCAAATGGTTATGGATGATCAACTCACAGCGGTGTTCGCGGCTCTCGCCGATCCGACCCGGCGGGCACTGCTGCAGCGCCTCACGGAGTCGGATGCGAACGTCGCCGAACTCGCGGCGCCCTTCGAAATGAGCCAGCCGGCCATTTCGAAGCACCTCAGGGTGCTCGAAGGGGCCGGGCTGATCACGCGATCCCGGCACGCCACCGCCCGGTTCAGTCACCTGGAGGCGGAGCCGCTCAGGGAGGCGACCGAATACATGGAGAAGTACAAGCGCTTCTGGACGAAGAGCTTCGACAAACTGGATGCCGCGCTCGCGGCGTACACGGAACAGCCGCACACAACAGAAGAGGAAGAGAACAATGCCTGACACTTCGCCCGTCACCGACCGTGACGTCTTCGTCACCCGCGCCTTCGATGCCCCCGTCGCCACGGTGTGGAAGTTCTTCACTGAGCCCGAGTTGCTCTCGCAGTGGTTCGGCCCGGACGGCTTCGATGCCCCGGTCGACCTGATCGAGATCGAGCTGAAGGTGGGCGGCCAATGGAACCTGACGATGCGGGAGATCGCGACCGGCGCGACCTTCCCCATTCTGGGCACCATCACGCAGCTGGTGCCGAATGAGTACCTCGAAATATCCGCCGACTCCGAAACAGGAAGCGGGGAACTCAAGGATCTGGGGCTTCGCATCACCTTCCACGACCACGGCGACAAGACACGCGTGACCCTGCACCAGGGCGAGTTCAGCGATGAGCAGAAGAAGGAAACCGCCGTCGGCTGGGAGATGTCGTGGGTCAAGATGGACCGGATCCTCGCGAATGCCTGAAACTGTCGTTTCGAAAGACGGCACCACCATCGCGTACGAGAAGTCCGGCACGGGGCCCGCGCTGGTGCTCGTCGACGGCGCGCTCTGCAGCCGTGAGATGGGGCCGGGGCGCGACCTGGCGAAGGAACTCGCCGACCGCTACACGGTCTACGTGTACGACCGCCGCGGCCGTGGTGACAGCGGCGACACCCAGCCGTACGCGGTGCACCGCGAAATCGAGGATCTCGAGGCCGTGATGGCAGCGAGCGGCGAGGTGCCATACGTCGCGGGCCAGTCATCGGGCGCGGCGCTCGCACTCGAGGCAGCGGCATCCGGCATTCCGATGAAGAAGCTGGCGAGCTACGAGGCTCCGTACATCGGCTTCGCACCCGTGAAGGGTGCCGTGCCCGATCACACCGCGATCCTGGAGAAATACCTGTCCGATGGCAACGTCGGCGGAGCGGTCGGCCACTTCATGGTGAAAATGGTCGGGGCGCCGGCCTTCGTGCCGGTGATGATGCGCCTGATGCCGAAGGTATGGAACGGCCTTAAAGCCAACGGGATGACGCTGCCCAACGATTCGAGGGTGATGGACGGTTTCACCGCCCCGACGACGCGGCTCGCGACGATCACCGTGCCGACGCTGGTGATGGGCGGCAGCAAGGGGAAGGCCAACATGAAGGCCGCCGTGCAGGCGGTCGCGGATGCCGTGCCCGGGTCGATTCACGAGACGCTGGAGGGCCAGACGCACCAGGTGAGAGCGACGGCACTCGCCCCGGCTCTTGCGGCCTTCTTCGTCTAAACCCTCCCCGGCCAGACCATCGCGGGGGCCTTCAGGTCGGAACTAACCCTTCAGCAGCCGCACGACCAGGATCGACACCGCGCGCCAGCCGACCAGGAACACTCCGAGCACGAGCGTTGCGACAACGACGAAACTCGTTTCGACGCCCTGCCCGCTCACCAGCCTGAGCAGCATGCCGGCCACGACGGTCACCAGCCAGACCACGACCGCCGTCGGCCACAGCCTGCGCGGGCCGCGCCACGCGCGCATGACGAGCCAGCCGATCGCCAGTCCCGCGAGGAACGGCCACAGGGTGACGAGGGTTCCGAGCAGGCTCTCGCCGTGACTGGCACGGCCGATGATGACGAACGCGACGACGAACAGCACATCGATCGCACCCGAAACGATGACGACCGTGCGAGACGACGTCGAGATCAACTGCCCCGCTTCTTCGGATCCTGGGGCTGTCCGGTCACGGCGTCGATGGCGTTCTGCCCGGGCGGGAGGTTGGAGAGGTCGGGAGCGATCACCTCGGGCATACGACCGGAATCGGGAAGACCGAAGGTGGCGACACGACCGTCACCGGGCGCCAGCACGAGGTCGTCGGATCGACGGGGCAAGGTCTTGCCTCGGAAGAAGTCCGGCTTGATGATCCACCAGACCCCCATCAGCACCGCGCCGATCAGCAGGCCGCCGACACCGATCACGGCATCGGCGCCGATCCCGAAGATCGTGATGTTATGACCGTTGGAGTCGACCTCCCAGTCCGGTGCCGCGTAGGAGATGAGGCCGTAGACGAATGCAGCCGCAAGCATCACGCCGCCCGCGAACGGAAACAGTCCGCGCATGATGAAGTTGCGGAACGTCGAGAAGATCGTCTTGCGATAGAACCACACGCAGGCGAACCCGGTGAGGCCGTAGTAGAACGCGATCATCAGGCCGATCGAGTCCACGAGAGCGGTGAGGATGTCCTCGCTGATCAACGTGAAGATCAGGTAGAAGGCGATGGAGACGATGCCCATCGCGACGGTCGACCAGGTCGGCGTGAGGTACTTCGGGTGGATGCGCGCGAACTTCGCTGGGATCGCCTTGTAGACCGCCATGGAGAGCGAGGTGCGCGCCGTCGGAAGGATCGTGGTCTGGGTTGAGGCGGACGCCGAGGTGAGGATCGAGATCGTCAGCAGCGCGATCAGGATTTTGCCGATGACGCCGGTGCCGAACAGCACCGGCCCGATCGACAGGAACACATTGTCGGCATTGTTGCCATTCGCCAACCCGATACCGTGGCTTCCGACCCCGGCGAAGGAGACCGTCGCCGTGGTGACGAGCGTGTACGTGATGAGCAGCAGCACCGTGCTGATGATGGCCGCACGACCCGGCGTTTTCTTGGGCTCCGCCGTCTCTTCGTTCACCGAGACCGCGGTGTCCCAGCCCCAGTAGATGAAGATCGCGGCGAGCAGTGCCGGCGCGAGAACCGAACCGAAGTTGAGGGTGAAGGGGTTGAACCAGTCGATGTTCGGGATCAGCGAGGTCTTGACCCCGTTTCCGGAGTAGACCCGGATGAGCGCGAACAGCGAGAAGATGATGAGCACGACGACCTCGATGCTCAGCAGAACCTGTTGCAGCCGGGCCGAGATCTCGATACCCCGATAGCAGATCCAGGTCATCACCGCGATCCAGATGATGCCGGCGACCGTCGACCAGAGCACACTGTTGGAGGCCGCGACCGCCCACCCGACACCGAAGTTGCCGAGGAGCCCGAAGGTGGTCGACCCTGCGATCTGGGCCAGGTTGGCCATGACTATGACGTCGGCCACGATGATGCCCCAGCCGCCCATCCAGCCGGCGATGGGTCCGAACGCGCGGGACGCCCAGGTGAACGTGGTGCCGCAGTCGGCCTCCGCCTTGTTCAGCTCCTGGTAGGCGACGGCGATCAGGTACATCGGCACGAAGGCCAGCAGCACAACGCCGGGCGCATGCACGCCGGCGACGTTGCCGCCGACGCCGCTGATGACGATGTAGCCGAGGGCGGCAGCGAGGCTGTACGCGGGAGCGGTGGATGCGACACCCACGACAACGCTGGACACCAGTCCGAGCGCTCCCCCCTTCAGGCCTTTGCTGTCGACATCGCTCGAGCTGGAAACCGCTGTGGTCATGCGCACTCCTCGGGGAAGAAGGTGAACCGTTTGGCTCACCCTAGCGCTCGGTTGCTGAGCTTGTCGAAGCGCGCTTCGACGAACTCAGCGAACGAGGGCTATCAACTTCGCGCGATCCGTCACCCCGAGCTTCGCGAAGATCGAGTTGACGTGCGTTTTCACCGTGGCGACGGAGATGAACGCGGCCGCCGCGATCTCGGGGTTGCTCATTCCGGTGACGATCAGTTCGAGCACCTCGAGCTCCCGCGCGGTGAGGGTGGGGAAGCGCTCCCCCAGCGGCCGGGCCGGCGCGAGCTTCTCGATCAAACGGGCGCCGACACCGGGAGCGAAGGTGGCCTGGCCGCGAGCGACCGACCGGATGGCGGCCTCGAGTTCGGCGCGCCCGGCATCCTTCGTGAGGTAGCCGCGGGCACCCGCCCGCAGCGCCCCGAGGATCGATTCGTCATCGGCGTAGGTGGTGAGCACCAGCACCGCGACGGACGGCTGGGCCGCCACGATGCGGGCTGTCGCCTCCGCGCCGCCGAGCACCGGCATCCGCAGGTCCATCAGCACCACGTCGGGCGCGAGCACCGCACAGCTCTCGACGGCCTGTTCGCCGTCGACGGCCTCACCGACGACCTCGATGCCGTCAACCAGCGACAGCACGGTGACGAGGCCGTCGCGCACTGCCGCCTGGTCGTCGGCGACCAGAACCCTGATCATCTGCGTCATGCGGCGACCGTCGCCGTGACGACGAAGCGGTCGCCGTCCGCACCGGCGGTGAGTGTGGATCCGGGCAGCGCGGCGAATCGTTCGCGCATCCCCTCCAGGCCGTAGCCGCCACCGGGCACTCCCACCGCGCGGTCTGCCCGGGCGTTCGAGATCTCGAGCGTCACCGACGCGTCGCTCCAGTGCACCGTCACGAACACCGGCATGCCAGGGGCGTGCTTGCGTGCGTTGGTCAGCGCCTCCTGTAGCGTGCGAGCGATCGCGACCGATGCGGCCGCGCCCAGCGGATGCGACACCCCCTCGACGAGCAGGTTGGCCTCACCGCCAAGGGACCGGTGAGCACGCACCAGGTCGTCGATCGCCCCCGGCAGGTCGACGGCCTCAACCGGCAGGTCGTCGCGCAACGCTTCGACGGCGCGTTTCGCCTCGGTGAGACCGTCGACCGCGAGTGCCCGGGCGGCCGTGACGCGGGCGGTGGCATCCGCCGTCTTGCCTGCTTCGAGCAGTGCTCCCGCGGCGTCCAGTTGGATGACCAGGCCGCCGAGGCTGTGGGCAAGCACGTCGTGGATGTCCCGTGCCACCGCCTGCCGGTGCTGCTGCGCCGTGAGAGTGGCCTGCTCCTCGGCGCGGGCGCGAGCCAGCTGTTCCGTCTCGCGGAACTGGCGCCGGCTGTAGCCGGCGAGCGCCGCGATCAGCAGCCCGCCCTCGATGGCGATCAGGGCCAACGACGGGAGCGAGACGATGAACACACCGGCAGCGACGACAGCCGCGGCGAGCAGCCATGAGGCGATTCCGAACCACAGGGGCCGACGGGTGTCTCCCATCAATCGCAGAATGGCGACCGCGGAGAGCACGACCATCGTGCCGGTGGAGGGAAGGGTCGCGAGCGAGCCCCCCAGCAGCATGACGAGGGCGATCACGCTGGTGCTGACGAGGGCATGTCGTGGAACGAATGCGAGCGCCACCCATGCGGCGAGCGCGACATAGCCCACCACGACGACCCACACCGGGAGGCCGCGCAGCACGATCAGCGTGTAGTAGTACCCGACGACCAGCGCGCCGACCAGATTGAGTCCGCGGCCCAGCCAGCTCGAAGACTCAGGGACCATGCCCCTATCCTTGCTGGCTGAGTGCCGCCGAGTCGAGCTTCGCCACTCGGGCGGCGAACACTGCCGTGCGCGACAGCCGGTTGACGGCGAGCACGATCAGGATGATGCCGGTGGAGGCGGCCAGCTTCGAGCCGGCCTGCGTCGCCCAGATGTCGATGCCGACTCGGATGCCGATCATGACGATCCAGAGCACCATTCCCACCCATCCGGTGCGACTCGCGAATTCCGCGGCCTGGGGGGCATTGCCGGTGTCGAGCTTCTTGAACTGGGCGATGCGGCCCATGAGTGCGCCGACGCCGACGGCGATCACCAGCTCGATCAGGATCACTCCGATGTCGAACGCGGTGAGCGTCTGGCCCTTGGTCTGGGTCGAGATGAGAAAAAGGCCGATCACGCCCATGATTATTGGAAATCGCCACATGCGCGCGACGATCACGGGTCGCCATTGCAGCTGGCGGAAGGCGATGAAGCCGACGAGCAGAAGGATGATGGCGGCGTTTGCGATGGTCTGGAGATTCATGGCTCAAGCCTCGCTCCGATCGAGCTCGGAGTCGCCCACCCAGGGGTGGAAATCGAGGGCGGTCCGGTCACTGCGCTCGTCTCGACCACCTGGCAGCATCCCCCGTTTTGGGTGTGTACCCCCTCTTGTACTCCATTGTGAGGACAACCTAGGTTTGCAGACGTTGCATAACTCACACTTGTCACCTAGCAACCACATCGTCCTGAAAGGACCACAGCACATGTCAATCAAACGAATGACCATCGCGGTCGTTGCCGGCGTTGCGGTTTTCGCCGGAGTCAGCGCATCCGCCGCCACCCTCGGCGGCATCAAGACCGACGACCTGGGCGCGAACAGCAACGCGGTCGCCGCACAGCTCACGAGCGGCGCGGGCGTCAAGTACACGGTCGGGTATGACGCCACCGCGAACGCCGGTGCCGGCGCGTACAAGGTGACGGGCGTCACCGTCGCACCCATCGGCGCGACCGAGTCGTTCGGCGCCGGATCCGCCATCAACTTGACCCTCAAGGGCGCGAGCGGAGTATCGCTCGCCGAGTTCACCGGAGCAGGCATCGCCGGCGCCGGCCCCACCACGGGTCTGGTCACGCTCACCGAGGTCGGAACCACCGTCATCCCGGCGTACGACGTGATCGGCGCTTCCCTCGTCGTCAACGGCGGCGCCGTCACCGCTCTCGTCTCGACCAACAAGTAACGACCGCCGGGCGAAGGACACTCGAAGTGAACTACACAAGATTGGCTGTCGCGCTCGTCGCGAGCGTCGCCGTGTTCGCGGGCGTCAGCGCCTCCGCGGCGACGCTCGGCGGACTCAGCACGAGCGACGTGGGGGCGAACAGCAATACTGTCGCCGCGCAGCTCACCGGTGGTGTCTCCGTGCAGTTCACCACGGCCTACGACGCAACAGTCGGCTACTACAAAGTGACCCAGGTACAGCTCACGCCGATCAGCACCTCGCAGAGTTTCGGCGTGAACTCCACCATCAGGCTCACCCTCAAGGGCGCGGCGAATGCATCGCTCGGTGAATTCACCCAGGTGTTCACCAACGCAATTTCCGGGGCAGCCGCCTTCATCCCGATCACCGGCACGCTAGCGGCCAGCGACGTGCAGGGCGTCTCGGTCGTCGTCAATGGCGGCCCGACCACAGCGCTTCTCACGACAGGAAAGTGATCATGAGCACTCTTATCGAGACGGCGCCCGTTATCGAAGCGCCGGCTGCCGCCGAAGCACCAACCCCGAAGAAACATCGCGTGCTGCGGCTGGTGATCTCGCTGGTCGTCTTCGGTGTCGCTCTCCTGGCGCTCTGGCCCGCCCAGTACGGCGGCTTCACCGGACTCACCATCGTGAACGGCCACTCCATGGAGCCGACCTATCACACCGGCGACCTGGTGCTCTCGCTGCGCGAGCCCGCATACCAGCCGGGCGAGGTCGTCTCGTACCTCATTCCGAAGGGGCAGCCGGGCGCGGGCGGGCGGGTCATCCACCGCGTCCTCTCGGTCAGCACCACAACGGGCACCGCGGTCTACACGACGCAGGGAGACAACAACACGAGCACCGACCCGTGGCACTTCGGCAGTTCCGATGTGTTGGGAAAGGCGGTGTTCTCGGTCCCGTCCATCGGCACGCTTCTCGGCAAGCTTGCCAACCCGCTGATCCTCGGGCTCGCCGCGGCAGCCGCCGTGTTCGGAATCGTCTGGCGATTCGGTCGCGACCCCAAAAAGAAGAACAGCTCGCAGCGCCGTCACCGCACGACGCGGCACTAGAGCCCCATGCCACCCGGTCGGCACGGTCGTCACCGCTCGCGCGTTCTCACGCGAGCGGTGAGGACGCGTGTTCTCGCGCTGGGCATTCTCATCGCCGCCACCTGCACGGTGGGTGTCGTGAGCGTCGTGGGTGCATCCGCCGCCACGCTCGGCGGAGTGAAGACCGCGGATGTCGCGGCCGCCACCGGGACGGTCGCCATCCACAGCTCCGGCATCACCGCCACCTGGACAGCGAAGGCCTCGAGTGCTGCGGGCTTCACGGTGAATAATGTGACTTTCACCGCGCCGGGCGCCGATCGGTTCGAGGTCGGCGAGCAGCTGCGTATTTCATTGATCGGCGCGACCGGCGCGAGCCTGTGTGAGATCACGGAGACCATCACCAGCCAGATCAGCTCGGAAACGATCGGCCGCGCCGGCCTCGCTTCCGCCTGCGGTACCAACGCCCTGCTCTACAGCAGCATCGACCGCGTCGCGATCACGGCGGTGCGATAGTGCGCCGCATCCTGGTCTCTATTGCCGTGCTCCTGGCGCTCGGTTCTCTCGTCACGGCGTCCGCCGCAACAGTCGGAAGCGTCACCGGCGGCGTCTTCGGCGGCAGCTCAACGCTCACGGCACCCGCTGCGACCCGGTCCGTCACCGACGTCGCTCTCACGACGACGGGTGGCCCTCCCATCGTCACAGCCCTGACCGCGACGGTAACCGGCACGGGCCTCGCGACCCTGGCCGGCGAATCCGCCACGATCGACCTGCTCGACCCGAGCGGAGCGGCGCTGTCGTCGGTGACAGCCACACTTGCCACCGGCACCAACCTGGTCGTCGGGTCCACGACGGCGACGATCACCCTGCCCGTCACGGGTTCCCCCCTGGCCTCTACCTTCGTCAACTGGATCGCGTTCATCGCCGGAACCCAGAACCTCGGCGGCGCTGCAGACCCGACCCAGCGCGCCGTCACGGTCGGCAACGGCGCGCTCGCCGCGGTCACCTGGACAGCCCCGGTCATCCCGCCGACCGGCACGACCCCCGGAACGACGATCGTCACGATCACGCCCTCGAACATCAACGTCTACTCGACCTGTCTCACGGTCGCGATCACGGGCACGTCATCCACGCCGGTCGCCTGGGGCTTTGCCATCGACTACTCGAAGCCGCCCTACTACGGCTACCGTCCCACCGTCGACTCCCACGCGATCGTCGTGAGCGATGTGGGCAGTGTGCTCAGCCTGAAGGGCACCTCGAACGGCAACAGCAGCTGGGAGGAGTGGGGCAACAACGCGCTCATCAGCAACGCCCAGACCTTGAACATCGGCGTCTGCTCGTACAGCTACCCGAGCGCCCTGCCCGCTGAGCCCCAGGCCTACAGCGTCTCGAGCCAGGTGCACGGCGCGACCTGGACCAACACCAAGGCCTGCATCGATCGCACCATCACCGGCAACGGCATCTACCCGTTCTACTTTGGATGGTCGACGGTCTTCGACATGACGGATGCGATCGCGCTGCTGAAGACCAACGACGCCGGCTCACCGCGGGCGTTCGTCTACCAGCCGAACCCGACAACGCCGGGCACGTACACGGCCGGGACGACGAGTTACACGATGACCGAGAACACCTCGCAGGAGATATCCGGCACGCAGTCCGTCGTGGCCGAGCTCTGCGTGTCCCAGTACTAGGCGGGTGAGGTCTCGACAGGCTCGACCCGCCTAAGAATCGCCCACGCGCTTGTGGCCGAGCACGCGCACCGCGATCTCCTCGGCGTCGATCGAGGCCAGCACCGCCTTGACCGACTGCTCCTGGTAACGACCCTCCGATCGGGCTGCGAGCACCGCCTCGCGCTCCGCGGCGATCATCGACAGCCGCAGACGGGCGAACGCCACCACCGACGGTTCGCCGCCCTCGGGCTGCGGGTTCTCCATCGCGCGGCTGAAGACGAGAGCGTCGGCGCGCAGTCGCTCGACGATGACCGTGTCGTCGGACTCGACGACATCCGCGTCGAGGCGCCCGACGCCTGCGGCGCGCGCCTCGGCCATGAGATTCTGGGCCTCCACCCTTTCCTGGTCGCCGTGCGCCGGCGGCAGGCGCAGCATCCGCACGAACCATGGCAGGGCGAGGCCCTGCAGCAGCGTGCCGACGACGACGATGAAGGCGAGAAGCTGCAGGAACGACCGCTGCGGGGTCTGCTCGGGCAGCAGGAAGACGATAGCGAGGGTGACCACGCCGCGCATTCCGGCGAATCCGACGGCGAGAGCGTTCTTCCAGCGCCAGCCGCGCTCACGCAGGCGCTTGGGCCCTTTTCTGAACAGAAGGGTGACCATCAGGATCCAGCCGAGGCGGATGATCGCGAGGAACACCAGCATGAGCAGGCTGATGCCGATGGTCGTCCAGAGCCCGACGTGCGCTTTGACCGCGCCATCGAGGATGCCCTTCAGGTTCAGCCCGATGAACAGGAACACCGAATTCTCGAGCAGGAAGCGGATAGTGCGCCAGTTGAGCGAATCGGCGATGCGGGCCTCCGCCGACTGCACCACCGGCGCGTGCTGCCCCACGATGAGCCCGGCGATCACGACCGCGAGCACGCCGGAACCGTGCAGCAGCTGCGTCGGGATGAACGCCACGAAGGGGGTGACCAGCGAGAGGGTGGTGTCGAGCACCGGCGACGTGACGTGGCGGCGGATGAACGACAACCCGTAACCGATGCCGAGCCCGAAGGCGGCGCCGACGACGATCGCCAGCACGAAGTCCACCGCGATGCCAACCGGATTCAGCACGCCGGTGATCGCGGTGATCGCCGCCGCGAGGGCGACCAACGCCGCCGCGTCGTTGAACAGGCTCTCGCCCTCGAGAATCGTGAGCACCCGCCGCGGCAGCGCCAGGCGTCCGGACACGGCGGTGACGGCCACCGCATCCGTCGGGGCGACCACCGCCGCGAAGGCGAAGCCGGTGGCGAGCGTGATGCCGGGCACCAGCCACCAGGTGAAGAAGCCGGCCGAGATCACGGTGAAGAAGACCAGGAACACCGAAAGCGCGAGGATGCTGTCGCCGCGCGCCCGCACGTCCACCAGCGACGTGCGGATGGAGGCCGCGAACAGCAGCGGCGGCAGCAGCGCGTACAGGATGAGGTCGGGTTCGACGTGGATGGGCGGCACGAACGGGATGTACGAGACACCGGCGCCCACCGCGACGAGCACGACGGGGGCAGACCAGCCCGCGCGACGGGACAGGCCGGTGACACTGACCGTCACGATCACGAACGAGACGATCCAGATGATCGTCAGTACCGAGGAGTCCACGGTACGAGGTTAGTCAACGCCGAGTTAGTGAACGGTGCGGCTATTTCGCCTTCAGTTCCTCGACGAGGCTGGGCCGGCTCGGCGTCCAGCCGAAGGTAAGCCGGGATTTGCGGCCGGTGGCCTGCTGGTCGAGGAACAGGGCTTTCGCGAAATTCTCGCCCAGCCGGTCGATCGACGCCTGCTCCGCCTCGGGGGCGACCTCGGCATCCGGCCCGACGCTCGCCTGCCCGATCTCGCGCACGGTCGGGTTGTCGCCGTTGGCCCCGATGTAGCGCTCGCCGCCCGGCGCCTCTTCGAGCACCTTCACGTAGAGGTCGGCCAGGTCGTCGACATGCACGGTGGTCCAGTGCTGGTCGCCGCCGCCGACGAGGAGCAGTGCCCCCGTTTCGCTCTTCGGCGCGCCCGTGATCGTGGTCGGGATGCCCTTGCCATAGCCGTAGACGATGCCCGGCTCGACGACACTGCCCACGAAGTCGGCGCGCAGCACGCGCTGCTCACGGGGTTCACGCCAGGCCGTGGCCTCGGGCGCGTTGATGGGGGTGTCTTCCGTGATGTCCCAGCCCGGCCCGTGCACCCACACGCCGCCGGTGTGCACGTAGCGCTTCTGCGTTCCGGAGTACGCCTCGAACAC
>JAODAT010000089.1 GCA_025463565.1 Microbacteriaceae bacterium
GCGGGCGGAAGACCGGCGAGCATGCAGAGCAGCTCGCCCCAGGCCTCGACGTGGGCGGTCACCTCATGGTCGGCCGGTGTCCATGACGCGCGCAGTTCGATCTGTGCGCCATCGCCCTGCGCAGCGAGTTCGCCGAAGCCGGTGGACAGGATCTTCGTGGCCGTGCCCGAGGCCGACATGTACGCGGCGCCGCGGCTGTCGAGCGCGTCGATCAACCACGACCATGCCACCTGGGCCAGGAACGGGTCGACGCCGATATCGGTCTCCAGCGGCGCCTGGGCGAAACAGACCACACGGAAGTTTCCGCCCCATGCCTCAGAACCGGCGGGGTCGTACAACAGGATGAAGCGCCCGGTTCCCAGTTCGGAGTCCGAGCCGTGGCGGGCCGGCGTCACGTCAGCTGCCATGGCGATCGCATACGGTGCAAGGCTGCCGGGCGCTGCTATCTCGGTCACCACCAGCTCGGGCCGGAGTACCGCACTCCGCAGCGCGGTGGCGGCAGCGCTGAACACTGCCGACGATGGCGGCTGAAGGAGATTTTCGGGCACGTGCACAGACTAAAGTTCTGGCGTGGGAGTTAGAGAGAGGCACGCCGACGGCGGAATCCGGTGGTGGGGAGTGCTGTTGCTCTCGGTGGCCGGTTTTGCAGCCCTGGTCACGGTGTTCGGGGCGCTTCTGTCTCTCGTCGTTGCGCGCACGGTCGTGACGCCGCCCCGTCGCCGGTCGACGGCCATTCGGGTGCTCGCTCGTGACCTGGGGCGTTCCCTCGTGACGTTCAGCTCGACTCCTGACTCTCGTCTGCCGGGAAGGTACAGCTACTTCTTCGAGGGAGACGTGGGTTCCGCCCGGATCGGGGACATCGTCTCGTCGGATGCCGGGACGGTCACCCGTCGGGTGATCGATGTGACAGCGGGCGACCTCATCGTGGGGGTCCGCGGGCGCTTCAGCGGCTGGTACTACATCGACCCGAGCGAGTTCGGCTTTCCGTATGAAAACATCGAGTTGACGACCGAACTGGGTGCGGCACCCGCGTGGCTGATCCCGTCTGCGGAGCAGACCGGGCGATGGGTGATCAACGTGCACGGCCGGGCGGTTCGACGGCAGGAGACCCTGCGCGCTGTGCCCGTTTTCCACGACGCCGGCTACACGTCGTTGCTGATCAGCTACCGGAACGACGGTGACGCTCCGGCCAGTGAGGACCGCCGCTACGCCCTCGGGGACACCGAGTGGCGGGATGTGGATGTCGCGGTCGAGTACGCGATCGCGAACGGCGCGACGCAGGTCGTGCTGATGGGGTGGTCGATGGGTGGGGCGACCGTGCTGCAGGAACTGACCCGGTCCGCCCACGCCGGCATCATTCGCGGTGTTGTTCTCGATTCACCCGTGATCGACTGGGCGACCGCGCTGCGGTTCCAGGGCGAACTGCGTCGCCTGCCCGAGCCGGTGAGCGAGGGTGCGCTCTCGATCATCGGCACCGACTGGGGCCGGCGGCTGACCGGACAGGGCGTCGCGATCGACCTGCCGCGCCTGGACTTCGTAAAGCGGGCGGCGGAGCTGCACGTGCCCATCCTGCTGATGCACAGCGACGATGACGGCTTCGTCCCGATCACCGCCTCGCGGGCGCTTGCATCCGAACGTCCGGACATCGTCACGTTCGAGGCCTTCTCCGTCGCAGCGCACGCCAAACTGTGGAACTTCGATCCGGTGCGCTGGACCTCGGCGATCAGCCAGTGGCTGGCGGAACTGGCGACCAGCGGGCATAACTGACGCCGGCGTCATCCAGCAGCAGTCGGGTGAGCTCGAGAGCGACCTCGGTGGCTCCGGGCAGCGATGGCACCAAGGGTCCGCCGAGCAGTGGACTGGTGGAGAGACAGAGTTCGTCGACCACGCCGTCGGCCAGGAGTGACCCCGCGAGAATCGGTCCCCCCTCGCACACGATCGAGTGGAATCCGAGCTCGTTGAGCGCACGGATGAACGCCCGACTCGACGAGTCACTCGACGAGTCACTCGACGAATCGATCCCGATGACCGTGGCGCCGGAAACGTCGATTGACGAGACCTCGGATGACGGACACAGCACAAACAGGCGGCCAGGCTCGAGGTCGGGCGGCAGGGAGTCCCCGGAGAGGTCGCCGGTCGCCGTGACCACCGCGAGTGGCCTGCTCTTCGGCAGCAGGTATCCCTCCCGCCGCAGGCTGGCCGCGCCGATGAGCACGACATCGCTCGCCCGGCGGATCGCTCCCAGCACTTTCCGGTCGAACCCACGGGTGAGCGTGCCCGAAGTGCCGTCCGCACCGATGACGCTGCCGTCGATGCTGGCGATCATGCCGATGCGAACCCAGTCCGGGTGGGGAGCGGCGTAGACAGCGTCCAGGTCGGTCACGGTCTCCAGCGTCGGGAAGACCTGTGAGAGGCTCACGCGGCCAGCTTCTCGCGAACCTGCCGTTTCACGCGCGCCAGAAGGCCCGTCATTCCTCGGATGCGCAGCGGGCTCACCGCTTCGGTGAGACCGATCGAGCTGGGGAAGTCGTCCGGTACGGCGAGCACCTCATCGACCGTGAGCCCTTCGAGACCCTGAGCGATGATGGAGGCGAAGCCACGCGTCGTCGGCGCCTCCTTGGGAGCGGTCGCGAACACGTGCACGGTGCGATCCTCAGACACCTCGACGAAGATGTACACCGGCGACTGGCACTCGACGACGCGCTCGAGCAGGTCGGGGTGAGCGGAGTAACGCTCGGGGAGCTCCGGGAGCTCGTTCGCGAATTCGAGCAGAAGCAGCAACCGGTCGCGCTGCTCGAGCTCGAGGAAGTCGTCGCGGATCTGGGCGAGGCTCTCCGGAAGATCGGTCATGCTCCCAGTATCCGCCGTCAATGAGACGGGACGACGCCGGGCTCAGCGCCTTGCACGATGGGCACGCGCACGGCGGAGCCCCATTCGGTCCACGAGCCGTCGTAGTTGCGCACGTTCTCGAAGCCGAGCAGATGGGTGAGGACGAACCAGGTGTGGCTCGACCGCTCACCGATGCGGCAGTAGGCCACCACGTTGTCGCCGTCCTTCAGTCCCGCCTGCCCGCGGTAGAGGGCATCCAGCTCGGGCACGGAACGGAAGGTGCCGTCCTCCGCGGCGGCTTTGCCCCACGGCACGTTCTGCGCGCTCGGGATGTGGCCCGCACGCAGGGCGCCCTCGTCGGGATATGCGGGCGCCGTGGTGCGCTCACCGCTATACTCCTCGGGCGAGCGCACATCGATCAGCGGGTTGCCGAGGTGCTTCAGCACGTCGTCCTTGTAAGCGCGGATCTTCGAGTCGTCGCGCTCCACGACCGGGTAGTCGACGGCCTCCGGAGTCGAGGGGTCGGTGGTGTACTCGCCGCCGTCCGCCTCCCACTTGACACGCCCGCCGTCGAGCAGTCGGACATCCTCGTGCCCGAACAGCGAGAAGACCCAGAGGGCGTACGCCGCCCACCAGTTGTTCTTGTCGCCGTAGATGACGACCGTGGTGTCACGGCCGATGCCCTTGCCGCCGAGGAGTTGTGCGAACGCGGCGCCGTCGATGTAGTCGCGCTCGACGGGGTCGTTGAGGTCGGTGTGCCAGTCGATCTTCACCGAACCGGGGATATGCCCGGTCTCATAGAGCAGAACATCTTCGTCGGACTCGACGACGACCAGGCCCGGTTCGCCGAGATGGGCTTTCAGCCAGCCGGTGCTGACGAGGCGTTCGGGGTGCGCGTAATCCGCGAAGTGTGCTGACGAGTCCGGCTCGATGGCCATGATTACCTCCATAATTGCGCGGGTAGGCTTTACCTAACCCCTAGCGAATCTACGCAGTCGGCGCTGCCGAGTGGGGCTTCCCGTAAGAGTTCGACACAATCCCAGCCCGAGGTATTCCCCACAGTGCCTGAAGACACACCCCCGTCCACGCACGCCCACCTGGTTGATCGAGCACCCACCCTCTCTGCGGCGGAGATCGTCGCCCACCTCGTTCCGCCCCGCCAGTTCGAGAATGCGACCCTCGAGTCCTATCGGCCCGACCCCGACTATCCGTCCCAGGCCGCGGCCGTAGAGGCGATTCGCGCGTTCGCAGCAGGCTGGACCTCGAAGGGCGGCGGGCTGTTCGGCCGACGCAAGGGTGCTGACACCCTGCCCGGCATCTATCTCGACGGCGGGTTCGGAGTCGGCAAGACGCACCTCCTCGCGGCGCTCTGGCATCTCGCCCCCGGGCGCAAGAAATACTTCGGCACCTTCATCGAGTACACGGCGCTCGTCGGCGCCCTCGGCTACCAGGCAGCGGTCACCCAGCTGAAGGGTGCATCGCTGGTCTGCATCGACGAGTTCGAACTCGACGACCCGGGGGACACCCGGCTGATGTCGCGGCTGCTCTCCGAGCTGGTCGCGTCGGGCTCGAAGATCGCCGCCACGTCGAACACCCCGCCGAACGCGCTGGGGGAGGGCCGGTTCGCCGCTTCGGACTTCCTGCGCGAGATCGACGCCCTGGCCGCCCGGTTCACCACCATCCGGATCGACGGGCTCGACTACCGCCGCCGCGACACGGAAGGCCACGCCGTGACAGTGGCACCCGGTGACTTCGAGGCGGCCGTCGACGCCGTGGGTGGCACGGTCACCGTCGATTCCTTCGACGCTGTGCTCAAGCATCTCGCCTCCGTTCACCCCTCGCGCTACGTGAAGGTGATCGAGGGGCTGGACGGGGTCGCCTTCACGGATGTCCACGCGATCGAGAACCAGACCGACGCGCTGCGACTGGTCGCCTTCGTCGACCGGCTCTACGACGCGCAGGTGCGCATGATCGGCACCGGCACGGCTCTCGACCAGGTGTTCCCCGACGAGATGCTCGCGGGCGGCTACAGCAAGAAATACCGGCGGGCGATGTCCCGCATGATGGCGCTCTCGGCAGGCCAGCCGGCCTGATCCCCTGCCGGATGTCACATCCGGCGGGGCTGCCTCGTCTTCTTCTCGACAGCGTTTTCGACAAGCGCGTTTTCGGCCAGAAGGAAGAGTGTCATGCGCATATTTGTAGCGGGCGGTACCGGAGTTCTCGGGCGGCGCCTTGTGCCCCTGCTCGTCGCGAACGGCCATCAGGTCACGGCGACCACGACGAGCGCTGACAAGCTCGGGGACGTCGAACGAATGGGCGCGGTCGGCGTCGTGATGGACGGGCTGGATGCGGCTTCGGTCGGCACGGCCGTCGCGGCGGCCCGACCCGACGTGATCGTGAACCAGATGACCGCCATCTCGGTGGCGCACGCGGGAAAACCCGATCTCAAGCACATGGACCGCTGGTTTGGGCTGACCAACCGGCTGCGCACGGAGGGCACCGATCATCTGCTGGCCGCCGCCGCGGCATCCGGCGTCACGCGCTTTGTCGCTCAGGGCTATGCGGCTTGGAACGGCATCCGGGAGGGCGGCTGGGTCAAGACTGAGGACGACCCGCTCGACATGCTCGACGGACTGCCCGCGCACGCGAACTCGCTGGCGATCCAGCACCTCGAAGATGCCGTGCTCGGCGTCAACGGCACTGTGCTGCGTTATGGTGCCCTCTATGGGCCCGGCGCTACCGACGATCAGGTCGAACTCATCCGCAAGCGCCAGTATCCGTTGGTCGGCAAGAGCACCGGGTACAGCTCGTGGGTGCACCTCGACGACGCGGCGAGCGCAACCGCCCTGGCGATCGAGCAGGACGCGCGCGGCGTCTTCGACATCGTCGATGACGAGCCCGCGCCGGCCAGCCAGTGGTTGCCCTACCTGGCGGCCGCGGCGGGAGCCAAACCGCCGATGCGGGTGCCGGTCTGGGTCGCCAGGATGATGGCCGGCGACACCGCTGTCATGATGATGACGGAGGGGCGCGGGTTCTCCAACGCGAAGGCGAAGCGCGAGCTGGGCTGGACACTGCGCTACCCCTCATGGCGTGACGGTTTCCGGGAGGCGTTGATATGAGCCGAAGCGATGACTTCCAACAACTGCGTCCGCTGTTGTTCTCGATCGCGTATCGCATTCTCGGCAGCGTCGGGGATGCCGAAGACGCGGTGCAGGAGAGCTGGCTCCGCTATGAGGCGACACCGACCGAGCCCGCATCCCCGAAGGCGTTCCTCTCGGCCATCGTCACCCGGATCTCGATCGACGTGCTCCGCTCCGCCCGGGTGAGGCGTGAGGAATATGTCGGCAACTGGTTTCCCGAGCCGCTCCTGGCGGACCCATACCAGGACCCCGAGCGCACGGCCGAGCTGGCCGACTCCCTGTCGATGGCGGCACTGCTACTACTCGAGCGACTCAGCCCGCTCGAGCGCGCGGTTTTTGTGCTGCGTGAGGTCTTCGGCTTCGAGTTCGCGGAGATCGCGGATGCCGTCGGCAGCTCGGAGGCGGCCTGCCGCCAGCTCGCCGTGCGGGCGCGTCGGCACATGAGCGAGGGTCGTCCGCGGTTCGACACCGACCGGCGGGCACAGGACGAGCTCGCCGAGCGCTTCTTCGAGGCGTTGCGCAACGGAGACGTCGACGGCTTGCAGCAGCTGCTTGCTGCGGACGTGCAGGTGCTCGCCGACAGTGGGGGCAAGGCGCCGATGTTCGGTACCGGAGTCAGCGGAGCACAGAAGGCGATCGCGTTCCTGGTCGGACTGGTGAGGCAGTTCTCGCACATCGGCGGGTCGGTCGAACCGCACGAGGTGAACGGGCAGCCGGGGGCGATCTTCCGCGATCGGGATGGCCGGGTGCTGAACACGTGGACGCTCGACGTGCTGGATGGCCGCATCCAGATGATCCGCACGGTGCTCAACCCCGACAAGCTCGGGCACGTCGGCCCGGTGGCCGATGCCTGGGCGGTCGTGCAGGAGGCGACGGGCGGCCGCAGGCCGGGCGAGGCGGACTAAGCGCTCCGGCGATATCGCCGTGCCCGCAGGGTGACGAGCGTCCCGCCGATCACGGCGGACACGATCGACGCGCAGAGAACGGCAAGCGTTCCCTCCACGGCGATCTGCGGCTGGTCGGCGAAGGCGAGTTCGTTCATCAGCAGCGAAACGGTGAACCCGATTCCGCCGAGGCCGGCGATGGCGATGAGGTCGCCGATCGGGATGCGATCGGGCTTCGGCTGTCGCGAAATCACACCGGCGAGCAGGCCACCCCCGGTGATGCCGATCAGTTTGCCGACCGGAAGCGCGATCACGATCGCCCAGAACGCCGGACTGAGCTGGCCGAGTCCGACCGCCGGGATCGTCACCAGGGCCGCGACGAAGGCGAAAACCGGAAGCACGAACAGGTTGCTCACCGGCTCGAGGGCGTGACGGGCCGGCGCCGCGCTGCGCCCGGACATCACCAGCCCGAGAGCGACACCCGCGATGGTGGCGTGGACGCCGGAGGCGTGCACGAGCACCCAGGCCGCGATTCCGAGGACAGTGAGCAGCAGGATGACCCACCATGACATCCGCAGCCGGCTGAGCCAGGCGAAGAGCGCGATCACCGGTACGGCGACGAGCAGCGGAATCGGGTGGATGCCGTGGCTGAAGAACACGGCAATGATCAGGATCGCAATGAGGTCGTCGATCACGGCCAGGGCGAGCAGCAGGGCGCGCACCCGCGCCGGGAGGCCGCGGCCGACGATCGCCAGCACGCCGAGGGCGAACGCGATATCGGTGGCGGTGGGGATCGGCCATCCGCCGGCCAGGGCGGGGGAGTGCACCACCAGCAGGAAGATCAACGCGGGGGCGATCACCCCGCCCACCGCAGCGATGGCGGGCACGGCCGCCTTGCGCGGGGAGTCGAGTTCGCCGTGCTGCAGCTCGTGCTTCAGTTCGATCGCGGCGAGAAAGAAGAATACGGCGAGCAGGCCGTCTTTCACCCAGTAGTCGAC
The DNA here is from genome assembly GCA_025463565.1 of Microbacteriaceae bacterium. Lineage (GTDB taxonomy): Bacteria > Actinomycetota > Actinomycetes > Actinomycetales > Microbacteriaceae > Lacisediminihabitans. The sequence continues at coordinate 7,852 of JAODAT010000089.1, forward strand.
CGAGAGATCGAGACCGATCGCCGCCGGGCCAAAGCGGAACGCCGTGACGGCGTGCAGGGCGGATGCGGCCGGCGAGTTCGCGAGGATCACGCCGAGCGCGGCGGCGACGACCAGCAGCGCCGCGGTCGTGCGTTCGCTCCGCACAAGTTTCATTTGTAAAGCATCCTCGAAAATCAGGGGGAAAAATGCGGAGAAAATCCGCAGATCGGCGAAACACGATGTTTACACAACGCGCTGCCACGTAACAGAAACGAAACGTTTAGACCCCCCGGTGGAAACCTCAGGACTCCAAACTGGCTCCGTACCCGATATGACGCTATCCCCTAGTGCTCGGCGCACGTCGACGGTGCATCCTTTGCAAGTTAGAGAGAGGTAACCAATCACTATGGTCGAGCTTTCGGCTACTACGACTGCGATTACTACCAACGTGGATTCACTTTGGCTGATGGTCGCTGCGGCAATGGTGTTGATCATGACCCCGGGTCTCGCCTTCTTCTATGGCGGCATGGTCAAGGCGAAGAGCGTCATCAGCATGATGATGATGAGCTTCGGCGCGATCGGTCTCATCGGCGTCCTGTGGATCATCTTCGGCTACGGAATGTCGTTCGGCGGTGGAAAGGACTGGCTGATCAAAGGCTGGCTCCTCAACCCGTTCCACGACCTCTTCCTGACCAATGAGATCAACGCCCCCAAGGGAACGGTCAGCGCGATCGGCAACCAGTGGATGAACCTGAACTTCAACGGGCTCGCGTTCTCCGGATTCCAGGCGGTGTTCGCCGTTATCACGGTGGCCCTGATCTCTGGTGCGATCGCAGACCGCGCGAAGTTCGGTGCGTGGATGGTATTCGCCGGTGTCTGGGCGACGCTCGTCTACTTCCCGGTCGCCTCCTGGGTCTTCAACTTCACCGTGGGACCGAAGGGTCTGACCGACGGTGGCTGGTCGGTCTTCTCCCTCGGCGTCAATGACTTCGCAGGTGGTACCGCGGTGCATATCAACGCAGGTGCCGCAGGCTTGGCGCTCGCGCTCGTGCTCGGCAAGCGCGTCGGATTCAAGAAGGGTCTCGCGGCTCCGCACAACGTGCCGCTGACCCTGATCGGCGCCGCGCTGCTGTGGTTCGGCTGGTTCGGCTTCAACGCCGGCTCGGAGACCCACGCTGACGGCATCTCGGCCCTGGCCTGGATCAACACCTTCGTCGCACCCGCCGCCGGTATTCTCGGCTGGTTGATCGTCGAGAAGATCAAGGACGGCAAGCCGACCTCGATCGGTGCAGCATCGGGTGCCGTCGCCGGCCTCGTCGCGATCACCCCGGCCTGTAACATCCTGACCCCGGGCTGGGCCATCGTGCTCGGCGTCCTGGTCGGTGCGGTCTGTGCCATCTCGATCGAGCTGAAGTACAAGCTCGGCTTCGACGACTCGCTCGATGTCGTGGGTATCCACCTCATCGGCGGTCTCATCGGAACGCTGTACATCGGCATCTTCGGCGCCGGCATCGGCCTCATCGACAGCGGCAGCTTCAAGCAGCTGGGAGCACAGGCCGTCGGTGGCTTCGGAGTCGCGGTCTACTCGTTCGTTCTCGCGTACGCCATCGGCTGGGTCATCCAGCACACGATGGGCTTCCGAATCACGACGGAGGATGAGGTCGCAGGCGTCGACACCATCGTCCACGGTGAAGAGGCATACGAGATCGACGCGCCCGTCACGGCGTAGTCCGCTCAACAGCACAGGGGTGTCGTCCTTCGGGACGGCACCCCTTACTGTTGTGCCATGGAGGTCGCG
>JAODAT010000093.1 GCA_025463565.1 Microbacteriaceae bacterium
CGCTCGCGTGCCCGGCCTGGTCGAGCTCGGGAACATACACGTAGACGAGGGCACGATCGTTGGTGTCGAGCACCGATCGCGCCTCGGACAGCCGGTCCGCGATACTGGCGCCCGCGCGATACTCGGCACCCCGCAGCACCGCACCGGTGAAGCCGCTCGTGCGGTAGCGCTCCATGCCGATCGCGAACGACGCGATTCCGGCATCCCGAGCGGTCTCGAACAGGGTCGGCACGCGCTGCCAGCTGGCAGGGTCTAGCCTGTCGTCCCAGCCGTTCAGCTGGTTGACCACGCGGTCGTTCGCGGCATCCAGGACGGTGTACCCGACCAGGCCGTGGATGCCGGGTGCGACTCCGGTGGTCAGCGTCGCCAGTGCGGCGGCGGTGGTCGTCGGAAACCGCGATCCGATTATCCCGGCCGGCGCCAGCAGGGGCGCGAGGGTGCGGGCATGGCCCGCGCGGGCTGCCAGCGACGTCGCACCCAGACCGTCGACCACGAGCAGGACCACGCTGTCGACCGACGGAAGCGAGAGCGGATTGCTCCGACCCGCCATCGCGGACAGCGAACTTGGCACGACATCGGCGAGGCTGAACCGGTGCGTTTTCGTGGCCGGTAGCATGGGCGCAATCCTATGGCTACCACCGATCTCCCGACCCCTCCCGGCTCGTCATCGACACCGTCCGGCGAACGCATCGACGATGTCGATGTCTCCGCCGAGATGGAGGGTTCGTTCCTCGAATACGCGTACTCCGTCATCTACTCGCGTGCGCTTCCCGACGCCCGCGACGGCCTGAAGCCGGTCCAGCGGCGCATCCTCTACCAGATGACCGAGATGGGCCTGCGGCCCGACCGCGGCCACGTGAAGTCCGCGCGCGTCACGGGCGAAGTGATGGGCAAACTGCACCCGCACGGCAATACCAGCATCTACGACGCGATGGTGCGCCTCGCCCAGCCCTTCGTCATGCGACTGCCGCTGGTAGACGGCCACGGCAACTTCGGCACGCTCGACGACGGCCCCGCCGCCGAGCGCTATACGGAAGCACGGCTCGCGCCCGCCGCGATGGCCATGACGGAAGATCTCGACGAAGACGTCGTCGACTTCGTTCCCAATTACGACGCCCAGTTGCAGGAGCCGGAGGTTCTGCCCGCCGCCTTCCCGAACCTCCTGGTCAACGGTGCTTCCGGCATCGCGGTCGGCATGGCCACGAACATGGCGCCGCACAACCTCATCGAGGTGGTCGGCGCCGCACGGTTCCTCATCGACAACCCGAACGCGACGCTCGACGAACTGATGTCGTTCGTGCCCGGTCCCGACCTGCCGACCGGCGGCACCATCATCGGCCTGGCCGGCATCCGCGATGCCTACGAGACGGGTCGTGGCGCGTTCAAGACCCGCGCACGCGTCGCCGTGGAGAACCTGACCGCCCGAAAGACCGGTCTCGTGATCACCGAGCTGCCGTACATGGTCGGCGCGGAAAAGGTGATCGAGAAGATTAAAGACGGCGTCAACTCGAAAAAACTCAACGGCATCTCCGACGTCACAGACCTCACCGACCGCTCGCACGGCACGCGACTCGTCGTCGGCATCAAAACCGGTTTCAGCCCGGATGCCGTCCTGGAGCAGCTCTACCGCCACACGCCGCTCGAGGACTCCTTCAGCATCAACAACGTCGCCCTCGTCGACGGCGGCCCGCGCACCATGGGGCTCAAGGAGCTGCTGCAGGTCTACGTGGATCACCGCATCTCGGTGGTCACCCGGCGCAGCGAGTTCCGGCTCGCCCGCAAGCGCGAACGCCTGCACCTCGTCGAGGGCCTGCTCGTCGCCATTCTCGACATCGACGAGGTTATCCAGGTCATCCGCACCAGCGACGACTCCGAGCAGGCGCGTACGCGATTGCGCGAGGTTTTCGATCTCTCGGAGATCCAGGCCGAGTACATCCTCGAACTGCGGTTGCGCCGCCTCACGAAGTTCTCGCGCATCGAGCTGGAGACCGAGCGGGACCAACTGCTCGCCGACATCGCCCTGCTCGAAACCCTGCTCGCCGACCCGAAGTGGGTGCGGGCTCTCGTCTCCGACGAGCTCGAGGAGGTGTCGGAGAAGTTCGGCACCCCTCGGCGTACCCTGCTGACCGAGGCGCGGCCGAGCGTCGCCACCGCGTCATCGTCGCGCACCGCGGCTCCCGTGCTCGAGATCGCGGACACGCCCTGCCGGGTCTTCCTGTCGACCACCGGGCGCGCCATCCGGGTGGACCTCGGCGACACCGCGCAGGACACCGTCGGACGCGTCGCCCGCCGTACGAAACACGACGCCATCCTCTCGAGCGTGGTCACGACGAGCCGCACCGAGATCGGCGCGATCACGAACCTGGGCCGGCTGGTGCGCCTCTCCCCCGTCGACCTGCCATCGGTTCCCGAGAACTCCATCCAGCTGGCCGCCGGCGTGAAGGTCACCGAATATCTGGCCCTGGACGCGAAGAAGGAACGGGTGCTCGCGCTCGTCTCCCTGAGCTCCGATGAATCGATCGCCATCGGCACCCGCCAGGGCGTTGTCAAGCGCGTCTCCCCAGGAGACTGGCCCGCGAAGCCAGACTTCGAGGTGATCACGCTGAAACCGGGCGATCAGGTCGTGGGTGCTCGCCAGGCCGGAGAGGGCGACGAACTGCTGTTCATTACCTCCGACGCGCAGCTGCTGCACTTCCCCGCCGCTGCTGTTCGGCCCCAGGGCCGTTCCGCCGGTGGCATGGCCGGGATCAACCTGGGCGCCAAGGCGACCGTCGTATTCTTCGGATCCATCGACCCGGCGGCAGAACCCGTCGTCACCACCGTGTCCTCGAGCAGCGCCACCATCGCGGGCGCGGACTTCGGGCGAGCCAAGGTGTCGCTGCTAGCCGAGTTCCCCGGCAAGGGCCGCGCCACCGGTGGTGTGCGCGCCCACAGCTTCCTCAAAGGCGAAGACCTGCTCTCCATCGCATGGGCGGGACCATCGCCGGCCCTCGCGGTCGGCAACGACGGCTCGATCCGCGCGTTACCGGACGCAGGGGCGAAACGGGATGCCTCGGGCCAGCCGCTGGAGGGCGTGGTCGGATCGATCGGCACATCGCTCGCCAGTGCTGACTAAATGCGACGCTGACTAGAGGTCTTCGACCGAGACCACCCAGTGCGGCCTGATCGCGCCGTAGATGTGCGGGAACAGTTCGCCGTTGCCGGCGTCCTCCCGCCGGATCTCGATGCCATCCGCCGCGACGCGCTCCTCATCGATGACGAGCACGACCAGGTCACGCTGGCCGCGATAGAACCGCTCGACCGTCGGCGCAACCTGGTGTCGTTCCGAGGCGTGGATGTACCCGACCGCCTCGAGGGTGGCTCCCAGCGTAGAGACGCGATATTCGCCCGAGCCGATGGCGTCATGCCAGTCCGAGTGCACTGCCACGTGGTAGATCACCAGGCCCCCCTGCGCCACGGGCGCGGCGGCGCATCAAAAAGGCTACACATGGGGCACGAACTCCTGCCAGGCCAGCCGTTTCTCTTTTCGCGGGTCGCTCTCGACCCGGTCGGCATCGTCGATGATCAGGGTGTTGCGCTTGCGCGCGGTGTAGAGCGGCCAGGCCGGGTCCACAGTGCCGTTGTGGGCGAAGCGCAGCCAGTTGGCGCGCATCCGCTCACCGGTCCGCGCAAAGGCGCGATAGCCCCCGAAAACACCGATTCCGCGACCCAGCAGCCCGCTCGCCCGGTCGAAGACCGCGAACAACTCGATGCCGTGTGTCGCGTCCAGCCCGATCCAGCGTAGGAGGCGAGGTGCGAGATCGAAGCGGTACATGTGCACCGGGGCAAAGTCTGCGTGACGCTCGGCGACGCGGATCGATGGGTACCAGAAGGAGTAGTCGCCGGCGAAGTCTGCGGCCGGCCTCTTGGCCGGTAGACCCGGGTAGAGCAGTTTCAGGCGCTTGCGCGCCTTCTTCTTCGTCTTCGCGAAGATCGCGCGGATTCGCGGCGGTGTGCTCGCGAGAATGTCGAGTCGCCCGGTGAACAGCGAGCCTTCCCGATCGTTGGTGCCGATGATCAGGGGAACGGGATGCGCGCGCCCGTTGTCGAACGCATCGATCGGGCGCTCCGGCAGGTAGTCGCCATCGATCACCGGGCAGAGGGCGATCGTGCCCGGCTCGCTGTCGGGCATACGTCGCTGCATCACGGTAGTGGCGAGCACCAGCTCTTCCGCGGCCGCCGAGAAGAGCAGCTCCGCGGCGTCTTCCGGACTGGTGCTCTCGGTGCTCGAATCATCCACAACGCTGCTGAGCAGCTCGACGAAGTCCTGCGCCCAGACGGTCGTGAGCTGCTTGTCGTACACAGCGTCTGCGGGCGGGCTCTGCGCGATCGCGCGGGCGAACAGCCCACGCGCTGACGGGACAGTCATGAGTGTGGTCACCGCGTTGCCACCCGCCGATTCGCCGAACAGCGTCACGTTGTCGGGATCTCCGCCGAAGACAGCGATGTTGTCGCGGACCCACTCGAGGGCCGCCGCCTGGTCGCGAAGCCCGAGGTTGCTCTCGATGGGACGACCGGGAGTCGAGAAGCGGGTGAAATCGAGGTAGCCGAGCGCACCCAGCCGATAGTTGAAGTTGACGAAGATGAGGTCGCCATCACGGGCGAGTCCCTCTCCCTGAAGGTTCATCTGTCGGCCGGAGCCCGCGCTGTACGCACCCCCGTAGATCCACACCATCACCGGTCGTGGAGTCGCCGATGGCGCGAGCGGCGCGATCACGTTCACGGTCAGGCAGTCCTCGGACATGCTCGACGTCCCGTCCACGCCGACGAACTGTCCCTTGCGATCCTGCATCGGCACGTCACCGAACTCGCTGGCATCGCGCACGCCCTGCCATGGCACGACAGGGAACGGTTTTCGGAACCGAAGCTCGCCCACGGGCGGTGCTGCGAACGGGATGCCGCGCCACATGCGGAGGCCGTGCCTCACGGCACCCTGCACGACGCCGCCCGTCACGTCCATCCGCAGAAGATCAGTTCGGGTCTGAGTCAACGTCACCCTGTGAAGTTTACCGATGCACCATGAACGAAAACTGAACGCGCCTCACACGTCGATGCGGTCGCGCGACAGCTCGCTCGACCCGGCGATGATGAAGTCCTTGCGTGGTGCGACGTCGTTGCCCATCAACAGTTCGAACACGCGATCGGCGTTGGCCGCGTCCCGGATGTTCACCCGGCGAAGCGTGCGGTGCTGGCGGTCCATGGTCGTCGTCGCCAGCTGGTCGGCATCCATCTCGCCCAGCCCCTTGTAGCGCTGGATCGGATCCTGGTACCGCTTGTTGCTGCGTTTGAGTCCCGCGAGCACGGCCGCCAGCTCCGCCTCAGAGTAGGTGTAGATCGTCTCGTTCGGCTTCGAGCCGGGGTTCATCACGATCACCCGGTGCAACGGCGGCACGGCCGCGTAGACCCGGCCGTCACGGATCATGTCGGGCATGTACCGCATGAACAGAGTGAGCAGGAGCGTACGGATGTGCGCACCGTCGACGTCCGCGTCGCTCATGATGATGACCTTGCCGTATCGTGCGCTGGAGAGGTCGAAGCTGCGACCGGATCCGGCGCCGATCACCTGGATGATCGACGCGCATTCCGCGTTCGACAACATGTCGGAGACCGACGCCTTCTGCACGTTGAGGATCTTGCCGCGGATGGGAAGCAGTGCCTGGTATTCGCTGTCGCGAGCGAGCTTCGCCGTGCCGAGTGCCGAGTCGCCCTCGACGATGAATAGTTCGCTGTTCGCGACGTCCGAACTGCGGCAGTCGACCAGTTTCGCGGGCAGCGAGGAGTTCTCGAGCGCGTTCTTGCGACGCTGGGTCTCCTTGTGCGCCCGCGCCGAGATACGCGACTTCATCTCGGCCACGATCTTGTCGAGCACGAGGGCGGACTGGGTCTTGTCGTCGCGCTTCGACGAGTTGTACTTCTCGCTCATCGATTTCGCGATCACGTTCGCCACGATGTTGCGCACCGCCGGCGTGCCGAGGATCTCCTTGGTTTGCCCCTCGAACTGCGGCTCCGGCAGGCGCACGGTGAGCACGGCGGTGAGCCCGGCGAGGATGTCGTCCTTCTCGAGCTTGTCGTTGCCGACCTTGAGCCGGCGAGCGTTCTGCTCCACCTGCGCGCGAAGGAACTTGAGCATTCCCGCTTCGAACCCGGCCTGGTGCGTACCGCCCTTGGGCGTCGCGATGATGTTGACGTAGCTGCGGAAGACCGTGTCGTAGCCGGTGCCCCACCGCAGCGCGACGTCCACCTCGCACTCGCGTGACAGCTCTGTCGCGACCATGTGCCCCTTGTCATCGAGCACGGGCACGGTCTCGCTGAAGGTGCCGGAGCCGGTCATGCGCCAGGTGTCGGTGAGCGCGGTGTCCGGAGCGAGAAACTCAACGTACTCCGCGATGCCGCCGTCGAACTTGAAGAGTTCGCGGGTGGGCTCGCCATTAACCAGGGATTCGGCCCGCTCGTCGGTAATGTCGATACCGAGCCCGCGCACCAGGAAGGCCGTTTGCCGGGCGCGCGCGAAGAGCTCCTCGGTCTGGAAGGTCGTGCCCTGCGTGAAGATCTGCGGGTCGGTCCAGTAGCGGATGCGAGTACCGGTGACACCCTTGCCAACTTTGCCGACCACCCGCAGTTCGCTGTTCGCCACAAACGGCGTGAACGGCGCGTCCGGCCTGGGCTCGCCCTCTCCGTCGGAGAAGATGCCCGGCTCGCCCCGGTGGAACGACATGGCCCAGGTCTTTCCATCACGGTCGACCTCGACGTCGAGCCGTTCCGACAGGGCGTTCACGACGGATGCACCGACCCCGTGCAGGCCGCCCGACGCCGCATACGAACCACTGCCGAACTTGCCGCCGGCATGCAGCTTGGTGAACACGACCTCGACGCCCGACAGTCCGGTCTTCGGCTCGATGTCCACCGGGATGCCGCGGGCGCGGTCACGCACCTCGACGCTGGCGTCTTTGTGCAGCACCACGGCAATCGAGTCGCCGTTGCCGCCGAGCGCCTCATCGACCGAGTTGTCGATGATCTCCCACAGGCAGTGCATGAGCCCGCGAGAGTCGGTCGACCCGATGTACATGCCGGGACGCTTGCGCACTGCCTCGAGCCCCTCGAGCACCGACAGGTGTCTCGCGGAGTAGTCGGAATCGGGCACGCGAGGCCTCCTGGAACGATGGTGAACGACGGGAATGGATGCGGGGCGCACCGGGTTCAACACTAATGACGACGGGTGACCCACCCGGCGACCGACACTCGTGCGGTGCAGAACCGTACGCGTTCAGCGAAATACTGGGGTTTCGTAGCCCCGATGTAACAGCAGCATGTTTGTATAGACGTACACGTAGCTCGAATAACGAAACCGGAGGAGCCTCACATGTCACAGCTCGCACCCGACACGACAGCAATGGACCTGACCTCCGCCCACGAACTCACCGCCTCGGACCGCTGCGACAGCTGCGGCGCCCAGGCGTACATCCGCGTATCGATCGGCGAGAGCGAACTGCTCTTCTGCGCCCACCATGGCAAGAAGTACCAGGAGAAGCTCTCCACCATCGCGAGCGACTGGCACGACGAGTCGGATCGGCTCAGCGAACAGCGCTAGTTCTTCACCAGAAATGCCCCGGCTGAGGCCGGGGCATTTCTGCTTTAACCCACGTAGGTTCTAAGCCTCGTAAGTGCGCGTGACCCTCGCGCTGAGCCTCGTCACGATCTCCTCACCGATGGTGCCCGTGGCATCCGCCCACTCCTGAAGGGTCTGCTCGCCCCGCAGTCCCGCACCGAAGAGCACGGCGTTGTCTCCTCTGCGACCCGGTCCAGCCACGGTCATCGTGCCGGCATCGATCGAGATCACCTTGTATCGCCTTCCGTCGAGCGCCACCGAGACCGCGCCGACGACGGCACTCGAAATGCCATCCGCCAGGCCGATGCCGAGCACTGAGGACTCGTCAATAGATTCGACGACCGGCGCTGTGAGAGTCATCACTGGCGTGAGTCCCAGCTCGGCCGGACCGACACCGTCGCCCGGTGCGATGCCGTAGCCGAATGCGCCTATCCGCACCAGGTCGAACCGGGCATCGCCACGGGCGAAGCTCGCAGCACTGGCCGCAAGATGACGCACCTCGAAGGCGGCGCCCAGGCTCTCCGCCACGGCGATCGCCTCGTGGAAGCGCTCGATCGCCGCGGAGTCCTCGTCGAACGACGCCTCGGCGATGTGCGTGAATACGCCCACCAGTTCGACCCGTCCAGCCGTCGAGAGTTCGACAGCGCGGCTGACCAGCCGAGGCCAGTCCGCAGCAGATGAACCATTGCGGTGAAGCCCGGTGTCGATCTTCAGGTGAAGCCGCGCAGAACTGTCGCGTGCGGCCGCCGCGATCGATTCCAGCTGGGCGATGGTCGAAATGCCGAGGTCGATTTGTGCGTCCACGGCGGCGGCGTAGTCCTCGTCCGGCCCCAGGAGCCAGGCCAGAATCGACGACTCGTCGCCCACTCCCCCTGCCCGAAGCGCGAGCCCGGTGGCAATGTCGAGCGAACCGAACCAGCGGATGCCGGCTTCCAGCGCCGCGCGCGCCATCGGCAACAGGCCGTGACCGTACGCATCCGCTTTGACGACGGCCATCACGCTCGCGGGAGCCACCCTGGTCGCGATTGTCGCAAGGTTGCGGCGGTAGGCCGCGAGATCGATCCTCGCCTCGCTCATGTGCTCGCCACTGTGTTCGCCCCTGGGCTCGTCCCTCTGCTTGCTTTAGCCGCGAACTCGAGCACTATTTCCTCCGGCCGACGCCCGATGGCCGTCGCCCACACGGACACGGTGCGGCTCTCACCGAACACCTCCGCGGTCGTTCCGATTGGGACGACCTCGCTGCCGAGGTCGACCATCAGCACGTTCATCGCCACGCGCCCGACGATGGGCATCTCGCGGCCACCGACCACCAGTGCTCCGGCGTTGCCCGCTGCCCGGTCGAGGCCGTCCGCGTAGCCGATGCCGACCATGCCGAGCATCGAGCGGCTGCGCGCGCGAAACGTATAGCCGTACGACACCCCGTCACCGGGCTGCACCGGCTTGAGGCCGACGACCTCGGCGGTCACTCGCATGGCGGGAGTGAAACCGGCCACCCAGCCGTAAAGTTCGTCCGGGCCGTTGCCGGTGCGCGAGATCGGCGCTGTGATGCCCGAGCTGCGCAACTGCCGCTCCTCCGCGTCCGACGCGACCGCGAGGCCGGTGGCACCGCCCTCGAGGGCCGCGCCTGCAGAGACAAGGGCACCGTGACCCCAGCCGTCGAACGAGACGTCCGCGATCCTGTCACCCGCCGCCGCAAGGAGGCCGGCGTTGGCACAGATGGCGGCCGCGTCGATGCGCACCGAGTGCAGCATCCGGCTAGATCCTCGAGAACACGTGCTTCGCGTGCGACACGATCACGTCGCGCGCCTGTTCGGCGTACCGGTCCAGGTCGAGCAGTTCGGCTGATGGCGCGTAGTCGAAGCCGGAATTCGCCGCCATGAAGCCGATGATGGCGTCGGTCAGCAGCGGGTTGAGCGGCAGCACCGGTCCCCCGATCTGGGTTCCGATGAGGGAGCCGAACAGCACACCCTCGGCATTTCCGTCGCTGTTGCCACCGCCCTCGAGAAGCACGCCCAGCGCGTCCGCCGGGCGATCGAGGTGCCAGGCCGACGCGTTGTCCTCGAAGCCCACCAGGCCGCCGAATTTCGTCTCGGTGAGCACGTAGCCCACCGTGCGGGTCTGGATGCGTTCGGCGGAGAACGGCAGGATTTCGATGCCGTCCATCACGCTGCCGTCCAGCTGTGTGATGCCGTGGCCGAACAGCTCGGCTCCTGATCCATAGGCGAAGAGCGGAACGCCGGAGGCGACGTACCCCCGCAGGGTGTCGGCGGATGCCAGCAGGTCGGCATGCACATTGCGCATCGCTGACAGCGGCCCGTTGCCGACGACCACAAGGTCGGCAGCGCCGGGCAGTTTATTGCCCGCGACGTGCTCGACGATGGTCACCTCGTGCCCGGAACGCTGCAGGCGCTCGCGTACGGCCATCACGTTGCCGCGGTCGCCAGCGACGCCGAGCTCGTCGGGATAAAGCTGAAGGATGCTGAGCGCGCTCACCGCTGGTTCTCCAGTTCGAGGAAGCCGATCTGCTTTCGCGCGAGCATCATGATCTCGTAGTTGACGATCCACGTCTTCAGGCCCGATGACGGCTTCGGGAGGCCCTTCATGATGTCGATCGCCTTCTTCAGGTCGGGTTCGACGGTGCCGATGCGGATTCCCTCGTGCTCGAGACGCAGTGCGATCTGCCAGGCCTTCGCACCGGTGATCACGTCGACGTGATCCAGGGCCGCGAAGTCGATGTCGTAGATCCAGGAGATATCCGGTGTGCCCTCGTCGATGGCGAGCAGAACCTGTTCGGGCGGCTCCGGCAGGGCGTCGAGGTTGAGCTGCAGGCTGGCCGCGTTCTTGAACATGACGAACTCGACCTGTTCTTCGCCGAACTGCAGAAGCTCGCCGCGCCCATATGCCGGCTTCATGGCGGCGAAGGCCTTCGCTGCGGACTCGCCGCTGAAATCCTCGCCGAGGATGACGGATGCCGTGGCGAGCGCCGCCGCCGCGTCGATCCCGTAGTGCAGCCCCTTCGCCGGCAGGATCACGTCGATCACCTGGCCGGCCACGTCGATGGTCGCCCCCGCGCGGTCCGTTCCCACCAGCTCGGCGCGAGCGACGTGGGGTTCGAGCGTGATGTGCGCGTCGCGATAATCCTTCGCGTTGAAGAGGCCGTGGGGAGCGGCGGCGATCACCGCCTCGGTCGCCCCGAAGTAGGTGATGTCGGGCCGGGTCGCATCTCCCGCCGCATAGCGGCGTGCGATCTTCGAAAGATAGGGGTCTTCGCGGTTGGTGACGATGTGCGCACTCGCACGCTCGGCGGTGTCGAGCATCATGTCGGCCACCCGCTCGGTCTCGTAGAAACGGTAGAGCTGGTCGACCTGGGTGTTGAGTACCAGCACGGTCGCCGGCGGGACTACCGCGGCGAACTCGAGCGCGAAGGCCTCGTCCACCTCGAGCACGCCGATGTCGGCTTTCAGCCGGCCGAAGACGCTCGACTCGGCGAGGATCGACGACGCGATGCCCTGCGGCAGGTTCGCACCCGAGGGGTTGGTGAACACCGTGAGCCCGTGGCCCCGCAGTACCTCGGTGAGCATGTGCGTTGTCGTCGACTTGCCGTTGCTTCCGAGCACGTAGACGATGCCGTAGCGGAACTGGCTGGTCACATCCCGCAGGAAGTTCGGGGCGAGCCGTGTCGTGACGTAGCCCGGGAAGGCCGAGCCGCCACCGCGAATCTTCGCGACAGCACGCACGGCCTTGCCCGCGACCACGGGCACGAAGTACTTCGGCCCGTATGGCTTGTTGGCCAAGACGAGCTCTACTCGAGGTAGTCGCGCAGCGACTGCGACCGGGACGGGTGGCGAAGCTTCGCCATCGTCTTCGACTCGATCTGGCGGATGCGCTCGCGCGTCACGCCGAAGGTGTCGCCGATCTGGTCGAGCGTCTTCGGCATTCCGTCGCCGAGGCCGAAGCGCATGCGGATCACGCCCGCCTCGCGCTCGGAGAGCGAGTCGAGCAGCGACTCCAGCTGCTTCTGCAGCATGGTGAAGCCGACAGCGTCGGCCGGCACGACCGCCTCGGTGTCTTCGATCAGGTCGCCGAACTCGCTGTCGCCATCCTCACCGAGCGGGGTGTGGAGGGAGATCGGCTCACGGCCGTACTTCTGCACCTCGATGACCTTCTCGGGCGTCATGTCGAGTTCGCGGCTCAGCTCTTCGGGCGTGGGTTCGCGACCGAGGTCCTGCAGCATCTGGCGCTGGACGCGCGCGAGCTTGTTGATGACCTCGACCATGTGCACCGGAATACGGATGGTGCGCGCCTGGTCGGCCATGGCGCGGGTGATCGCCTGGCGGATCCACCAGGTGGCATAGGTGGAGAACTTGAAGCCCTTGGTGTAGTCGAATTTCTCGACGGCGCGGATGAGCCCCAGGTTGCCTTCCTGGATGAGGTCCAGGAACTGCATGCCACGACCGGTGTAACGCTTGGCGAGTGAAACGACGAGACGGAGGTTCGCGCCGAGCAGGTGGCTCTTCGCTCGCTGGCCGTCTTTCGCGACCCAGGCGAGCTCACGACCGAGCTGCGACTTCAGTTCGGCCGGTGACATCAGCGACAGCTTGTCCTCGGCGAACAGGCCGGCTTCGATACGCATGGCAAGCTCGACCTCTTCGGCCGCGTTCAGCAACGCGACCTTTCCGATCTGCTTCAGGTAGTCCTTGACCGGGTCCGCCGTCGCGCCGGTGATGGCCGACGAGTAGACCGGCACCTCGTCTTCGTCGTCGACCAGGGAGAGCACGAGGGCGCCCGCGGGCAGTTCCTCTGCGTCTTCCTTGTCGTCGTCCTTCTCCTCGGCGGCCTCGTCGGTGGAGTCGTCGGCAGCGGCGTCATCGACGACGACCACATCGACAACCGCAGCGACGTCCACTGCGTCGTCGTCCGGCTCGACATCGGCTTCGTCGATCTCGACCTCGTCGTCCGACTCGTCGGTCGCGGCCCTCGCACCGCGCTTCGCGGGCGCCTTGGCCTTCGCGGGCGCCTTGGCAGCCGGAGCTTTTGCGGCAGCAGCCTTGGCAGCCGGTGCTTTGGTGGCCGGAGCAGCTTTGGTCGATCGCGTGGACGTCGTCGCCGGCGCAACGAGGTCGCCATTGACCTCGTCCGTCGCGGGCGACGTTGTAGTGGAGAGCTTGGCGCGGGCAGCCATAGTGACACCTTTCTTGGCTTGCTTAGTGCAACCGTCTTTGGGCAACACAAGGACCCATGTCAAGTCCGTGGCACGCCCACAACGAAGGTGTTCGTGATCCCAACGGATATGAAAGGGTCCTAGGTCAATTATTGCACGGAATACCAGAAGGCCTTGCCAAATGCGCCCGTTGGCGGCTAATGTCCGCGATCGGGTTCGGACCGGCGACGCCTGCTCGACCTGACGATGGCAACCCAGAGCGGTGCCACCTGGATTCCCTCCTCCTCGTGCAGCCGCGCGCGGGTCCGGCGACGGGCGCGGATAAGGAATACGACGCCCATGCCGACCACCAGGTATTGCACGCACAATGCGATCCGGAACGAGTCCCAGGAATAGAGATCGGTGGCGTGGCCGGATGCCACCCTGGCGTGATCGAGCAGGTCCAGCACCAGCCCGATCAAGTACATCATCACGAAGCTCGCGAGGAAGCCGCCGGAGTTGACGACCCCGTTCGCCGACCCGAGGTTGCGCATCGGGTTGAAGGTGCGCGCGAAGTCGAAGCCGATGAGAGAACCGGGGCCGCCGATGCCCAGCCCCACCACCAGCAGCACGATCAGCCAGGTCGGAGGTGTGCCGGGCCAGGCCAGCACCGCCGTCCAGAGCACCGCGAGCAGCACCACTATCCCGATCACCAGGTTGGAGCGTCGCAAGGGGAAGCGAGCGGTGAGCAGCCCCAGCAGTGGTCCGGCGACGAATCCCGTGATCACGATGAGGGTGAGGATACCGGAGGCCTCGGCTGCGCTGTAGCCGAGTGCCGCGGTCAGCAGGGGGAAACCCCAGAGCAGGGTGAACACGGTACCCGTCGACTGGGTGACGAAGTGGGACCAGAACCCGAGCTGTGTGCCCGGTCGCGAAAGCGCGTCCCGCAGCCGTTTCAGCGCACCCCCGGTAGCTGACGCCGCGGGCGTCTCCGCGTGCCGGTCGGCCAGCACGACGATGACCAGGACGACGGACACCGCGGATAGACCGGCACCGGCCAGGAACGCCGGCGTCCAGCCGAGCGAATGCAGCAGCAGCGAGAGCGGGATCGCGGACAGCACCTGCCCGAGCTGGCCGATGTTACCCGTCCACTGCGACAGGACCGGAAGCGTGCGCCCACTGAACCAGGTGGCGAGAAGCCTCACCACCGAGATGAATGTCATCGCGTCGCCGGCCCCGACCAGGATCCTTCCGATGATCGCGAGGCCGATGTTCGGCGCTAATGCCAGCAGCACCTGCCCGACGAGCATCGCTGCGGCACCGGTGGCGATGAGGGCCTTCGGGCCGAATCGGTCGAGGACGATCCCCACGGGCACCTGAAGGGCGGCGTAGACGATCAGCTGGACGACGGCCAGGCTCGACAAAACCGATGCGGAGACCTCGAACCGCTGGGTCGCCGCGATACCGGCGACGCCCATCGACGTGCGTTGCAGTACAGCCGTCATGTACGCAAACGCGGCGACGCCCCACATCAGCCAGGCGCGCCGCGAGTTCACTCCCCCAGCGTATGGGGAGCCCGGTTCAGATCAGGCCAGTCCGAAGCCCGGACGCCCGTCTTCGCCATCACGGCGGATCGCGAGGAAGTTCTCGAGCTCAGCCGCGATCTCGTCCGCGGACGGCAACTCGCCTGCCTCATCGGTGAGCGGGGATCGAAGCGGGTTGCCCGCCATGTAGGAGTCGTGTCGCTCCTCCAGAGTGGAGACCAGTCGGGCAAGTTCCTGGTTGGACGCGAGTTGCTCATCGATCTTGGCGATGAACTCGCGTCCTTCTTCGCGCAGGCGGTCGGTGGGGAAGATGAGCCCCGTCGCGGCGCCGATGCTCTCGAGTGCCGTCACCGCGGCGTCCGGGTACTCGGTGTCCGCCAGGTAGTGCGGCACCAGCAGTACGAAACCCGCGGTCGGGTGGTCGAGCTTCTGGAGACGGAATTCCACGAGATGCAGTGCGGTGGCCGGCGCCTGCGTGGTCGGCTTCCAAATGGACATCGAGTCGATCAGCTCCACCCGGTTGCCGCTCACCGTCACTCCGATCGGCCGTGTGTGCGGAGTCGGCATGGGGATCGCGTGCATCCAGGTGGTGGTCTTGACCGCGAAGCGGTCGATCAGGCCGATCACCGCCGACGAGAATCGCTCCCACTGGAAGTCGGGCTCGAATCCCGTGAGGAACAGGAAAGGCTGGCCCACCTCGTCTGCACCGAGATAGAGCGCCAGTCGTGCCGGCGTGTAGTCCGAGACGTGATCCTGGTCGAACTGGATGATGGGCCGTCGCGCGCGGTAGTCGAACAGTTCGTCGGTGTCGAACGTCGCCACCACGCGGTGGTCCACCGAATCGATGAAGTATTCGCTCAGCTGGCTCACGCCTGAGCCCGCGTCGGCGAAGCCGGTGAGCGCAGCGATCAGCGGCAGCCCGGCGGGCACGACGACGTCGTGGTTGAGTTCGTAGAGGCCTTCTGGGTCACGCATGATTTCACTCTATCGGCGGCGATCGGACCGACGGCCGTCCCCGGCCGGTTGGCATCATGCCCACAGCGAACAAGCCCGAGGGTGCGGCCGCACATGGCGGATACCATAACGGAATGACCGTCCCGACTCTCGCACTCAGCCACAACCTCGCGATCGACCTCGCCGTCGACGTTCTGGTGCTCGGGGTCTCCGGCTCGGATGCGGGCCCGGTGCTCCACGCGGATGGCGCGGAGTTCGACTCGCTCCGCGAGGCTCTGGTGGCGGTCGGCATCACGGGCGGGCGTGACACGGTTCGTCGCTTCCCGGCCATCGGGTCTGCCGCAAGCATCGCCCTGGTCGGCATCGGCTCGGGTGAACCAACGACTGATTCGCTGAGGTATGCGGCCGGAACCGCGGCGCGCCAACTCGTCGGTGTCGAGAGCATCGCACTCGCATTGCCTGTCACGACAGTCGAGGAGACCTTGGCGGTTCTCGAGGGTGCGGCGATCGGTGCCTATTCGTTTACCGAGTTCCGCCAGGCCTCGCTCGAGGCCACCAAACTCCCCGCCTCGACCATTACTGTCGTGTCAGCACTGGTCGACTCGGCGGTTGTCGACTCAGAAGTGACGGACGCCGGCCTCGTCGAGCGGGCGACCGCTGTCGCGACCGCGGTGCACAGCGTTCGTGACCTGGTCAACATTCCCCCTTCGCACCTCTACCCCGAAACCTTCGCAGACGCCGTGCTCGAGCTGTCGGCCGGCCTGCCCGTCGAAGTCGAGGTGATGGCGGAGGCCGAGCTTGCCGCTGGTGGATTCGGCGGCATCCTCGGCGTCGGACAGGGCTCGGTTCGGCCGCCCCGCCTGGTCGTCGTGCGCTACGCACCGGAAGGTGCATCGAAACACGTCGCCTTCGTCGGCAAAGGCATCACCTTCGACACGGGAGGGCTGTCGCTCAAGCCGCCGGCATCGATGGTCGGGATGAAGTACGACATGACCGGTGCCGCAACCGTGATGGCGGTCGTGCTCGCCGCGTCCAAGCTCGCACTGCCGATCCGGCTCACCGCCTGGCTCTGCATCGCCGAGAACATGCCGTCGGGGTCGGCCGTGCGCCCGAACGACGTGCTGCGAATCCGCGGCGGCCGCACGGTGGAGGTGCTCAACACCGATGCTGAGGGACGGCTGGTGCTCGCCGATGGCATCGTCGCCGCGAGCGAAGAGTACCCAGACGCCATCATCGATGTTGCGACGCTCACCGGCGCGCAACGTGTCGCACTGGGTGATCGCTACTCCGGAGTGATGGGCGATGACGAACTCGTGGAACAACTGGTTGATGCCGCAGGTCGCTCGGGCGAGACCTTCTGGCCCATGCCGCTGCCCGGTGAACTGCGCAGCCTCATCAACTCCGACGTTGCCGACATCGCCAACGCGAAGATCGGGAGCACCGCGGCAGGCATGCTGCTCGCCGGCGTCTTCCTGCAGGAGTTCGTCGGTGCAGATGAGTCGGGTGAACGCATTCCCTGGGCGCACCTGGATATCGCCGGGCCCTCCAATAACACCGGCTCACCGTATGGCTACACCGGTAAAGGACCCACCGGTGTCGCTGTTCGCGCACTGCTTACAATGACCGAGGACATTTCGCGCAAGTAGTAAGGTTTTCAGGGCGCGAAAACATCGAGCCGCATCGTCCACATGAGGGAGCCGCTGGCTTGTCCGAGCAGAATTTTGACATCGTGATCCTCGGGGCCGGCAGCGGCGGTTACGCCGCAGCGTTGCGCGCCAGTGAACTCGGATTCAGTGTGGCACTCGTCGAGAAGAACAAACTCGGCGGAACCTGCCTGCACGTCGGCTGCATCCCGACCAAGGCGCTGCTCCACGCGGCCGAGGTTGCGGATGTCGCCCGCGAGTCCGCCAAGTACGGCGTGAACGCCACCTTCGAGGGCATCGACATCGCGGCGGTGACCGCGTACCGCGAAGGCATCGTCTCTAGCAAGTACAAGGGCCTGCAGGGACTGATCAAAGCCCGCGGCATCACCGTTGTCGAGGGCGAAGGCCGACTCGCGTCGCCCAACTCGGTGCAGGTGGGCGACCAGACCCTCATCGGTAAGAACGTCATCCTTGCCAGCGGCTCGTACTCACGTTCGCTGCCCGGCCTCGAAATCGGTGGACGGGTGATCACCTCCGAGGAGGCGCTGCAGCTCGACTTCGTTCCGAAGAAGGTCGCGATCCTCGGCGGCGGTGTCATCGGCGTCGAGTTCTCGAGCGTCTGGAAGTCGTGGGGCGCCGAGGTGCAGATCATCGAGGCCCTGCCGCACCTGGTGCCGAACGAGGACGAGTCGATCAGCAAGCAGTTCGAGCGCGCCTTCCGCAAGCGCGGCATCAACTTCAGTCTCGGCGTGCGCTTCCAGTCGGTCACCCAGAACGATGAGGGCGTCGTCGTCACTCTCGAAGACGGCCAGACGTTCGAAGCCGAGCTGCTGCTCGTTGCCGTCGGTCGCGGCCCCGCCACCGCCAACCTCGGTTACGAGGAGGCGGGTATCGCCATGGACCGCGGCTTCGTGCTCACCAACGAGCGCCTCGCCACCAACGTGCCGAACGTGTACGCCGTCGGCGACATCGTTCCCGGCCTGCAGCTCGCGCACCGCGGCTTCCAGCAGGGCATCTTCGTGGTCGAGGAGATCGCCGGCCTGAACCCGATCGTGGTCCCGGACAGCCACATCCCGAAGGTCACATACTCCGACCCCGAGGTCGCGTCCGTCGGCCTGTCCGAGGCGAAGGCCGTCGAGCAGTACGGCGCAGACAAGATCACCAGCTACGACTACAACCTCGCCGGCAACGGCAAGAGCCACATCATCGGCACCTCCGGGTCTGTGAAAGTCGTCCGTCTGAACGACGGACCGGTGCTCGGCATGCACATGATCGGTGCGCGAGTCGGCGAACTGATCGGCGAAGCGCAACTCGTTGTGAACTGGGAGGCCTACCCGGAAGACATCGCCCCCTTCATCCACGCGCACCCCACGCAGGACGAAGCCCTCGGCGAAGCGTTCCTCTACCTGGCAGGCAAACCGCTCCACGTGATGTAACACCCGATATCTAGAATTAGAACCACACTGAACCCGCATAAGGAGCACCACTGATGAGCGAATCCGTCAACCTCCCGGCACTCGGAGAGAGTGTCACCGAGGGCACGGTGACCCGCTGGCTGAAGAACGTCGGCGACCGCGTGGAGGTCGACGAGCCACTGCTCGAGGTCTCGACGGACAAGGTCGACACCGAGATCCCTTCGCCCATCGCCGGTGTGATCGAGGCCATCCTGGTCGCCGAGGACGAGACCGTCGAGGTCGGCACCCCGCTGGTCACGATCGGTGACGGATCCGGTGCTGCCGCCGCTCCCGCGGCTCCCGCGCCTGCTGCTGCTGAACCCGTCGCCGCACCCGAGCCCGTTGCCGCACCTGTGCCCGTCGCTGCTGTGCCCGTCGCTGCTGAGCCCGTCGCGGCACCCGAGCCCGTCGCAGTGCCTGAGCCCGTCGCAGCGGCGCCCGCGGCACCTGAACCGGTTGCCCCGGTCGCAGCCCCGGTGCCGACAGTGGCCGCGCCCGCGGCTGCCGTGCCCGCCGCTCCCGCTCCAGCAGCCGCCGCTCCTGCACCTGCCGCAGCCACTGACTCCAACGCCGGTTACGTGACTCCGCTGGTCCGCAAGCTTGCCAACGAGAAGGGCATCGACCTCTCGACCATCTCGGGTTCGGGCGTCGGTGGACGCATCCGCAAGGAAGACATCCTGTCGGCCGCCCCGATCAACGCCGCAACCACCACGTCCGCCCCGACCCCGGCTGCCGCCGCCCCGCTCGCCACCTCGCCGTTGCGCGGCACGAGCGTACCGATGTCGCGCCTGCGCAAGGTGATCGCCGAGCGCGCGGTCATCTCGATGCAGACCTCGGCCCAGCTCACCTCGGTCGTCGAGGTCGATGTCACGCTCGTGGCCAACTTCCGCGACAGGGTCAAGGCCGACTTCCAGGCTAAGACCGGGCAGAAGCTCAGCTTCCTGCCGTTCTTCGCGCTGGCCGCTGCCGAGGCGCTGAAGGCCTACCCGATCGTCAACGCGACGATCGACGGTGACACCATCGTGTACCCGCCGCAGGAGAACATCTCGATCGCGGTCGACACCGAGCGTGGACTGCTCACGCCCGTCATCCGCGACGCCAGCTCGCTCGACATCGCCGGCCTTGCCGCGCAGATCTCGGATCTCGCCGAGCGCACCCGCGACAACAAGCTGAAGCCAGACGAGCTTGCCGGCGGTACCTTCACGCTCACCAACACCGGTTCCCGCGGTGCGCTGTTCGACACGCCGATCGTCTTCCTTCCGCAGTCGGCCATCCTCGGCACGGGCATCGTCACGAAGAAGCCCGTCGTCGTCACCGACAACGGCCTCGACGCGATCGCGATCCGCTCCACCGTCTACCTCGCGCTGTCGTACGACCACCGCATCGTCGATGGGGCGGATGCAGCACGATTCCTCGTTGCGGTCAAGAACCGCCTCGAGGGCGGCGACTTCGTGGGCAACCTCGGAATCTGATAACCGCTCGCTGCACCCGTGCAGCCGGCCTCAACCACTGGTGCCGGTCGTGAGGTCGCGGATGCGCCATCCCGCATCGACCCGCACGACGAGTACCGACGCCGCGTAGCTGCCGGGCGCGGTCTGCGCGCCCAGCCCGACGATCGCGGAGTCACCGAGCCGCTGCACCAGGGTCGGCTGCGAGCCGTCGAGTCGTCGATCTTTGATGGTGCCGCCCGCCTGGAGCTGGCGCAGAAAGTAGCTGTCGGCCTCGAGCGCAGCGGAACCTGCTTGTTCGACCGTGGCGAGGCATCCAACCGATCGTTCGGCAATGCACGACGCGCGCTCGAAGACGAGCGCTGTCGTGGCAGCGACAGGATCGTCCCCGGAGAGTGCCGCCGCTGTCTCCGCGGTCTCGTCCGTGTCGCCGGACCGCAGGGCCCCGGTCGCCGATGCGGAGGGCAGCGTCGATGCGATCGGCGGCACACCCCGCGCGGTCCCCACCGACGGGATGACCGCGAACGCGACCACCAGGGCGCCGAGACCGATGGCGCCGGCTACCCACACGGGTTTCCGGACGGTTCTCACCAGCTCGCCCACCCGTCGACGAACGGCACGCTGGGCAATCGTCATCGGGCTGTCGTCGAGCCAGCCGGCGGCGACCATCGGTTGGGTTAGGTCGTCCGAGATCGAAGCCGTCATCGCCCGCGAGGGAAACGCGACGCGAGCAACCGCCGCCGGTTGTTCGACCCGCAGCGGCGTTGCCGGGGCGAGGTCGAACAACCGATCGGCGATCGCGGGAAGTGCACCGGAGACCGGCTGCACCGCGTCGAGCCACTCGCGCAGGTCACGAACACCGGCATCTGTCGGGCACCTGTCGAGCAGTTCACCGATGAGCATTGTGAGGTCACGAACATCGGCACAGAGCAGCGGTTCGTCGTCGCGCGCGGCCGGCGTGAGGCTGTGCAGGGCCCGGTCTTCCGGCAGCGATCCAACCACCCGTGCCCGACCGAAGCCGGCGAGAACCGGTGCACCACGCTGGTCGAGCACTATCGACCTCGGCGAGACGCCACCGTGCCCGACACCCACCCGGTGCAGCTCGGCGAGAGCGGCCGTGACGGGGGCAAGCGCGGTCACGACCTCCCCCGCCGAGAGCGAGCTGCGGCGCGCGAGCACCCGCTCGAGCGGCGGACCATCGATGCGACGGAGAGCGAGACACGGCCGCCCGTCCGGCGCTGTCGCGATGTCCGTCAGTTCCACCAGATGGGCCGACGACGCTCGGGAGAGCGCCTCGATCTCCCGGTCGATGTCCGCCACCCTGCTGTGTTCTCGGTACACCTTGAGCGCCGCGGTCTGAGGAGTTGCAGACGCCCCCGACTCCTCCCCGGCGTGCCCGAGCCACACCGTCGCGCGGTCGCCCTCGCCGAGCTTGCGCACCAGCCGATACCCACCGATTCTGTCCACGTCGCGATCCTCCGCCGTATGTGACCGTCGCGGCGCGTCCGATCTGCCGACGGTGGTCGAGGTTCGCACAAATACCCTGTGGAGGAGGAGTTAGAGTTGTTCTGTGGTCGACTACGTCGTCACGGGGCTAAGCGCCAACTCCGTGCCGTACATGACAGCTTTAGAGCTGCAACGCGCAACCCATCGCGCCGTTGTCGAGGGTTCTTCCCCCGACACGGTCATCCTCCTCGAGCACCCGTCGGTCTATACGGCCGGCAAACGCACGGAGGATTCCGAACGCCCCCAGGACGGCACGCCGGTCATCGACGTCGACCGCGGGGGCAAAATCACCTGGCACGGACCCGGCCAACTGGTGGGGTATCCGATCCTGCATCTTCCCGACCCGATCGATGTGGTCGGATACGTGCGACGACTCGAAGGCATGCTGATCGACGTCCTTGCCGAGCTCGGGGTCGATTCCGGTCGAGTAGAAGGGCGCTCCGGCGTCTGGATCAGCCACGACGATCGGCCGGCCGACAAGATCGCGGCCATCGGCATCCGCGTCGCCTCGGGCGTCACCATGCACGGCTTCGCCCTCAACTGCAGCAATGCGTTCGATGCCTACGAGTCGATCATCGCCTGCGGCATCCCCGACGCGGGCGTCACGTCCATCAGCCGCCAACTCGGCAGGACGGTGACGCCGGAAGACGTCGTCCCCCTCATTCAAAAGCACTTCTCTCTCGTGACCGGAGTCACCGCATCATGACCGTCGCACCCCCCGAAGGGCGCAGGATGCTGCGCATCGAAGTCCGCAACGCCGAGACCCCGATCGAGCGCAAGCCCGAGTGGATCAAGACCCGCGCGAAAATGGGGCCGGAGTTCATGCAGCTCCAACAGCTCGTCAAGAGCGAGAATCTGCACACAGTCTGCCAGGAGGCCGCCTGCCCGAACATCTTCGAGTGCTGGGAGGACCGCGAGGCCACCTTCCTCATCGGAGGATCGCAGTGCACGCGGCGCTGCGATTTCTGCCAGATCGACACGGGAAAGCCCGCGGACTATGACACCGACGAGCCCCGCCGGGTCGCCGAGTCCGTTGTCGCGATGAACCTCCGATACGCCACAGTCACGGGCGTAGCACGGGACGACCTGCCCGATGAGGGCGCCTGGCTGCACGCCGAGACGGTGCGGCAGATCCACGCCCAGTCCCCCGGCACAGGAGTCGAGATCCTCGCCACCGATTTCTCCGGCAATCCCGACCTGCTGGCCGAGGTGTTCTCATCGCGACCCGAGGTGTTCGCTCACAACGTGGAGACGGTTCCGCGCATCTTCAAGCGGATCCGCCCGGCCTTCCGGTACGAGCGATCGCTCGACGTGCTCACCCAGGGTCGGAACGCGGGCCTCATCACCAAGTCCAACCTCATTCTCGGCATGGGCGAGGAGCGGGCAGAGATCAGTCAGGCGCTCCACGACCTGCACGACGCCGGCACCGACATCATCACGGTGACTCAGTACCTGCGCCCGAGCGCGAAGCACCTGCCAGTGGCGCGCTGGGTTCGGCCCGAAGAGTTCGTGGAGATCAGGGAAGAGGCCGAAGAGATCGGGTTCCTGGGAGTTCTGGCCGGGCCTCTGGTTCGGTCCTCGTATCGCGCGGGTCGGCTGTGGGCCCAGTCGATGCAGGCGAAGGGCCGCGAGGTGCCCGAGCAGCTGCGCCACCTCGCCGACGCGTCACTCGGCTTCGCCCAGGCGGTGTAATGAGTAGGGTCCGCGCTGAAGGGCCGGTATCCTAGGGACCATGGCCAGAACGCAGAGCACGCCCGTCAAGACCAAAGAGCCCGGGCGCCTGAAGCAGATGCTCCAGGTCTTCAACATGACCCGGCGCTACGACTCCACTGCCATCTGGTGGTTCATCCTCTCTTTCGTCGGGCCGGTCCTGGTCGGCGTCATTGCGGGCTTCATCCTCGCGAGCGACAATCTCTTCGGCTTCCTGCTCTGGATCGTCGCCGGCGTCCTGGGTGGCGTACTGATCTTCCTGATCGTGCTCGGAAGGCTGGCCGAGAAGGCCGCATACAGCCAGATCGAGGGCCAGCCGGGTGCTGTCGGCGCCGTTCTGAAATCGTCGCTCCGCCGCGGTTGGACCGCAAGCGAGATGCCCGTCGCCGTCAGCCCGAAGACCCAGGATGCGGTCTATCGCGCGGTCGGCAATGGCGGTGTCGTGCTCATCGGCGAAGGACCTCGCTCCCGCACCCAGAAGATGCTCGACGAGGAACGCCGCAGGGTCGCCCGCATCCTTCCGAACGTCGCCGTGCATTTTCTTAACGTCGGCCCGGATCCGGACGCCGTTCCGCTGCACAAGCTCGCCGGCCGCATGAACCGCTTCAAGCGCAACCTCACCAAGGCCGAGATCTACGCGGTGAGCAGCCGCCTGTCCTCTCTCGGCAAGAACACCCTGCCGATCCCGAAGGGCATCGACCCAACGAAGGTGCGTTCGGCCCGACCGCGCTGACCGGCAAAGCGGATTGAGTGTGTCGAAATCTCACCAGCGAGCTACGTCTTCGTGAGGTCTCGACAAGCTCGACCCGCTTTTACTTCCTGACCAGGACCGTTCCGGCAACCTTGTCGTGCAACCCGCGCTGGTCCTTGTCCCAGATCGCCGCCGGAATCACCAGGCACAGCAGCACTGTGCGCACGGCCGGGCGCCACACGCCGACCCAGCCGGTCTTCAGCGGCACGACGCGCATGCCGAGAATGAGCTGGCCGACACTGCCGCTCAGCAACGCGATGAACAAGACCTGCTCGACCGCGAAGATCGCCAGAGTCGCCCACGGGTCGTAGTGGAAGAACGCGATCGAGAGGATGACGGCAAGCGCCCAGTCGATGGCGATCGCCCCGAGCCGCCTGCCGAATCTCGCAATCGAGCGAGGGCCGGTCTCGGGGAGCCCGATGCGCTTGCCCGCCCAGTCCCCCGCATCCGCCATGTCATGAATTCTACGGGCGATACCGGACCGTAACATGCGCGAAACAATGGGGACACTGCCTCGAAACGGCCCTGACTTAGCGTTTAATCGGCCGTCTCCTCGGTCTTTCGTGTACCAAGCTCATTGGAGTACCCCACATGTTCAAGGATTCTTCAGAGGTCCTGAAGTTCATCAAGGACGAGGACATCAAGTTCCTTGATATCCGCTTCACGGACCTCCCGGGTGTGCAGCAGCACTTCAACATCCCGGCCTCCACCGTCGACGAAGAGTTCTTCTCTGTCGGGCAGCTGTTCGACGGCTCATCGATCCGCGGGTTCGCGTCGATCCACGAGTCGGACATGCAGCTCATCCCTGACGTGTCGACCGCATACGTCGACCAGTTCCGCACCGAGAAGACGCTCATCATGATCTTCGACATCTACAACCCGCGTAACGGCGAGATCTACGGCCGCGACCCGCGCCAGGTGGCAAAGAAGGCGGAGAAGTACCTGGAGTCGACCGGCATCGCCGACACCGCATTCTTCGCGCCCGAGGCGGAGTTCTACATCTTCGACGACGTGCGCTACGAAGTGAAGCAGAACTCGAGCAGCTACTTCGTCGACTCCGAGGAGGGCGCCTGGAACTCGGGGCGCGAGGAGGAGGGCGGAAACCTCGCCAACAAGACTCCCTATAAGGGCGGCTACTTCCCGGTCAGCCCGGTCGACAAGCAGGCCGACCTGCGTGACGCGATCAGCCTCAACCTGATCGACGCCGGCCTCATCCTGGAGCGCGCACACCACGAGGTGGGCACCGGCGGCCAGGCGGAGATCAACTACCGTTTCGACACGATGGTGCACGCGGCCGACGACATCCTGAAGTTCAAGTACATCGTCAAGAACACGGCGAACGAGTGGGGCAAGGTCGCGACCTTCATGCCGAAGCCGCTGTTCGGCGACAACGGCTCGGGCATGCACACCCACCAGTCGCTGTGGAGTGACGGCAAGCCGCTGTTCTATGACGAGTCGGGCTACGGCGGACTGAGCGACATCGCGCGCTGGTACATCGGCGGACTGCTCAAGCACGCTCCCGCGGTGCTCGCCTTCACGAACCCGACGCTCAACTCGTACCACCGCCTGGTTCCCGGCTTCGAGGCGCCCGTCAACCTGGTCTACTCGGCCGGTAACCGCTCGGCGTCCATCCGCATCCCGATCACCGGTACCAACCCGAAGGCGAAGCGCATCGAGTTCCGCGCGCCCGACGCCTCCGGCAACCCGTACCTCGCATTCGCGGCGCAGATGATGGCAGGTCTCGACGGAATCAAGAACCGCATCGAGCCGCACGAGCCGGTCGACAAGGACCTCTACGAGTTGCCGCCCGAGGAGGCCAAGAACATCCCCCAGGTTCCGGCATCCCTCGAGGAGGCCCTGCGCGCGCTGGAGGCCGACCACGACTTCCTCACCGCCGGTGGCGTCTTCACCGAGGACCTCATCGAGACCTGGGTCGCCTACAAGCGCGAGAAGGAGATCATCCCCGCCGCGCAGCGTCCGCACCCGTTCGAGTATGAGCTGTACTTCGGCGTGTAAGTAGTCCAACGAAAGAAGGCCGGTCCCGTCGGGGCCGGCCTTCTTTTGCGCGCGGATCTCCTCGTGGCGGGAGATACGCCGGCTCGCGGTGCACACAGCACGTCGTGGCGGGGGTTACGCCGGCTCGCGGCGCACACAGCACGTCGTGGCGGGAGGCACGCCTCCCGCCATGCGGTCACACGACCGCCGCGAGAATCGGCGAAGTGGCGTATCCCCCGCCACGTGGGCACAACTCCCGCCACGCCGGGCACAGCCCAGCCACGCCGGCACAACTCCCGCCACGCAATTACGGCCGGCCCGAGAGACTCGGACCGGCCGTTCTGCGGATGCAGCGCTACAGCATGTAGAGCATCTCCTGGTAGGTGGGAAGCGGCCACAGGTCGTCGGCCACGATCTCCTCGAGCACGTCGGCAGCGGCCCGAACCGCGCTCATCGCCGGCAGGAGCGAGTCACGGGCGTGCTCGGCCTCACCGAGAGCCTCGTGTCCGGTGTCTGCCGCAAGCGCATCTTTCAGGGTCGCGAGCGCCTTCTTCAGGTCGGCGATCGGTCCGCTCACCTCGGTGAGCGAGCCTTTGTCGGCCTCGACCCCCGCTGCGCCGAGAGCGGCCACGTTGGCGGCGAGCTCGGTCTGGTAGCGCACGGCGGCCGGAAGCACGACGGTCGCTCCCATCTCGAGCGTGAGCCGCGCCTCGACACCGATCGTAAGGATGTACTGCTCCAGCCCGATCTCGTAGCGGGAGTGCATCTCGCGACGGTTGAAGACCTTGTACTTCTCGAACAACGCCATGGCCGGCTCGCTGATCAGTTCGGGCAGCGCGTCGAGCGTGGTCTTCAGGTTCAGCAGACCGCGCTTCTTCGCCTCGATCGGCCACTCGGCCGAGTACCCGTCGCCGTTGAACACGACGTCACCGTGCTCGGTGATGATTTGGGTGAGGAGCGCCTGCACGGCCTCATCGAAGTCGGTGCCCTTGGCCACCGCCGCGTCGAGCTCGTTCGCGCAGTAGTCGAGCGAGTCGGCCATGATCGTGTTGATCGTCACCATCGGAGCCGCCACAGTCTGCAGCGAACCCGGTGCGCGGAACTCGAACCGGTTGCCGGTGAAGGCGAACGGGCTGGTGCGGTTGCGATCGCCCGGGTCGGTGGGAAGCACGGGCAGGGTATCGACGCCGATCTTCATCGTGCCGCGACCCTTCGAGGTCTTGAGGGAGCCCTTGGCGATCTGGTCGAAGATGTCGGCGAGCTGGTCGCCGAGGAAGATCGAGATGATGGCCGGCGGCGCCTCGTTCGCACCGAGGCGGTGATCGTTCGAGGCCGATGCGACGGATGCCCGCAGCAGTCCTCCGTACAGGTGCACGGCCCGGATGACGGCGGCACAGAACACCAGGAACTGGGCGTTGTCGTGCGGGTTATCGCCGGGCACGAACAGGCTGCCCAGCTCGTTGTTGCCGAGCGAGAAGTTCACGTGCTTGCCCGACCCGTTGACGCCCTGGAACGGCTTCTCGTGGAACAGGCATTCCATGCCGTGCTTCTTGGCGATCGTCTTAAAGGTCGTCATGAGCAGCTGCTGGTGGTCGGCGGCGATGTTGCCACGCTCGAACATCGGCGCGATCTCGAACTGGCCGGGCGCGACCTCGTTGTGACGGGTCTTCGCCGGGATGCCGAGCTTGAACAGCTCACGCTCGGTGTCCATCATGAAGCCGAGCACACGCTCCGGGATGGCGCCGAAGTAGTGGTCGTCGAACTCCTGGCCCTTGGGCGGCTTCGCACCGAACAGCGTGCGGCCGGCGTTCAGTAGGTCGGGGCGGGCGAGGAAGAAGTGACGGTCGACCAGGAAGTACTCCTGCTCGGGGCCGCAGAACGAGACGACATGGTTGAGGTTCTCGTGGCCGAACATCTTGAGGATGCGCTCGGCCTGCTCCCCCATCGCCTTCTGCGATCGCAGCAGCGGCGTCCTGTGGTCGAGGGCCTCACCGGTCATCGAGACGAAGACCGTCGGGATGCAGAGGGTGTTGCCGTTCGGGTTCTCCAGTACGTAGGCGGGGCTGGTGACGTCCCAGCCGGTGTAGCCGCGAGCCTCGAAGGTGTTGCGCAGCCCCCCGTTCGGGAAGCTCGAGGCGTCGGGCTCGCCCTGCACGAGGGTCTTGCCGGCGAACTCGGCCAGGGCCGAACCATCGGAGACCGGCTCGAAGAAGCTGTCATGCTTCTCGGCCGTGAGCCCGGTGAGCGGGTAGAAGACGTGGGCGTAATGGGTGGCGCCCTTCTCCAGCGCCCAATCCTTCATGGCGGAGGCCACGGCATCCGCCACCAGCGGGTCGAGCGTGGCGCCATGCTCGATCGTGGACATCACCGACTTGTATACGGACTTCGGGAGCCGCTTCAGCATGACCTCTTTGTTGAAGACGTTCTCGCCGTAGATCTCGCCGGGGGTTTCATTGACATCGAAGCTCACGGCGGGAGGCACGTAGGCCTCGACGTCCGTGATGGCTTGGAGTCGGACGCTGTTTCCACTCATGACTACCCCTTACGCAGGCTTCGATTCCGCGACGGGTGCGGAATCCGGTGCGCCCAATCTACGAAGCCGCTATGGCGGGGATGTTTCGCGCGCGTGTCGTTCTCGATCCGACGATCTCCTGTTGCTGGGCATCGACCGCGGCCGGCGTCTGCGGAAAAATCCAGCCCGCCGATTCCCAGGCCGCGCGATCCAGGCAGTTGCGGCCGTCGATGATCAGCGTGGATGTTGCGAAGGAGGCGAGCTCAGCGGCATCCGCCTCGATGAATTCAGTCCACTCGGTGAGCACGAGAACCAGGTCGGCGCCGCGTGCGGCGTCGGTCATCGACTCGCCGTAGGAGAGCGTGGGGAACAGTCGGCGGGCGGTGTCCATCGCCTCGGGGTCGTAGACCACCACCTGGGCGCCACGCAAGTGGAGCGCCGCTGCGACGTTCAGCGCCGGGGAGTCGCGCACGTCGTCGGTATTGGGCTTGAACGCCGCTCCGAGCACGCCGATGCGCCGGTTGAGCACCGAGCCTCCGAGCGCCTCGACGGCCTGCTCGATGATGCGCTGGCGACGTCCCATGTTGATCTCGTCGACCTGTTGCAGCAGCGAGGCCGCGCTGTGCGCCCCGAGCTCGGTGGCGCGGAACATCAACGCCCTGATGTCCTTCGGCAGGCATCCGCCACCGAAGCCGAGTCCCGCGTTCAAGAACTGGCGGCCGATGCGCACATCGTGACCGAGTGCATCAGCGAGCACGGACACGTCGGCGCCGGCCAGGTCGCAGAGCTCGGAGATCGAGTTGATAAAGGAGATCTTCGTGGCGAGAAAAGCGTTCGCGCTCACCTTGACCAGCTCCGCGGTCGGCAGGTCGCACACGACCACAGGGGTGCCCTCGGCGATCGGCGCGGCGTAGACCATGCGGAGCAGCGCTTCCGACCGTTCGCTCGCGCCGCCGAGCACAATGCGGTCGGGGTGAAGAGTGTCCCCGACGGCCTTGCCCTCCCGCAGGAACTCGGGATTCCAGGCCAGTTCGGCGTCGATGCCCGCCGGAGCCAGCAGGGAGACAAGGCGCTGAAGCCGAGCGGCAGTCCCGACGGGCACCGTCGATTTGCCTACGATTACGCCGTCATGCGTGAGAGCACGCGCTACCTGCTCGACGGCGGTGTCGACAAAGCGCAGGTCGGCCGCGTTGCTGCCGCGCTGCTGCGGCGTGCCCACACAGATGAAGTGAACATCGGAGAGCGCCGTTGCCTCGGCCAGATCGGTCGTGAACCGCAGGCGCCCGGATGCGACATGCTTCTGCAGCAGTTCCGGCAATCCGGGTTCGAAGAACGGGATGATGCCGGCGCTGAGCGCGGCCACCTTCGCCGGGTCGACATCCACTCCGATCACATCGAAGCCCATCTCGGCCATTGCTGCGGCATGGGTCGCACCCAGGTAACCGGTGCCGATCACGCTGATTGCAGGGCGTGCAGCCCCGTCGCCGTGCCGTTCATCGAAACTCGTAAGCCCTGCCATGACGCCAAGAATGCGCGCACGCCCTTAAGCGACGGTTGCCCCGCCGCGAATGGCGGATGTCGAGGTTGCCTCCACAGCGAACGGAAGGTTAACTCTCAGTATCAGCGCGCGTGTCGGCAATGTCAGCCGTAGAAGCGCTTCTCGAACACCGCACGGGCCAGACGAGTGACCCGGAGGTAGTCCTCCTCGAGCCGGCTCGCCGACCCCGGCGGGTACTCCAGCACGCGGGCGACGCCCTCCAGTTGTTGGCGGTCGGTCGGCAGTACATCTGCTGTGCGTGCGGTCCACAGCGTCATGGCACTGCGCGCGCGCGACGCGAGAATCCAGGCATCCCGCAGTTTGCGTGCCTCGACGGTGGTCACGAACCCCTCCTTGCGAGCGACCTCGAGCGCCCGCAACGTCGACGTCGTGCGAAGGCCCGCGATCTCTGCGCCGTGCTGCAGCTGGATGAGCTGCACGAACCACTCGACGTCGCTGAGCGAGCCGCGACCCAGTTTGAGATGCCGTGAAGGATCGGCCGCCTGGGGCAGCCGCTCTGACTCCACCCGCGCCTTGATCCGCCGCACCTCGCGCACGTCGTTCAGCGGGATGTTGTGGGGAAAGCGCACGCTGTCCGCCAGGGTTTCGAAGTCGCGCAGCAACGCGGCGTCTCCCACCGCGCCGCGTGCTCTCAACAGCGCCTGCGCCTCCCAGGTGAGCGACCAGCGCCGGTAGTAGGCCCCGTACGAGTCGAGCGAGCGCACGACTGCACCGTTCTTTCCCTCCGGCCGCAGGTTGATGTCGAGGTCGAGTGGCAGCCGCAGGTCTTCGGTGTACCGGAGCAGGAACGCCACGATCATCTCGGCCCGGGCCTGCGCCTCCTCCCCGGATGCCGT
This sequence comes from Microbacteriaceae bacterium, assembly GCA_025463565.1. Lineage (GTDB taxonomy): Bacteria > Actinomycetota > Actinomycetes > Actinomycetales > Microbacteriaceae > Lacisediminihabitans. The sequence goes on from JAODAT010000093.1 coordinate 30,697, forward strand.
CGTGGCGCGGTAGACGTACATCACATCGGCGTCGGACCCGAAGCCCAGCTCGCGCCCGCCGAAACGACCCATGGCGATGATCGCGAATTCGATTCCGTCGCCCGGCCTGTGCACGATGGCGAGAACGCCAGACAGTAGTGCCGTAGTGACGTCGGCCAGGGCGTCGCCCAGCTCTTCGACGTTCACCTGCCCGAGAATCGCCCCGATTGCGAGTCTCAGCACCTCCCGGCGCCGAGCCGTGCGGAGGGCCAGTGCCGCAGCCGCGTCATCCTCGTGCCGGGCGACGGTCGCTGCGGCTTCCTCGAGAAGCGCCTCACGCGAGCGAGGGCGCAACTCCTCTTCGTTCTCGAACCAGGCGGCGGCCTCCGGGATGCGCTCGAGCAGGGTTCCGACGAATCGTGAACCGGACAGAACCTGCGTGAGCCGCTGTGCCGCGCCGGATGAGTCGCGCAGCATCCTGAGGAACCAGTACGACTCCCCCAGGTCTTCGCTGAGCTTGCGGAACGCCAGCAGCCCATAATCCGGGTCAGCACCCGAGGCGAACCACTGCAGCATCACCGGCAGCAGGTGGCGCTGGATCGTGGCCCGCCTCGACACCCCACCGGTGAGCGCCGCGATGTGCGCGAGAGCGCCGTGCGGGTCGCGGAAACCGATGGCCGCGAGGCGCGCCTCGGCCTGCACGCTGGTAAGCATCATGCCGTCTTCCGGCAGAGCGGCGACGGCGGACAGCAGCGGACGATAGAAGAGACGCTCGTGCAGGCTGCGCACCTCGTGCTTGGTGCGCGTCCACTGCTCGATGAGGTCGGCGGAGCTCGATGCGATCCCACTCGCGCGAGCCAGGATCCGCACCGCGTCAGGGTCACTCGGCATGAGATGGGTTCGCTTGAGTTCGCGCAGCTGCAGCCGGTGTTCGAGCAACCTCAGAAAGCGATAGTCGCGTGCGAACTCGGCCGACTCGACCCTGCCGATGTATCCCTGCTCGGCGAGGGCCCGCAGCGCGGGCAGGGTTGCACCCTGCCGTACCTCTGGATCGGTCTGGCCGTGCACCAGCTGCAGCAGCTGGATGGTGAATTCGATGTCGCGGAGTCCCCCGGGCCCCAGCTTCAACTGGTAGTCCAACTCGTCGGCCGGGATGTTGTCGGTGACCCGCTCGCGCATCCGCTGCACGCCCTCGACGAAACCCTCGCGCGACGCGCTGCTCCACACCTTGGGGGCGATCGCCTCGACGTAGCGACCACCCAGTTCGAGGTCTCCGGCCAGTGGTCGTGCCTTCAGAAGTGCCTGGAACTCCCAGCTCTTCGCCCAGCGGTCGTAGTACGCGATGTGCGACTCGAGCGTTCGAACCAGCGCTCCGTCCTTCCCCTCCGGCCGCAGGTTCGCGTCCACCTCCCAGAGCGGCGGTTCCATCGACGCCTCGTGGATGCCGCGCATCGTGGCCATGGCGAGCCGGGTCGCGATCTCCACCGAGCCTTCGCCCACGAAGATGACGTCCACGTCGCTCACGTAGTTGAGTTCTCGCGCACCCGCCTTGCCCATGCCCATGATCGCCAGCTTCGTCGCAGCGACCTCCTCGGGAGGCGAAGCTGACGTGCGACGCGCAACCTCGAGTGACGCGTCCAGTGCCGCGGCCGCGAGATCGGAGAGGGCCGCAGCGACGAGATCGAGTGCGGCCAGCGGATCGGTCTGGCCGAGATCGAACGCGGCGAGCCGCACGAGGTGACGGCGATATCGCACCCGAAGCGCCGTCCACGCCTTCTCTTCACCGGGAACATCCCGCACCGACTCGAGCAAATCGGAGCGATACTCGGCGGCCTCCAACGGTCGCACCAACGCCGTCGACAGGGCGACCAGCTCCTCCGGTCGGCGCAGAAGGAATTCGGCGAGACCCGACGATGCGCCGAGGATGCGGACCAGGCGGCGCGCGGACTCCGCGTCGTCGAGTATGTTGCCCGTCTCGGACGGCCAGCGGCGCAGCAGGGCCGCGAGCATCCGCAGCGCCTGGTCGGAGTCTGCGGCGTCTGCAAACAGCGGCAGCAGGTCGGTGACCGGCCGGATGAGCTCGAGCTCGGCGAGCAGCGCTGTGGCCTGATCGAGTTCGGCGAACCCGAGCCGCGCGAGGTCGGTGAGCGTTGCCATTCTCATCAGAGGGGCTGTTACAGCATCTCCAGGTTGCTCTGCAGCTCGAACGGCGTCACCTGGGCGCGATAGTCGCGCCATTCCTGGCGCTTATTCAGCAACACGAAGTTGAACACCTGCTCACCGAGCGTCTCGGCGACGAGCTCCGACTCCTCCATGAGCGCGAGTGCGTGATCGAGGCTTGCCGGCAGCTGGCTGTAGCCGAGCGCGCGGCGCTCGGCGTCCGACAGCTCCCAGACGTTGTCCTCGGCCTCGGGAGGCAGCTCGTAGCCCTCCTCGATGCCTTTGAGGCCGGCGGCCAGCAGCAGCGAGTATGCAAGGTACGGATTCGCGGCGGAGTCGATCGCGCGGTACTCCACCCGGGCGCTCTGGCCCTTGCCGGGCTTGTAGAGCGGAACGCGCACGAGAGCCGAACGATTGTTGTGCCCCCAGGTGACGAAACTCGGAGCTTCACCCAGCTTGTTCTGGGCGGCACCGCCCCATAGCCGCTTGTACGAATTGACGAACTGGTTCGTCACGGCCGTGATCTCCGGGGCGTGACGCAGCAGGCCCGCGATGAACTGGCGACCGATGGTGGAGAGCTGGTACTGCCCGCCTGCGTCGAAGAACGCATTCGCGTCGCCTTCGAAGAGCGACATGTGAGTGTGCATTCCCGACCCGGGCTCGCCGGACAGCGGTTTCGGCATGAAGGTGGCGTAGACGCCCTGTTCGATCGCGACCTCCTTCACAACCGTACGGAAGGTCATGATGTTGTCCGCTGTGGTGAGGCCATCCGCATAGCGGAGGTCGATCTCGTTCTGCCCGGGTCCTGCCTCGTGATGACTGAACTCCACCGAGATGCCGAGGTCTTCGAGCATGCGCACCGAGCGACGACGGAAGTCGTGTGCCGTGCCACCGGGAACGTTGTCGAAGTAGCCCGCGCGGTCAACCGGCTCGGGCCCCTCCGGGCCGTACTGCGAACTCTTCAGCAGGTAGAACTCGATCTCCGGGTGCGTATAAAAGGTGAATCCACGCTCAGCCGCTTTGGCGAGGGTGCGCTTCAGCACGTTGCGCGGGTCGGCCACCGCGGGCTGGCCGTCGGGCGTGGTGATGTCGCAGAACATGCGAGCGGTCGGATCGATCTCGCCCCGCCAGGGCAGGATCTGGAACGTCGCGGGGTCCGGGTGCGCGAGCACATCGGCCTCGTACGAGCGGGTCAGGCCCTCGATAGCCGAGCCGTCGAACCCGAGACCCTCGGAGAAGGCGCCCTCGACCTCGGCCGGAGCGATCGCCACCGACTTCAGTGTGCCGATCACGTCGGTGAACCAGAGGCGGATGAACTTGACGCCGCGCTCCTCGATTGTGCGGAGAACGAAGTCGCGCTGCTTGTCCATGGGCTCCTCTTACGACCGGTCGGGGCCTCTCATGCCCCGACTATTAGGCTAGTGGCTATGCCTCGACTCCGCTTGGCGCTCGGCCAGACCAACCCCGTCGTCGGCGATCTCGACGGCAACGCGAAACAGATTCTGGCGGCCGCGAAACGTGCGGCGGCCGCCGGCGCCGATCTCTTCGCCGTCGGCGAGATGGCGCTCAGCGGCTATCCGATCGAAGATCTCGCTTCACGCCCCAGTTTCCTCGTCGCCTCCCACGACCACGTCGTTCACCTCGCCAAACAGTTGCTCGACGCTGGGCTCGGCGACCTGCCGGTGATCGTCGGTCATCCCGACGGACCGTATGAGCCACGCCTGCTCGGCACGAGTAACGCGCCGACGGCTATTGCGCAGAACCGGGCAAGCGTGCTCCAGCACGGCCACGTCAAGGCCCAGTACGCGAAACACCACCTGCCCAACTACTCGGTCTTCGACGAATACCGCATCTTCATTCCCGGCGACGAACTGTTGGTGCTGCGCATCAAGGGAGCGGATGTCGCGCTGATCATCTGCGAAGACCTCTGGCGTGATGGCGGTCCGGTCGCCAAGGTGCTCGAGGCGGACGCCGGCCTGCTCGTCGTGATCAATGCGTCCCCTTTCGAACGCGACAAGGACGATGTACGTCTGCCCCTCGTCACGCGGCGCGCGGTCGAGACGGACACGATCGTCGCCTATGTCAACATCGTCGGCGGCCAGGACGACCTGGTCTTCGACGGCGACAGCGTTGTGGTCTCGCAGACCGGCGAGATCCTCGCTCGCGCCCCGCAGTTCGAGGAGCACTTGCTCGTCGTGGACCTGGATGTCGCCGAGGCGTCCGACAGCGAGTTGCCGGAGAAAGTGCTGCGCGTCGAACTCGCTTCGACCAGCTCAGCGGCCGACGTCATCGAGCCCGACATCGCATCGCTTCCCGACGACCGGGAGCAGGTCTGGAATGCCCTGGTACTGGGCCTCCGAGACTATGTCGAGAAGAACGGGTTCCCGAGTGTGGTGCTCGGCGTCTCGGGCGGAATCGACTCCAGCGTCGTGGCCGCCATCGCCGCGGACGCGGTAGGCGCCGACCGTGTCTACGGCATCGCGATGCCGAGCAAGTACAGTTCTGACGGCTCCGTGGACGACGCGAGCGAGTTGGCGAAGCGCATCGGCTTCCACTATTCGGTACAGCCCATCGCCGACCTCGTCGCCCCGATCGAGGAGCAGCTGAAGCTCACTGGCGTCGCCGCCGAGAACGTGCAGGCCCGCGTCCGCGGCATGATCTGGATGGCCGAATCGAACCTGCACGGTCACCTCGCACTCACCAACGGCAACAAGACCGAGATCTCTGTCGGCTATTCGACGATCTACGGGGATGCCGCTGGCGGCTTCGCGCCGATCAAGGACGTTCCGAAGACGCTGGTCTGGGAGCTCGCCCGCTGGCGGAACGAGCACGCCGAAGCCCTCGGCGAGACGGCCCCGATTCCGGTCGCTTCGATTGAGAAGCCTCCGAGCGCCGAGCTCCGGCCCGACCAGACCGACCAGGACACACTGCCGCCCTACGAGCTGCTGGACGCGATCCTAGAGGCCTACGTCACGCAGAAGCTCGGCCGGGCCGACATCATCGCCCTCGGCTTCGACGCAGACATCGTGGACTTCGTGACGCGACTCGTCGACCGCGCGGAATGGAAGCGCCGCCAGGGCGCGATCGGGCCGAAGATCAGCGGAATGGCATTCGGGCGCGATCGCCGGCTGCCCATCACGTACCGGCCGAACAATGAGCCCCTGCCTGGAGCGCAGACGCGCTCTTAACGCCAACTAAACTGGGGTCATGACCGAACCAACGGCGGCGGAAACAGCACAGGCGAACCTGAAGCGCGTGCGCACCCGGCACTTCCAGAGCGCCAAGGAGAACGGTGTGAAGATCACCGGGCTCACCAGCTACGACCAGCTGACGGCATCCATCTTCGACCAGGCCGGAATCGACTTCCTACTGGTCGGCGACTCGGCCGGCAACAACGTCTATGGCTTCGACACGACCCTTCCCGTGACCGTCGATCACCTGATTCCGCTGGTGAAGGCCGTCGCCGGCGCCGTGACGAGGGCCTTCGTGGTCGCGGACATGCCTTTTGGTTCGTACGAGACCAGCGCCGACGAGGCACTGCACACCGCCTTCCGGTTCATGAAAGAAACCGAGGCGCACGCGGTGAAGCTCGAGGGCGGGGTGCGCAGTGCTGAGCAGATCCGCCGCATCGTCGATGCCGGAATCCCGGTGATGGCACACATCGGCTTCACGCCGCAGAGCGAGCACCGGCTCGGCGGCCACGTGATCCAGGGTCGTGGCGCGGGCGCAGACCAGCTACTCGCCGACGCCCATGCCGTCGAGGATGCCGGAGCCTTCGCCGTCGTGATGGAGATGGTGCCATCTGAGAGCGCGAAACGCGTCACCGAGGAGCTGAAGATTCCGACCATCAGCGTCGGTGCCGGCCCGCACTGCGACGGCCAGCTGCTGGTCTGGACCGACTGGGCGGGTCTCACGACCGGCCGGATCCCGACCTTCGTCAAGAAGTACGCGAATCTCAGTGGCATCCTGACGGATGCGACGAAGTCCTTCATCTCCGACGTGCACGGCGCTCAATACCCGGGGCCGGAGCACGAGTTCCACAACTAGTCCGCGGTTTTTCTCTCCGGCTCGAGTGAACCGCGAGCGATCGCCTGCTCGTCGTCCAGGTCGACGTGCGTTGCCGCGTACAGCGAACGCCACTTGGCGAGGTGGTACCGCGGATTCTTTGCAAGCCAGCCGAGTGTCGCCCCGACGCCGTAATCGCGATCCCGGATGATTCGAATCGAGTCCTTGAGGATGAAGTAGCCACCACGGCTGAACTGGCGCCATCGAGTGATGACCCCGATCGTGTGACCGACCCGACGCAGTGCGATCGTCTCCTCGAAGACCCGCTTGCCGTATTCGCGGAGGGTGAGGTCATTGGAATGGATGACGCTGCCGGCCGGAGAGTAGGCCTTGGCGTAGCCGGCTCTCAGGATGTCCTGGGCGAAAGCGAAATCCTCGGAGTAAGGCACATCCTGCAACGGAATCGTGTCGAGAAGGAACGACCGCCGGGTGGCCGCGTTGACATCCGAGTAGAACGATCTGGCAATGAGCGCCGCGTCCCCGTCAGCGGGCAGCCAGGTCTCGATGGTGACCCGATCGAGGGGCCCGACTTTCGCGAACGTGGTCTGGATGTCGTACTTCATCAACGGAAAACAGCTCGGTCGCGGAATCTGCAGCCCGGTCACCGCAGCGGCCGAGCCAAGCGGTGCAACCAGTTCGCGGAGCCAGCCGTCGTGTGACGGAATGGCGTCCTGCGTGAGGAACACGACAATGTCGCCGGTGGCCAGCCTCGCGGCGAGGTTACGGGTGCGACCGTGCCCGAACTCGCTGTTCGGGATCTCGTGCAGACGAATCGACGGACGATCTTTCACGATCGCGAGGGTGTCGTCCGTCGAGCCGGAATCGACGACGAGCGTCTCGACCGTGCCGTCGAACTGCTGCCCGGCTATCGCGTCGAGAGCCTCAGCGAGATATTTGTCACCGTTGAAGGTGGGGATGATGACGGTGACGTCCATGGTTCCCAGCGTGCCACAGCCGCTATCGCGGATCGACCATTGCCGCCTGGAACGCGGTGATGAAGGTCTCCCCGGGGTCGGCCCACTCGATGCTCTCGACCGATGCGGCAATCGTTGCTGCGTGCTCGACCGCATCCGGCCGGTCCACGATGGCGACCAGTCGTTTCGCGATCGCTTGCGGACTCATCGGAACGTATTCGATGTAGGTGCTGTCGAAAAAACCGTGCGTATTGTCGCCGTCGTTTACCACGGGCACCGTGCCACTGCCCATGACCTCCATCGGGAGCAACGACATGTTGGTCAGCGAGAGCACGAGGGCCGCGGCGCTGCGGTTGTAGATCGCATTCAACTGCGAGATGTCGACCGCGGAATGGTTGACGTAGGGGAACGGAACGTCGTAGCCCGACATATCCCAGCCCACCATGTTGATGATCACGTGGGGGCGCATGCGGTGGAACTCCAGCAGCGCGAGGATGCCGAACTCGGTCGCACGGCGGGGCGTGGGCGGTCTGGCGTAGAACACGATCTCATTTCGTGGCCCGGTGTTGGTGAGGCGGTAGTGCGCGTAGTCGACGGCGTAGTCGTAGTGGTCGCCCGACATGCCATACTCCCGGCTGAGCTTGTCGGCGAGCCATTTTCCCGCTGAGAACCCGTGGAAGCCGAGCCGGTACGAGTTCTCCGCGAGCACGTAGTCGCTGCCCATCGCAAAAAAGGCCGGCTCGAAGTCCTGAGTGAAGTAGAAGCGCTTGGCTTGACCCGGGTAGCGGTACGCGGCGTAGGTCGCCTCCCAGTCCGAGGCGAAGATCGCGTCGAATTCCGGGACGAGCCTGACTTCGGGGTCGTACCGGATAAATTCGGCCTTCAGTTCGGGGTATGCGCTCGTCTCGTGAAGCATCTGCTTCACTTCTTCGATGTTCACGACCGGATATTTGGCGGGGCTGTACAGGTACACAGTGAGTTGGTGGCCCGCCTCCTCCAGAAAGCTCATGAACCGGAAGGCGTTCTGGTGACCACCGCTGGTACGGCCGGGTGGCGTAATCAACCAAGCGACGCGATAGCCGCCCTCTCGCGCAGGAATCGAGCCGCCGTTGAAATCACGCGGAATGGACCAGTCGACCGCGACCACATCTTCGACGTAGACCGTGCTAAGCGGCTTCGTGCGGAAAGGGCTGAACCTGCCAGCGAACCACTTGGCCGAACGCCAGCCGGCCGAGCGGATTCCTTCGCTGCGGAGGGCGGTAGCCGCGGACTTAATTGGGTTCACGTCCGCGAGACTACTGTACTCATAGGATTCTTTCAGCTATCGCGAGAGTCTTCTTCCGCCCACTTGCGCGAACGCTCGGCGATGATCTGCGGGGCTCGTGCTGCCTCCTCCTGGGAGTCGAACGGGCCGTCGAGGTCCGCGGAGAGCGACTGCCTGCCCTCTTCGACTTCACCGGTCTTGTGGTTGTAGAACCATTCGGTCATCACGGACTCCAATCGTTACGGATTCGGGGCTACGTCGGAGTGTAGACCGGGGATCGGTCCGGCGACACCGGCAATGGCAACGCACCCCCGAGCGGTGTCATGCGGTGCCATGCAGTGCGGCAGAATAGGGAACATGGCTCACAAAGCGGTTGGCATCGACATCGGCGGAACCGGTATCAAGGGCGCGATCGTCGACACGGCCACCGGCGAGTTGAAGAGCGATCGCATCAAGATCGCCACGCCAGAGGGCGGCGAGCCCGAGGCCATCGCGGATGTCGTGGTGCAGATCATGCACAAGCTCGGCTCGGTGGACTCGAAAGAGCCGGTGGGCGTCTGCTTCCCGGCCGTCGTGGTGAAGGGCCGCACTCTGTCGGCGGCCAACGTGTCGAAGAAGTGGATCGGTTTCGAGGCGGAGAAACTGTTCGAGAAGAAGCTCGGGCACGACATCACCTTCGTCAACGACGCGGATGCGGCGGGGTATGCCGAGTCACTGTTCGGCGCAGCGAAGAACAACAAGGGCCTGGTGCTCATGACGACTCTCGGCACCGGAATCGGCAGCGCGATCATCTTCAACGGCGTTCTCGTGCCGAACGCCGAGCTCGGTCACCTCGAGATCGACGGTGTCGACTATGAAACGAAGGCGTCGTACTCGGCCAAAGAACGCGACAACCTGGACTGGAACCAGTGGGCCGAGCGCCTGCAGAAGTATTTCGACGAACTGGTGAAACTCTTCCATCCCGACCTGATCGTGGTCGGTGGCGGCGTGTCGAAGCAGTACGAAGACTTCCTGCCCCTGCTGAAACTCGACACCAAAATCGTGCCGGCGACCCTGCGCAACAACGCGGGAATCATGGGCGCAGCCAAGTTCGCGAGCAAAAAGTAGGGGTACGCCCCCGTGCGATGACCGATGGCATCCTGAAGGTCTTCCTCGGCGCCGCACCCGGCGTTGGCAAGACCTTCGCCATGCTCGAGGAGGGTTGGCGGCTCGCGGAGCGAGGCGAGGACGTGCTGGTCGGAATCGTCAAGACGCACGACCGGGAGGCGACGGCACGGCTCCTGGACGGACTGGAAGTTCTGCCACGCACACACGCCACCCACCGATCGGTGGACCTCGAGGAGCTCGACCTCGACGCCCTCATCGCGCGAAAGCCGCAGTGGGCCCTGATCGATGAACTCGCCCACAGCAATGCTCCCGGCTCGGCCCACCCCAAACGATGGCAGGACGTGCAGCAAGTCCTGGCGGCCGGAATCAGTGTGATCTCGACCGTGAACATCCAGCACATCGAATCGCTGAACGATGTTGTGCAGTCCATCACCGGTGTCACCCAGCGCGAAACCATCCCGGACTCGGTGCTGCGCGCCGCCGACGAGATCGAGGTGGTCGACCTGGCACCCGAGGCACTCCGCAGCCGACTCGCGAGCGGGCTCATTTACCCGGCGGGCACGATCGATGCCGCGCTGTCGAACTACTTTCGGCTCGGTAATCTGACGGCGCTTCGCGAGCTGGCACTTCTCTGGCTGGCAGACGGGGTGGATGCCGCGCTCCAGACCTACCGGAGCGAGCACGGTATCCGCGGCAAGTGGGAGGCACGCGAACGGGTGGTCGTCGCCCTGCCCGGTGGCAGGGAGGGTGAGACGCTCATCCGTCGCGGTGCGCGAATCGCGGCCCGCTCCACCGGCGGGCAACTGCTGGCCGTGCACGTTGCCAGCCCCGACGGGCTCCGCGAGCCCGATCCGGCCGCGCTGGTGGCGCAGCGAGCTCTCGTCGAAACCCTGGGCGGCAGTTACCACCAGGTGCTCGGGGAGAGCACGCCGGCCGCGCTGGTCGAGTTCGCCCGCGGCGTGAACGCGACCCAGTTGGTGATCGGGGTCAGCAGACGATCGCGGCTGACTGCGCTACTGACCGGGCAGAGCATCGGCGCCACCGTCATCCGGTCGTCGGGCGACATCGACGTGCACATCGTCACGCACGCGGCCGCCAGCACCCTCGCGTTGCCGCGTACACGCGGTGCGCTCACCGGGCGCAGGGTGCTCGGCGGTTTCGCGCTCACCGTCGTCGGGTTGCCCCTGCTCACCTGGCTTCTGGCCACGCTGCGCACACCCGAGTCGCTGGTCGCGGACGTTCTGGCGTTCCAGCTCTTGATCGTGATCGTGGCGCTGGTCGGTGGCGTATGGCCGGCGCTCACCGCCGCGCTGATCACCGGACTCGCGGTCGACTACTTCTTCGTGGCTCCGCTCTACCAGTTGCGGATTGCGAACCCCGCGCAGCTCGTCTCCCTCCTGATCTTCCTGGTCGTGGCTCTGCTGGTGAGTATCGTCGTCGACCAGGCCGCGTCGCGCAGCCGTGCTGCGACGCGCTCCGCCGCGGAAGCGGAAACTCTCGCGAATGTGGCCGCCTCGATAATCCGGGGTGAGAACGCGGTCGAGGCGCTTGCCAATCGCATGCGGGAAGCGTTCGGGATGTCGAGCGTCACCGTCGAGTACCGGGGCGAGCGGGTCTACGAGGCCGGAGCCGTGTCGCCCGGCGGTGCGGACATCCGCACCCGTGTCGAGCTTGGCGACGACGGTTCGGTCGTGCTGACCGGCAGAGAGTTGCAGGCCTCGGACCGGCGCATCCTCGACGCGTTTGTCGCTCAGACGGAGGCGGCGCTGGTGCAGCGAGATCTGCGCAGCCAGGCAGAAGGCATCCTTACGCTCCAGGAGGCCGATCGACTGCGCACCGCTCTTCTCGCGGCGGTAGGGCACGACCTGCGCACACCGCTCAGCGCTGCGGTGGCGGCCGTGTCAAGCCTGAGGAGCAGGGACATCGCCTGGAGCGACAAGGATCGCGACGAGCTGCTCGAGACCGCCGAAATCTCTCTCGATCGTCTCGGGCACCTGGTGTCGGACCTGCTCGATGCCTCCCGCCTTCAGGCCGGTGTGCTGCCGATCGCCCTGACCGGCGTCGGGCTGGATGAGGTGGTTCCGCTCGCCCTCGATGAGCTGGGGCTCGGCAACCACCAGATCGTCGTCGATGTGTCCCCCGATCTGCCACCGGCGCTATGCGACCCGGTGCTGCTGCAACGGGTCGTGGTCAATCTGCTGAGCAATGCCGTGCGCTACTCCCCTGTCGGCTCGACACCCATCGTCGCCGCCAGTGCGTTCGCGTCGCGTGTGGAGTTGCGTGTCATCGACCGCGGTCCGGGCATTCCTGCCGCGAAACTTGAGGAGGCGTTCCAACCGTTCCAGCGGCTCGGTGACATCGACAACACGACCGGGGTGGGACTCGGCCTGGCGCTGTCGAACGGTTTCATCTCTGCGATGGGCGGAACACTCGAAGCCGAGGACACGCCAGGAGGGGGTCTGACCATGGTGATCGGTCTTCCGGTGGCGGTCTCATGAAGATTCTCGCGGTGGACGATGATGCTCAGATCCTCAAAGCGTTGAGGATCAATCTCGCCGCGCGCGGTTACCAGGTGTCGCTCGCTCGCTCGGGCCCCGAGGCACTGGATGTGGCGGCGGCGACGCGGCCGGATCTCGTGATCCTCGACCTCGGCCTGCCCGGCTTCAGCGGCATCCAGGTGATCGAGGGGCTGCGCGGCTGGACGGAGGTGCCGATCCTTGTGGTCAGCGGTCGAACGGACTCCGCCGAGAAGGTGGATGCGCTGGATGCCGGGGCGGACGATTACGTCACCAAACCGTTCGCGATCGACGAGCTGTTGGCACGGGTGCGCGCGCTGACTCGTCGCCACTCGCAGGAACACGATGAGCCGGTGATCACATTCGGCGACGTGACAGTCGACCTCACCACTCACACGGTTGCTCGCTCGGGGGTGGCGGTGAAGCTCACTCCGACCGAGTGGCGCATTCTCGAGGTGCTCGCCCGGAATCCGCGCCGACTGGTGACCAAACACTTCCTTCTCGACGCGGTCTGGGGCGCCGGTTACGAGAAAGAGGACGGCTATCTGCGGCTGTACCTGGCGCAGCTGCGCAAGAAACTGGAGCCCGAGCCGGCGCGGCCACGGTACCTGCTCACCGAACCCGGGATGGGGTACCGGTTCGTTCCGGAATGAATGACAGGATGCACCGATACTTCTTCCTTCGGGCATGCTCATCACGCCGCTGAGTCGAGTTGCACCCGGCCGCCGCGTCGGGGTGTGCGGTTGGGGTCGACCCATGGTGGCGGGATGACGTAGGGCACGTGGTCGCGGATTTCGATTTCCCACCCGTCGTGGTGGATGCGATGGTGGTGGAACGCACACAGCATGACCCCGTTGGCCAGATCGGTCTTGCCGCCCTGCGACCACCATTGCAGGTGATGGGCTTCTCCGTAGGCGGGTGGGCTTGAACATCCCGCCCAGCCGCAGCCGTCATCCCGGGTGATGTAGGCCAGTTTCTGGTGGCGGCTGAACAAGCGCCGGGGGTGCCCGTAGTTCAACGGCATACTGTGCCCGTCGAGGACCATGGGGATGAAGTCGGCGTCGGCGGCCAGATGGCGGGCGGTGGTGGCGGAGATCGTTTCGGTGATTCCGTCGATCGACGCGAACCCGGCACCGGTGAGGAGTTCTTCGCGGGTCATGCGGATCACCAGGGTGATCGAGGGAAGTTCCCCTCCGGCATGCCCGCAGGTCGCCGCGTTGCGGAAGACACGTTCGGCCGCGTCCGCACGGAGTTGTTCGAACGTGCGCTCCTCCTCGACTTTCTCCTCACGGGCTTTTCGAAGGTCGGAGGACACGATCGCGTCGATCCCGGCCCGCACCAACCCGGCGGTCAGCGGGGTCATTTCCCAGACCAGCTTCGTCATCCCATCAGGCAGGGAGTTGAACTTCAGTAACCGATTCTGGTGTTGTCGGGTGTCACGGGGCATCGCGCCGTCCTGGTCGAGCCGGTCACGCACCTGCCTGGCCAACACCCCAAAATCGGTAACAGTGAACCCGGGCGCCCGTTCCACCAACACCTGTTCGCCCTCGACGCGCGCGTCGAACGTGCAGTTCGCCCGGCCTAGCTCCCGCACGACGATGGCAGACTTATCGACACCGATCGTCGGCAACGCTCCAGCGACCTGTTCGAACCGGGCCGGCAACATCGATCCGTCGATCGCGATCCGCGCCCGAGTGGCTTCCCCGACCTCGACTAACCGCCCTGCTTCCGCGACCGTGATGCCCCACAGTTCCGCCAGCATCACCGCCGGCCGATTGAATCCGGCGAGCTGTACCATCTCGGGCCGCACCGCCAACTCACCCGCAATCGCAGCCCGCCGCACATCCAGCGCCCGCTGTTCCGCACCCACTCCCGAGGCCACGACCAGCAGCTCGGGGTCGGTGAGAAGCGGGAAGTCCATACCCCTATTCTAGACACTATCGAACATATGTTCTAGTCCGTCCAGCAGGTTGGGGACAACTATTTCGCCACACGCTCCAGCCGCCGCGTCAGTCGGTAGACGATCAGCAGCGGAATGATCCCGATCACGCCGAACGACATATCGATCAGCTGCCAGCCGAGCGGTATCCCACGAATGGTGCCCGCGATGGCAGCCAGCGGAATGATGCCCGCGCAGGCGATCATGCCGAACTGGATAACCCAGATATTCCGTACCGGATCTCGAAGCGGTCCGATGAAGGCGACAGCGATCGCGAGATGTGCGAACGCGAGCCAGTCGGTGCCGTATGCGAGAAACGGATACCGTCCGTCCGTGACGACGAGCGCGTCGCGCACGCGATCGATCCATGTGACGAATCCCGGTAATAGCTGCGGTGCGGGCGAGGCGTGAAGAATCGACGCGGCGAAGCGCAGCTCCGTCTCGAGGGGGAACGCTGTGATTCCGCTCAGCACCAGCGCGACGATGAACAGTACGAGCCAGGTACGGATCGTCGTCAGTGTGGCCACCCGAGTGAGCCTACGACGAAAGCAAAACCAGAGCCAAAGAGTGACCCGAACACATTGCGTGTATATCTGGGTGGATGGAATCCATCCACATCACAGCCCAGTTCACGCTCCCGGCGACAGCGGTCTACGAGTTCGTCAGCAACCCCGACAACCTCGCGCTCTGGGCCCAGGGCGCGACCGGGGACGTAACATTCGCACCGCGCAACGATTTCGGTGTGCTCGACCACACCGTGGCTCTCCCCGATGGCGCGACGGTGACCGTACCGATGAGAGTGCTGCCGCTCGGTGACGGCAGTGAACTGGTGTTCACCATTCGGCGGACCGATGGGATGTCGGCCGCGGATTTCGAGAGAGACCGCGAGGCTGTCGAGTCCGACCTGCTGACCCTCACCGGCATTCTCGAGGGCGGCGCCGTCGACGATAGTTAGGGAATGGGCCGGCTATTACGCCGGGTTCTGTCCCACCGCTTGCGCGGTCTGGACGGCCATCTATCTCGTGGCTACGTTGCCGCAGCCCTCTAGCGGTCTACCCGAGAGCGGGGCGGGCAGCCCCATAGCTCTCTGTCTGACCTTGCTCCGGACGAGGTTTACCTAGCCGATCCGATCACGCGGACCGCTGGTGGTCTCTTACACCACCGTTTCAGCCTTACCGGGAACCGAAGTCCCTGGCGGTCTACTCTCTGTTGCACTTTCTCGCGGGTTGCCCCGGGTGGGTGTTACCCACCGTCCTGCCCTGTGGAGCCCGGACGTTCCTCGGCATTCTCCGCGCACCTAAGCGCACGAGAGAACGACGCGACCGTCTTGCCGACCCATTCCGGATCGAAGCCTACGGCACGCCATGGGGATACCTGCACAGCCTTTCAGGAACCACCGTGACCGCTCATGGTTTTCTCATAGCTTCGCCAGCGATCCTTGGGAGCATGACCACCATGGCGGCCCGCTACGAGATCACGTACCGCCGCCGCGCGCTCGCCTCCAACCTGCTTGTCGGGCTGGTCTGGGCTTCCGGGCTGATCGCCGTCATCCTGTTCTTCACCTCGGCGGGCACGTCGCCGTTCGGCACCATCGGTGCGAGTGTGTCGAGCATCGGAATTCTCTGCGGGCTGGTGGGCAGCGACTTCATCCTGGTGATGATCGTGCTTGCCGCGCGAGTGCCGTTCATCGACCGCACCATCGGCCATGACCGCGCGGTCGCCGTGCACCGTTCGCTCGGAAAGCCGGCGCTCTACCTCCTGCTCGCTCACGCGACCCTACTGCTGACCGGGTACGGCATCGAGCAAGGCCTGAACCCGATCGCCGAGCTGGGCCCGATGCTGGCCACCCCGAACGTGTGGCTCGCACTGATCGGGCTCCTGCTGCTGGTGACCGTCGTGGTGACCAGTCTGGTCGCGGTGAAGCGGCGCTTCAGCTATGAGGGCTGGCACCTCATCCACCTGCTCAGCTATGTCGCGGTCGCGTTTGCGATCCCCCACCAGCTGACCCTCGGTGGCATGCTCGCCACCGGCTCGCTGCAGCGGGTGTACTGGATCACCCTGTACGTGGTCGCGCTCGGCTCGATCGCGACCTTCCGCTTCATCGAACCCGTCGTGTCGAGCCTTCGCCACGGCATCCGGGTGCGCGAGGTCGAATCCGTCGCGCCCGGCGTCGTGTCGCTGCATCTGGCAGGGCGCGACCTTCGAGCCCTCGGGTCGGCCGGCGGCCAGTTCTTCGTCTGGCGGTTCTGGACGAAGTCCACCTGGTGGCACTCGCATCCTCTCTCGCTCTCGGCGGTGCCGACCGACGACTCCGCACGAATCACCCTGCGCGACCTCGGGGCGGGAACCGGGCGCCTCTCCGCGCTCCCCACCGGGACCGTAGTGAGCGTCGAGGGCCCGTATGGCCTGTTCACGCCCGCCGCAAGGACGTCGGCAAAACTCGCCATCATCGCGGCGGGCATCGGAATCACGCCGGCCCGTGCGCTGCTCGAACAGTCCGTGCTGCGACCCGGCGAGGCGACGGTGCTGCTGCGCGCATCGGACGCCGACGACTCGGTGCTGTGGAGCGAGGTGGATGCCCTCGCGAACGCGAAGGGCGCCACCCTGTACACGATGACCGGGCCGCGCTCCCCCAGCGCGCCACTGTGGATGCCTGCGCCCGATGCCGAGCGGGGCGTCACCCTGCGGAGCGTCTTCCCCGACCTGCTGGAATCCGACCTGTACCTCTGCGGTCCCGCGGCATGGCTGGAACTCGTGGAGGCCGACGCGCGCGACCTCGGGATGCCGCAGCACCAGATCCACAGCGAGAGGTTCGACTGGTGACTGTGTCTCTAAAAACCAGGACGATTCTCGGCGCAAGCCTTGGCATCGTGGTCGTCGGCACTGTCGGCTGGCAGCTCGCCACACTGGACCAGACCTCGACTTCTACGTCCACCTCATCGGGTGCGCGCCCGACGGTCACGTTGACGGACGGCACTTATACCGGTACCAGCGTGCAAACGCAGTTCGGCGATGTCGAGGTGCAGATCGTCGTCTCCGGCGGCCGCATCACCGACGCCACAACGCCGGTGCTCACCGGCAACGAGGGCAGGTCCGAGCAGATCAACAACCAGGCTGCGCCGATTCTCCGGTCGGAACTGCTCGCCTCGCAGTCGACCAGCATCCAGTCCGTCAGCGGAGCGACATACACGAGCAACGCGTACATCACGTCGTTGCAGGCCGCCTTCGACCGGGCGAAGGCCTAGCGCCCTTCGACAAGCTCAGGGACAGTTACAGCCCGATATTCGCCTGAAGGTCCATGCAGCGGTTCGCTACCGCATCGGCGCGCGAGTTCTGCAGGCGCGGAACCCACTCGAATTTCACTGCCGTGCCGGTGAGCAGGGCACGAGCCTGTGCCGCCAGCTCTGCCATGTCGGGGTGCTTGATCTTCCAGCGACCGGACATCTGCTCAATCACGAGCTTCGAATCCATTCGCACGTGGAGTTCGGCATCGGGATCGATCGCGAGCGCCTTGCGGATGCCCTCCACCAGCGCCGTGTACTCGGCCACGTTGTTCGTGGCGTGGCCGAGATATTTCCCGACCTCGGCCAGTATCTCCCCCGTTGCGGGATCGATCACGACGGAGCCGCTCGCGGCGACGCCCGGGTTTCCGCGTGATCCGCCATCGGCTTCGATCAGCAGCTGCCGCGCCATCAGAGTCCCGATTCGTTGGTGCGCACCAGAATGGCGTTCGAGTCCGGACAGAGCAGCACGTCATCGGGAGCCGCGGCACGGATCACCTGCATGTCGCTCTCGTTGAGCTTCACCCCGCTGGCAAGCGAGACGCCACCCTGCAGAAAGGATGCCCCGAAACCGTAGCGATCGCGCTGGCGCTCGTAGAGCGCGAGAAGGTCGGCGGGAAGCTTCCCGGCAATGGTGGCGCGATTCGCAGCGGCGTGGCTGCTCTCACCGGTGATCGCTCCGAGAGCAGCGTCGCGCTCGGCCGTGGTCGCCGCAATTCGGGATTCCAGCTCGGTGATCTTCTCGTCGGTGGCCGACAGCGTCGCCTCCAGCGTTTCGAGGCGCTCCATCACGGTGAGTTCGATCTCTTCGAGGTCCGACTGCCGTTTGCGGAGGCCCGCGAGCTCGCTTTCGAGTCCCGCGACATCCTTCACCGACGATGAGCCTTGAAGCCGATCGGAGTCGCGGGTGATCCGCGCCTCGACCACCGCGACATCCGACTCGACGCGGCCGAGTTCCAGCCGCGCGTCCTCGACCGCGCCGTTGGCGTCCAGTCGCTCACTCCGAAGGGCATCGGCCTCGTTCGAGAGGCCGGCGAGAACGCCGATCTCCGGAACGGTCTTCGCACGATGGTCGAGCTGCCGTAGCTTCGTGTCGATCGCCTGAAGTTCGAGCAGGTGCGCCTGGTCGTCCGGGCTTGCCTTCAATGCCATGTCGTCGTGCTCTCTATCTGTCTGGAAAAGATCGGTGTGCGAACGATGCCGGTTACTGCACTATCGCGAAATCCCACGGATCGGTGCGGAGTTCGCTCACCGTGATCGTCACGCCGGGAAGCTCCGCACGGAGCTCGTCCGCCGCAGTCTCCAGCCACAACCACTCGCTCGCCCAGTGTGACACGTCGATGAGCGCTGGCCCGCCCCCGAGTTTCGCATCCTCGCGGAAAGCCGAAGCCGGGTGGTGCCGCAGGTCGGACGTGATGTAGACGTCCGCCGAGCGCACCGCGGGCTCATCGAGCAGGCTGTCGCCCGCCCCGCCGCACAGGGCAACCGTCTCGATGGGGCGGTCGAATTCGCCGGACACCCGGATGCCCGAGGCCGTCGCGGGAAGAAGGTCGCCGAGCCGTCGCGCGAGCCTGCCGAGCGTCGTCGGCTCGGCCAGCCGGCCGACCCGGCCGATGCCGCGCCCTGCTGCGGTTGCGGGGACGATGGGCGACGCGTCCACAATGCCGATGCGGTATGCCAGCTCGGCGGAGGTGCCGGTCTCCACGACATCCGCGTTGCTGTGTGCGGCGAGAAGTGCGCAGCCGCCGCGCACGAGCCGACTGAGAACCGCACCCTTGAACCGGTCCTCCGCGATCGTCGTCACGCCGCGCAGAAGCAGCGGGTGGTGCACGAGAAGGAGATCGGTCGCCGAGGAGACCGCTTCGTCCGCGACATCCGGTACGGCGTCGACGGCGAGGAGGATGCTGTCCACCATCGCCTCGGGGTCTCCGGCGAGCAGGCCCGCGGCATCCCACGGCTCGGCGCCCGAGATCGGCCAGAGCCGCTCCACGACGCTGCAGACCTCGGCGAGGGTGGTCACTCGGCCGCCGCTCGCGAGCGTTCCTGTGCGCGGATCCCCGGCACACCGACGATGAACGTGATAAGCAGGCCGAAGACGAGAGCCACGAGCACCCCGAGATCCGTGCCGGCGAGATCACTGGACAGGCTGACGCCCAGCCGGGTGAACAGGAAGCCCTGCCAGTCCAGCCACGGGATGCTCGCGGTCGTGAGTCCGTAGCCGATCGCCGTGGCGAGGAGCAGCATGATGAGGTTCACCCAGCGAACCCGCGAATACACCCCGCCGCTTCGTAGCAGTGAATCCGAGTCGAAGCGACGACGACGGATGATCATCTCGGCGCAGAAGATGCCTGCCCAGGCCGCAACCGGCACGGCCAGGGTGGTGGCCAGGTCGCGGAACACCGGCACCACCGAGGTGACGGTGAGACCGAGCAGGATGGCGACGGCGAAGACCAGGACGCCGATCACCACCGACGACCAGACCCGGCGCACCCGCAGTCCGAGTGCCTGCAGCGCGAAGCCGCCGGAGTAGATACTGAGCACCACGCCCGACAACAGACTGAGCACTGTTGCCGCGATCAGCGGAACCGGATACCAGATGGGGATCATCAGGGCGATCGTGTCGAGCGGTGTGGTGATAAGGCCGTGCGCGACATCCTTGCTGGATGCCGCCAGCAGCGCCCCATAGGCAATCAGCACGAAGGCGGGCAGCGTCGCACCGAGCGGCGCCCACAGCATGGCCGCCGCACCGGAGCTCGACGGGCGCTGGTAGCGCGCGAGGTCGCCACCGCTGTTCACCCAGATCAACCCGATGAAGCTGAACACCAGCACGACTCCGGTGACGACAAGAATCCATGGGCCATCCCCGACGGTAAGTGCGGCGGTGACGTTCACTGAAGGCCAGGTAACCAGCACCAGTCCGACCACGAGCACGGCGGCAACGATGCTCAGCACCAGTTGCACGCGCGCGAACAGGCTGTAGCCGAACACCGCGACCACCAGCGCGATGATGAATCCGGCCGCCATGGTGATGACGGTGAGCTGGAGCTCGGTGAGCGGCCCGCTCAGCTTCGCACCGACCAGGATGTGCGCCGTCGAGATGGCGACCAGCCAGAGCAGCACCGCACCCCAGAAGACCTTGCTGACGATCGCGATGATGGCCGGCACGGCGTTGCCCACCGTGCCGAACGTCGCGCGGGAGGTGACCATCGTCGGCTGTCCGCTCCACTTTCCGGCGAGGGTGCCGAGGCCGAGCGGCAGGAACGAGATGGCGACGCCGATGAACGCGGCGACGATGGCCTGGCGGAGGCTCATACCGAGCGAGAACAGTGCTCCACCGAAGGCGACGCTCAGCACGGAGGAGTTGGTGGCGAACCAGAGCCAGAACACGCGGGCGGCACGCCCAACCCGGTGATCCAGTGCCGTTGGCTCGACACCGGCGGTTTCGACGGCGAAAGCACGGAGAGCGGTCGGCTCATCGTCGGAGAGAACGACCTCGTCGGTCGGCACCCGCGGAGACGCGAGGGGCTGGATCGGCGCGCTGCCGGTGGTGGGCGGCAACACCGCTACGCCTTCCGAGGTGACCGGGAACGGGCCGATCAGGTCTTCGAACGCGCGGTCGGTCGCATCTACCGGCTCCTCCGGCTCCGGGTCGAACACCAGCGGGATGATCGGCCGCGAGCCGGTGTTGAGCAATGCGAGATCCGGGTCCAGTTGTGGCGCCGGCTCGATGAAAACGGGGTCCGCGCCGGCGACCGGCGTGACCTCGATGGGCACCGACGTTATAGGCACCGACGTTATAGGCACAGGCGTGATGGGCGCGGGGCCGGCTACCGGTTCCGGCTCGATGAGGTCGTAGACCGGCGCAGTGAATGCCGGTGGTTCGGGGGTGTCATTCGCCGGTTCGTTCCAGGGCGGCGAGACCTGCACCGGGGGGGTCACCTCGGGGAGGGTGGGGGCAGCCTCGACTGGCGCTGCGGCCGCGGGCGTCGGCACGATGTCCACAACACCGGTGAACGCGGGGCGCGCGGCATCCAGCGACCGTAGTGCCTCGGGCGTGCCGATTGACAGCATTCGCTGCTGCCAGTCGCCGAACTCCCGAGCCTCCTGCTCGCGCAGGTGAAGCTGCGCCTCCAGCTGGTCCATCGCGCTGAGCGTTCCGCCGGGGGTGTCCGCCGTCTCGATGGTTCTCACCAGGTCGGCATCGGCGAGGGAACGACGGCGTGGTGCCGGTGGAAGACCACCAGGCGCACTTTCCGCCTCCGGGAAAACTACCGGGAGCCCAGACGGCGCGGGCAGGTCGGAGAGCGGGACCTGCGGAGTCGGCGCGGCCTGGGCCGTCGGCGCAGCCTGAGTCGGCGGGCTTGCCTGCGCTGGCGGGAACGAACCCGGCGCGGGCGTGACCGACTGGACCGGGAACTGACCCGTGTGTGCGCTCGGAAACTGGCTGGCGAGCGCGCTCGCGAGATCGTCGTCGTCGTAGCCGTCAGCAGCGTCGGAACCGGAACCGTCGCTATCAGGGCTGCGTGCGGATGGGGAGGCCGCCGGCGGCGCACCATCCGGAAGGAACGGCTCTTGGCTGGTGGGAGGCGTGTACGTGGAGCGGCGCGGCCCTGGCTGCCCGTACGAGACGTCAGCGGTGCCGTCGCCGGCCGCATCCTCGTCGTTTGCCATGCCCAAAATAATACGTGTTCAGGCCGTATTGCCCGGGAGCCGAGCCGTAGCCATGACGGCCACTCCGGCGAGGATCAGGGCGAGCCCCACCCATCCCGCGACCGTGAGCCTTTCGCCGACTACAGCCACCGCCAGCACGGTCGCAACGACGGGCTCGACCAGGGTGATGGTGGTCGCCGCGCTGCTGCGCAATCGTGCGAGCCCGACGGCGAACAGAAGGTACGCGAGAAACATCGGCCCGATGACAAGATAGGCCGCGATTCCGGCCGCTCGAGTCGAGTGCAGCAGCGGTGCGCCAGTCAACAGAAGCACCGGAAGGAGAAGCACGGCCCCGACGCCGAACATGCCGCCCATGACCGCCCTGCCCGTCCGGCCCGTCGCCAGCGCGCGCGAGGACGCGTAGGCGTAGAGCGCGTACGCCAGCCCGGCAAGCAGCCCAAGGCCGACCCCCGGGAGAATCGCACTGTGCCGCTCCGTGTGCGCCTGCACCGCGTTAGCGTGCCCGAAGCCCGCAAGCAGCGCGATCCCGGCCACCGCGGCGAACGTGCAGGCCAGCCAGCGACGGGTCGGCCGACGACGCTCGAACGCCCACTCGAGCAGGGCGGCGAACATCGGACCCGACCCGAGCGCCACGACGTTGCCGATCGCGACCCCTGCAAGGTTCATCGCCGTGTAAAACGCGAGCGGGTAAACGAACACTCCCAGGGCGCCGAGCGCGAGCCAGCGACGGGCGACCGGGTCACGGAGGGCCGAAATGGCTCCGGATGCCGAGAACAGAAAGAGCAGAAGGCCGCCGACACACATGGTGACGGCGCCGATGGCGATGGGGCCGACATCCGCCGGCATGAAGCTGGCAGCCGTTCCGGTGGTGCCCCAGAGAATTGACGCAGTAACCAGGGCGGGCGCCGCGAAATCTGATCTGGGAACGCCGGTCACGTCACCACCTTAAACGGCGGCTAACGCCCTGTCCGACAAAACACGGTCCGTTAACACACTGATGCGACCGGCCAGGGCCGGTCGCATCAGTGTCCAGTGGCTACCGTGAAGCAGCCCCAGGCGGGTCGAGACGCATCAGACGCCACGACGTCCGGTGATCACCCGCGCCAGGAAGACGATGACCGCGATGATCGCGAGCACGATGCCAACCCAGAGCAGAAAGTTGAGCGCGTGGACGAATCCACCCGTGAACAACAGGACGACGGCGACGATAGCGATGATGATCAGAAGGATGTTCATGGATCCTTGCCTTTCCTCGAGCCCGGGAAGCGGGTGCCTTCCGAGCAGTTGCGATGGTAGGCCGTGTGCCAATGGCGAGAAGGGGGTTGCCCGCCGGCCGACATCGGGGTATCGATCACTGATTTCGCAGGAGGTCGACCAGCTGCGATTTCGTCTTACCTGAATACCCGCTGATGCCCAACTCTTTCGATCGTCTGCGGAGATCGGCGACCGACCAGTCGTCATACGAACCCGACTCGCCACCTTTACGGCCGACCGCGCTCTTTCCGCGTTTCGCGGCCGCGTTGGAAATGCGTGCGGCCTTTTCTTTCGATGCGCCGTCATCCCGAAGCTCCTCGTACATCTTCGGATTCTTCAGGCTGTTGTTGCGTGATCCCGGCATGATGTGTGTCCTTCCGTTCAGGCGGGCTTCTTGTTCTTCTGTGCTGGCTTCTTCTGCGCTGACGTCTTCCGCGTTGAGATCTTTTGGGCGCGGTTCTGGTCGACGCTCTTCCGCAGGGCCTCCATCAGGTCGAGCACCTCGCCACCGCCCTCCTGCTCCTCCGGCTGATCGCCGAACGTCGCGGCCGTGTCGACCGCGTCGCCCTCCCTGAGCTTCGCGTCGATGAGCTTCTGCAGTTCGACCTGGTAGTCATCGCTGAACTTCGAGGGATCGAAGTCCGACTCGAAGCTCTTCACGAGCGCCTCGGACATCTCCAGCTCCTTCGCGGAGACTCTCGGAACCGGGCTGAGCGACGGGAACCTCGCCTCACGCACCTCGTCGTCCCAGAGCAGGGACTGCAGCATGAGCACGTCACCGTGCACCCGGAGCGCACCGAGACGTGTCTTCTGCCGCAGCGCGAAATGCACGATCGCGGTGCGATCCGTCTGCTGGAGGGTCTTTCGCAGAAGCGCGTATGCCTTCGGCGACTTCGAGTCCGGCTCGAGAAAGTAGCTGCGGTCGAACATGATCGGGTCGAGCTGGTCGCTCGGCACGAATTCGACCACTTCGATCTCGCGGCTCTTCTCCGCGGGAAGCGTCGACAGGTCCTCATCGGTGAGCACGACGGTGTGATCGCCGTCGTCGTAGGCCTTGTCGATGTGGTCGTAGGCGACAATTTTGTGGCAGATCTCACATCGCCGCTCGTACTTGATGCGACCACCATCCGCATCATGCACCTGGTGCAACGGGATGTCGTGGTCCTCGGTCGCGCTGTAGACCTTCACCGGCACGTTGACGAGCCCGAAGGTGATGGCCCCGGTCCAAATGGATCTCATGCGTTCATGGGACACCCGCCTCGGCCGCATTTCAACGGTCTGAACACTTTTCGCGCGCGAGCGTACATTGCACGGCATGCCAGCTACGGAGGAGACGGTCACCGTCGAGAAGCGGCGCATCACGCTGAGCAACCTCGACAAGGTGCTCTACCCGGAGACCGGCACGACCAAGCGCGACGTGATCGCCTACTATGCCGAGGCCGGCGCGACGATGATCCCGTACCTCCGCGACCGTCCCGCTACCCGGAAGCGTTGGGTGAACGGTGTCGGCACCGAGAAGGAGCCCGGCGAGATGTTCTTCCAGAAGAACCTCGAGCAGAGTGCGCCGTCCTGGGTCGCGCGGCGAACCATCGAACACAAGGATCACTCCAACGAGTATCCGCTCGTCAATGACCTGCCCACTCTCATCTGGCTGGCGCAACTGGCAACGCTCGAGCTGCATGTGCCGCAGTGGAGGTTCGGCCCTCGCGGCGCGCGGCTCAACCCGGATCGTATGGTTCTCGACCTCGATCCCGGCGAGGGTGCCGGGCTTCCCGAGTGCGTCGAGGTGGCCCGATACGTGCGCGACATTCTTCGCGGAATGGGACTCGACGCGCTGCCCGTGACAAGCGGGAGCAAAGGCATCCACCTGTACGCAGCGCTGGACGGCCGGCAGACTTCCGACCAGGTCTCCGCCGTCGCGCACGAACTGGCCAGGGCGCTCGAAGCCGACCACGGCGACCTCGTCGTCAGCGACATGAAGAAGTCGATCAGGGGCGGAAAGGTGCTCGTCGACTGGAGCCAGAACAACGGTGCGAAGACCACGGTGGCGCCGTACTCGCTGCGCGGCAGGCTGCGCCCCACTGTGGCGGCGCCGCGCACCTGGCGTGAGCTCGGTTCGAAAACGCTCCACCAGCTCGAGTACCCCGAGGTGCTGCGACGGGTGAAGAAGAACGGCGACCCGCTGACGACGCTCACCCCCGGCCGTCTCGATGAGGATGACCGCCTCGCGAAATACCGCAGCATGCGGTCGGCGGACCGAACGCCGGAACCGGTGCCACCGGCGCGGGCAGCGGCATCGGACGGGCACTCCTTCGTCATCCAGGAGCACCATGCGTCCCGCCTGCACTACGACTTCCGGCTGGAGCACGACGGCGTGCTGGTCAGCTGGGCTCTGCCGAAGGGCGTGCCGACCGCCTCGTCCGGCAACCACCTCGCGGTGCAGACCGAAGACCACCCACTCGAGTACGGCGGTTTCGAGGGAACGATCCCCAAGGGCGAGTACGGTGCGGGCACCGTCTCCATCTGGGATGCCGGCAGCTACGAGCTGGAAAAATGGCGAGATGGCGAAGAGGTGATAGTCACGCTTCACGGTCGAGCCAACGGCGGACTCGGTGGCCCGCGCAAGCTCGCCCTCATCCACACCGGCGGCGATCGCACCGCCCATGCCGAGCAGAACTGGCTCATCCACCTGATGAAGGATCGGCCGTGACCACCGCACCGCGTCCCATGCTGGCGAGCCTCGGCACGGCCAACGACATCCCTGACGAGGAGAACTGGGCGTTCGAGATGAAGTGGGACGGCATCCGGGCGATCGCGCGGACCGAGAACGGGCGAACGATCCTGTGGAGTCGTTCCGGGCGTGACGTCTCGCCCGCCTACCCGGAACTCGCAGGTCTCGCGGAAGCCCTGGGCGGGCGGGCGGCGACTCTCGACGGCGAGATCGTCGTCCTCGATAAGCGGGGCCGTCCCGACTTCGGCTTGCTGCAGGGTCGGATGAACCTCACCCGCCCCGCGGAGATCACCCGTGCGGCCGCTAGCATCCCGGTGAATCTCATGCTGTTCGACCTGCTCGAACTCGACGGCCGGTCACTCCTGCGTGAACCGTACGACGACCGCAGATCCATGCTCGAGACGCTCTGCGCGGGAATCGTCGCGCCATTCAGCCTCCCTGCCGCCTTCGAAGGAGATCTCGCCGCGGCGATCGAGACGAGTCGGACTCTCGGGCTCGAAGGGGTCGTTGCGAAGCGGCGGGACAGCCGCTATGACGAGGGCGGACGTTCGCGGGCGTGGACGAAGATCAAGCATCACCGGGCCCAGGAGGTTGTCGTGGGCGGATGGCGCCCCGGCAACGGAAGGCGTGCGAACGGTGTCGGGTCGCTGCTGCTCGGCGTGCCGGACGCCGACGGCTTCCGCTACGTCGGGCGGGTCGGCACCGGGTTCACCGATCGGACACTCGAGCAGATCGCGGCGACGCTCGCGAATCGGCCGCGAAAGACCTCGGGCCTACACGACGTGCCGTCGGCCGACGCGCGAGACGCGCACTGGGTGACGCCCGACCTCGTCGGCGAGGTGGAATTCGCCGAATGGACCGGCGACGGAAGACTACGTCAACCGGTGTGGCGGGGCTGGCGGCCCGACAAGTCGACTGCCGACATTCATTTCGAATAGGTACTGGACTGCGCCTACGCGAGATATGAGTGCAGTTCGTCGCTGCGAAGCCGCTTGAGGCTGCGGGTCTCGAGCTGGCGCACCCGCTCACGCGTGATGCCGTACAGCTCCCCGACCTCGTCGAGAGTCATCGCCTGGCGCCCGTCGAGACCGAAGCGCAGACGCAGCACCGTGGCGTCACGCTGCGGGAGCGTGTCGAGTCGGCGGGTGATGTCCTCGTGACGGAAATCCATCTCGATCGCTTCAAAAGGCTCCGAGCTGTTGGTGTCCTCGATGAGGTCGCCGAGTTCTGCCGAGCCGTCCTCGCCGACCGGAAGCCCGAGCGAGACGGTGTCGTGTTCGGTGCGCTGCAGCTTCAGCACCTCTTCGGTGCTGATCTGGGCGGCATCGGCGAGTTCGATCAGGGTGGGAACCCTGCCCAGCTCTCCACCGAGGTCCCGGCGGATGCGATCGAGCTTTTCGATCTTCTCGACCGTGTGTACCGGGATGCGGATGAGCCGGCTCGCATCGGCGATGCCGCGAAGAATCGACTGGCGGATCCACCAGGTGGCGTACGTAGAGAACTTGTTGCCGATCATGTAGTCGAACTTCTCGACCGCACGCACGAGGCCCAGGTTGCCCTCCTGGATGACATCCATGATGGGCAAGCCACGACCGGCGTACCGCTTGGCGATACTTACCACCAGGCGAAGATTTGAGTGCACGAAGTTCTCGTACGCTGATGCACCGTCGCGCTGCAGGAAGAGAAGCTCGCGCTTCTCCTTGCCGCTGAGCCCGGTGCTGGATTCGAGACGCTCGCCGGCGAGAACTCCGATTTCGATGCGACGCGCGAGTTCGACCTCCTCTTCCGCGGTGAGGAGCCGAGCCCTGCCGATGCGCTGCAGGTAGTCGCGAAGTGGATCGATCGACACCTCGCTGGATCGGCGGGCGGGTGACGGAGTAGAGAATCGGTCGGTGGTTTCAGATGCTGCACTAGTCATTTTTGTTGGCCCCCAAACTGGTTACGACCGAGCCTAGGGTGGGCCGCGAAATGCCCGCAAAGGGTTGACAACGACAGTCGAGTGACCTAAACGCTTGCCCTCGCTAAATAACCCTCGCCGAGAAATCAGGCGGGCTTGCGAAACGCGACCAACCGCGCCACCAGCACCTGCCGGATCTCGCCGTCGGCAGTTTTTGTCTCGGAGCGTAACGTCACCGTGCCCCGGTCGGGTCGGCTCCGCGATGGGGTGATTTCGGCCACGGTCGATTCGACATGGAGCACATCGCCCGCTCGTGTCGCCGACGGCCAGCTGATGTCTCCCCCGGCGCCGACGACCCCGCCGCTGAAGGCGAAACCGCTGGTCACAAGCAACCTCATCGTCATTGCGGCGGTGTGCCAGCCGCTCGCCGCGAGACCGCCGAAGAAGGTGTCGACGGCGCCCTCCTCATCGGTGTGGAACACCTGGGGGTCGTACCGTGTCGCGAACTCGATGATCTCCTGCTTCGTGACCACGTACTCATCGGTCGTCACGGTGTCTCCGACGGAGATGTTGTCAAGAAAAAGCGCGGGGCGCGGATCTGAGGCCATAGTTCATTCTGTTCCTCTGTTCACCGAGTTGCGGACGGTATAGCTGCGAACGATCAGCTCACCTCTGATGTCACCCAACCGTTCGAGCACGCGGTCCACCAGCGCGATGGTCACTCCGGACGCCACCAGGTCGTACGGTCCGATCGGCTGCAACTTGCCGCAGCGGATGCGCACCACCTCCCAGCCGACCGCGCGCAGGAGCCGGTCTTTGCGGCGGTCGCTGTCTTCGCGTCGCCCGACGTGTTCGACGCCGATCTTGCCGATGGTGTCGTACTCGATGGCGACTCGCAGCTCGTCGATCACGAAATCCGGCCACACCTCGAAGCGGTCGAAGAAGGCGGAACGCACCCGCACTGCGTTGACCGTGAGGTCCACCGCCAGCCGATCGCCCAACAGCTGGCGCAGCCGAGCCTCCGACGCAGATGACGGCCGTGGCGCATTCGCGCTCCAGAACGACTCACCCGCACGCTCACTCGGCACGTCTCCACGTCGTCTCCCGTTCGCACGTCGAGTCCGACTCCCGCTGGCCCGCGACGATCGGCCGGTTGCGAGCACGGAGCATTCCGGGCACCAGGTGGAGCGGCGACGCTGGCCTCCGCCCGGGCGATCCCTCTGCTCGGATGGCGTGGCGACGAAGATATGGCCGGCGTCGCACTGCCACTGCAGGTAGACATCGGCCGCCGGCGGTACCTGAGTGAGAGTCACGCCGGCGTTGAGATCGGGATGGTATTGCCGCACCAGCACCGGGTACCGCTCCCAGTCCGCGCGAAAGGTGCCCACCGCGTATGGCACCTCGGCGCCCTTCGACCAGCGGCGGCGTCCCCACCAGGCTTCGACGCTTTCCGGCATGCCCGCATCCTCCCGAAGGGACGGTACGGCCGGCCACCGTCATCGGGCGCCATCATCCGGCCGGGGTGAGATAGTGACGTGTGAGCACTCGCCGGCGACCGCTGCCCCGCATCGTTCCGTCCGGACCCGTCGCCGACACGGCGATCGACTACATCTTCTTCGTGCTCGGCGGCGCGGGCGCCGTCTGGCTGGTGGTGCTGCTCGTTCGGGAGAGCTTCCACTTCGGGTGGCTGCAGCTGGCGTTCTCAATCGTGTTCTGGGTGCTTCTCGCCTACCTCGTGCTGCCTCGCCTGCACAGCATCCTGGCCCGGATCTACGTGCCCAATTACTTCATCGGTCGCACCCGCACCAGCGACGGGCTGCTCGGCGATCCGGTGAACCTGGCGCTCGTCGGCTCGGAGGCCCAACTGCACGACGTGATGAACGCCGCCGGCTGGACGATGGCCGATGATGTGACGCTGCGAAGCGGACTCCGGATCGTGCGGTCGACCCTCCTCCGCACCAGCTATCTCGAGGCACCGGTGAGCCCGCTGATGCTCTTCGGTCGTGACCAGGACTTTGCATACCAGCAGGAGGTGGACGGCACCCCCGGTAAGCGGCACCACGTGCGATTCTGGCGCTGCCCGCCGGACTGGCGGCTGCCCGGCGGTCGGGCCGTCGAATGGCTCGCCGCCGGCACCTACGACAGGAGCGTCGGCTTCTCGCTGTTCACCCTGCAGATCACCCACAAGATCGACGAGAACACCGATGTCGAGCGCGACCACATCGTCACGTCGGTGAAAGCCGCAAACGGGGCGGTCACCGTGCACGTCATCCGCGACTTCTCGACGGGGTATCACGCGCGCAACGGCGGCGGCGACTCGATCGCCACCGACGGCGACCTTCCCGTCATCGACCTCGCCACTGTGAAGCTCCCCCGCGGCGCATCGAAGATCGATCCGACCGACAGCCGGGACAAGCGGCCGGTGGCCACCATCGTCGGTTCCGTACTTCTAGCCTGCCGCTCAGTCGCCTCGGTGCTCCTGGCCGGCTCGATCGTGCTCAGCGTCGCGCGGGATCCCGCCAGTCTGACGAGCATCGATCCGACCGTGACATCGGCCGAACTGCTGCCCGTCGTGGGCGTCGTGGTGGCCATCATCGCGCTGTTCGTGATCGCCGATGTACTGCTCGCCAGGCTCGTCTTCCTCGGCCGAAACTGGGCGCGTGTGACCGGAATGTTCTTCAGCCTGATCGCCATCGCGGCACAGGCGGTATCCGTCGCAACGGGTGGTCCAGAGATCACCCTGAGGACGAATCTGGTCGGTGTCTGCCTGGATGTCCTCCTGATGATGGCGCTCTCCAGCGACCGCGCACGCATCTGGGCGAGGCGCTCGCGCAAGGCACCGAAACGCATCTCCGGCCGACCGGGAAACAGTGCCGCGTTTTAGACATGCTGGGCGACGACGTGCGTTTTTGCCAGAAACGGATGGTATCGTCGCTGACTTATTGCCATAACTCGGTGATCCGGTCCAACCCCCTGGTCACCCGCCGCGACATATGAAACCGAAGAATTCGCTACCCAAGCCCATCAGTTCAGCTCTTCAGTCACTACGGACTCCTGGCTTCACCAAGGAACGACTCGCCGTCTGTGCGGGGGTCGCAGCCTTAGGCCTCGTGACTGTTCTCATTGTCCCTACCGGCCCATCATCGGCCGACCAGTTGAGGGCGTACATTCACTCGCACGCCCAGACGCTCGAGGTCTCGGCGTACGTGCCGACCGCCGCGATCACTCGCGAGTCCTACTCCGCGACGCCCGGCATCCAGACGCTCATCAACGGTGGCACCAATTACGACTGGGCCAAACTGGTTCTCCTCTACGGCGGCTGGCCGATGACCGACGACAGCGTCACCGTGCTGGTGCGCTGGATGCGGCAGGAGAACGGCGCGGCCAGCTGGTGGAACCGCGACAACCCTCTGAACAACGGATGGGGCTCCGGCGGCGGCGGCGGAACGGGCAGTTACGCGAACCTCGACATCGCCGCGCAGCAGGCCGTCAATATGCTCAACGGCAACGCGGGAATGAGCGACATCGTCGCCCAGCTGAAGGCGGGCGCACCGTCGGCAGACATCGAATCCGCGATCTGGGCTTCGCCGTGGGCGTCAGGCCACTACGGGAACGGTGCCAACTGGCACTACACGCCCGTCGAGGTCGTCACCGCACCCGCGAGCGCCTGGTAGCG
>JAODAT010000139.1 GCA_025463565.1 Microbacteriaceae bacterium
CTCGCCGGGATGAGCAAACACGGAGTTCGTGCGCAGTTCCCGTTCTCGACGACAGGCGGTGCACCAGAGAACAGCTGGATGCTACCCGCGCTGACCTCTGTTGTCGGTCTGGTCAACGAGGGTGACAGTCGCGATCGCGAGATCGACGGCCTCACGAGTGTTGTCAGTTCGCAACTCCGCGCCTTGGAGTTGCGCCCGAGCATAGGAACGGACTCGCTCGCCGCCTACCACCAGCTGCTCGACCCCGGCTCCGGCGTGGTCGCCATCTACGGCAGCCCGCTCCTCCTACAGGCCGCCAGGACCGAACGCGGTGGGGCGTCGGGCGCGGTCTCCGTCGTGTCACTGCAGGAGTTCCTGCAGATCCCGCATCCGAACTATTTCGCGTCATCGATGCTGCAGGTCGGAGACCGGTCCGACCCGGCACTCGCCGTTCCGGTGATGGCCGCGCTGCAGCAGCCCGCCGTGACGGAGTTGCTCACCACCCGCGCGCGCTACGAGATTTCAGGTGTCGTTGACTCCTCATCGCTGCTGGCCACACACAAGCCCGGGTACTACAGCGCGATGCCCGAGCTGGCGTACCTCACCGACGGCGGCCTGCTCGCCGGAATGATCGCCAGCATCCACGCCGCGTTCCTCTGGAACGGCGGTGCCAAGAACGACCTGGAGGTCGCGCGGTACGCGGTCTCGCAGGCACGAGCCAGGGTCAGCATGCAGAAAGCCCTGAACGTGCCGCTCGCCGCCTGATCAGATTTCACCTAAACACAAAGGAAGAACGTCATGCTGCAAAATCTCTCCGGTTGGCACCTGCTAGCCCTTCTCGCCATTGTCGTGCTCATCTTCGGCGCGACGAAACTGCCCGCGCTGGCGAAGAGCGTCGGGCAGTCCATGCGCATCTTCCGCGGGGAGATGAAGTCGCTGAGCGACGATAAGGAAACGGAACCCACCGACTCGACTACAGCGGACAAATAGATAATGGGACGGTGACGGTCCACAAGATCCTGCTGTTCTACCGGTTCGTGCCGCTGGCCGACCCGGAAGCGGTGCGGCTGTGGCAGCGCACCCTCTGCGAGTCGCTCGGCCTCACCGGGCGCATCATCCTGTCGAAGGACGGCATCAACGGCACGGTCGGCGGCGAGCTGAAGTCGGTGAAGCGCTACATCACGCGCATGAAGGAGTTCGCGCCCTTCCACGACATCGACTTCAAGTTCTCCGAAGGCACCGGGGATGATTTCCCGCGGCTCAGCGTTCGCGTGCGCGACGAGCTGGTGAGCTTCGGTGCGCCGGGCGAGCTGGTCGTCGACGAGTCCGGAGTCGTCGGCGGCGGCACTCGACTCACCCCGAAACAACTGAACGACCTCGTCGCCGAAAAAGAGGTCACCTTCTTCGACGGGCGCAATCGCATCGAGGCAGCAATCGGCAGGTTTGCGGATGCCGTGGTGCCCGACGTGAACACCACCCGAGAGTTCGTGGCCGAGCTCGACAGCGGCAAGTACGACCACCTCAAAAACAAGCCCGTCGTCACTTACTGCACCGGCGGTATCCGCTGCGAGGTGCTGTCGAGCCTCATGCGCAGCCGCGGCTTCGGCGAGGTCTACCAACTGGAGGGCGGCATCGCCCGCTACGGCGAGGAGTTCGGCGACGGCGGACTGTGGAAGGGCTCGCTCTACGTGTTCGACCAGCGGATGTCCGTGCCGTTCACCGACAGCGCCGAGGTGATCAGCGAGTGCTCGGTCTGCGGAACACCCAGCACCCGCATCGAAAACTGCTCGGACCCGTCGTGCCGTGAACTGTTCGTGGTGTGCGACGAGCATGCCGCGGCCATCAGCTGTGAACTTCATACAAACGAATCCACCATTGGTGGTAGCACCACACAGTCGAGTGGTGAAAGAACCCCGATACTTGCGGAATGATGGTGCCATGAGCATCGGCATCCTCACCAGTGGCGGCGACTGCCCCGGGCTGAACGCGGTGATCCGCGGCATCGTCCTCAAGGGCACGCAGATCTACGGCAAGGAGTTCGTCGGTTTCCGCGATGGCTGGCGCGGGGTCGTCGAGGGTGACACCATGCCGCTCGAGCGCAAAGACATCCAGGGCATCGCCAAGCAGGGCGGCACCATCCTCGGCACGTCGCGCACCAACCCGTTCGAGCATCCGGACGGCGCCGACCACGTGAAGAAGAAGATGGCGGAGCTCGGCGTCGACTCGCTCATCGCCATCGGCGGCGAGGGCACTCTCGCCGCGGCCAAACGGTTGACGGATGCCGGGGTGCGGATCGTGGGTGTGCCGAAGACGGTCGACAACGACCTCTCCGCCACCGACTACACGTTCGGCTTCGACACCGCCACCCAGATCGCCACCGAGGCGATGGACCGCCTCCGCACCACCGGCGACTCGCACGGGCGCTGCATGGTCGCCGAGGTGATGGGCCGTCACGTCGGCTGGATCGCCCTGCATTCCGGCATGGCCGCCGGCGCGCACGTCATCCTCATCCCGGAGCAGAAGACCAGCATCGAGCAGATCTGCGACTGGGTCGCCTCTGCACGGGACCGCGGCCGCGCGCCGCTAGTCGTCGTCGCCGAGGGCTTCAAGCTCGACACCATGGATGACGCGCACTCGGAGCGCGGGCTCGACGCGTTCGGCAGGCCGCGCCTCGGTGGCATCGGCGACCTGCTCGCCCCCGAGATCGAGGCCCGCACCGGGGTCGAGACGCGCGCGACCACCCTCGGCCACATCCAGCGCGGCGGGACCCCCACCGCGTACGACCGGGTTCTCGCGACTCGATACGGCATGGCCGCGATCGACTCCGTCGTGCACAACCGCTGGGGCCGTATGGTGTCGCTGAGCGGGACATCCATCACCCATGTCGCGTTCGAGGATGCCCTAGGCAAGCTGAACACGGTGCCGCAGTCGCGCTACGACGAGGCCGCGATCCTCTTCGGCTGATTACACTGACGGCATGACCACCACGTTCGTAATCATCGGTTCCGTCTTCGTCTTTCTGGCCGCGCTCTTCCACCTGTACGTGTTCTTCCTGGAGAGCATCAGCTGGACGCGGCCACGCACCTGGAAGATCTTCGGGATCGCGAGCCAGGCCGACGCCGACACCATCAAGCCGATGGCGTTCAACCAGGGCTTCTACAACCTGTTCCTCGCGCTCGGTGCCGGCATCGGGCTGGTGCTCATCCCGATCAACTTCTGGGCGGGGTTCGGCATGATCGCCTTGGCGGCCGGCAGTATGTTTTTGGCCGGGCTGGTGCTCATCTTCAGCGTGAAGGGCAGCGCCCGTTCGGCCCTGCTGCAGGCGGTGCCACCGCTCATCGGGCTCGTGTTCATCGTTCTGTCGTTCACCGTTTAGCCCCCGCGCGCGTACACCCCTCGGTCTACCCCGTAGGTGGGGGCGGCCCGAAATGGGGCGAGCGATATATTGGTCGTAGGCCGTACCGTAAACCCCAGAGAGATTCCGATCGGGAAGAAGACGGGGATGACGGCATGATGAGGCGCGCGATTGTGCTCGCCAACGCGCCCTTCGAATTGGTCACATCGGACTGGCCGTTCGAGGACGACGAGGCATGTTGCCTCGACCTCGCGGAAGCCCTGTTCAGCCAGCTCGAAGACCAGCTCGATCTCGAGCTGGACCTCGACCGGGTGCTCCGGGAGTCGATGTCTGCCGCTGCAGCGGACTACGGAATGGGCGTGAACGCTTTCGCCTGCCAACTGGAGCTGCGCCCGCTGACCGAATCCGTGTATCGCTAGGGTGCCCCGGCATCGAGTTGTCGTCCCTCCGACCAAACGACGCAGGTTCATCACCGTGCTGGCCGGGCTGGTTGCAGTCGCTCTCGTCATTGCCGGCCTGGCGACCATCTATGGCAACGCTCGCGCCGCCGGGACGCACGATGCCGTAGCCCGCCAGGAAAGCAGCATCACCTTCGCCCGCGGATATCTCGCTCGACTGGTCACCGCAGCGCAGACCGTCGATCATCAGCTCACCAGCATCACGACCCCCGCGCCTGCCACGATTCCGACAGGCCTGGCGCTCACTCTTACGAACAGCGAGCTGGCCCTCGCCAGCACTATTGCCTCCGCGCAGCACACTCCGGACACCATCCCCGCCGCCGATCGGCAAATATCCGCAGTGAATGCGGCGGTCGCATCGGCCGGTGTCGCGCTCGCCCAGATCGGCCCCGAATACAGCACTGCCGTCGCCCAGGCGATTGCCGCGGCGCCGCTCGGCAACTCATCGCTGGTCAAAGCCCTCGACCAGAGCATGGCGGTTCTCACCGCATGCACGAAGTCGGGACTGGGCATCCGCAGCGCGATCGATGTGGTGACCTCGAGGATGCAGGCACTCGCCACGGCGCAGCAAACGGCGAGTGCTCGGGTCAGCCGCACCGCGTCGCTGGGCTGACTCGCCACCCCATACAGCTATCCCTTATCTCAAGCCGGAAGTCGAAGCGTATTCCTCTGCGGCCGCGGCCAGCCGTACAGACGAGTTCACGTACTCCGCCAGGGGCAGATTTGGCTGCTGCTCACAGGGCATTCAAGGCCGAAGCGCCCTACTTGATCTCATCGCTGTCTCCTCGAAGCTGGGCCTCAATGCCTTTCCAGTGTTGCCAGCGTTGGGCAGTGGCAATACCAACGAACAAGACGGCTCCCGCGAAATACGGAGCTATGGCTGATGGCCCTCTTGAAAAGAGGACTGTGATCGCGATC
This sequence comes from Microbacteriaceae bacterium, assembly GCA_025463565.1. Lineage (GTDB taxonomy): Bacteria > Actinomycetota > Actinomycetes > Actinomycetales > Microbacteriaceae > Lacisediminihabitans. The sequence goes on from JAODAT010000139.1 coordinate 4,711, forward strand.
GGACCAACAAAGCAAATACCGCTGAGAACAAATGCGATGAGGGCGATGAGACGAGATCGGCTCCGCCTCCGCC
>JAODAT010000014.1 GCA_025463565.1 Microbacteriaceae bacterium
GCTCCGCCGTCCGCGGGATGCTGTCGCTGCGGCACGCGTGCGCGCGCGATGTGTAGTAATCTTTACAAGTTGTCCGGCTCGCCGGACGGCAACCGGGGTCCATGGCGCAGCCCGGTAGCGCACCTGCATGGCATGCAGGGGGTCAGGGGTTCGAATCCCCTTGGATCCACAACGATAAGAAACCCGACCGGACACCGGTCGGGTTTCTTTTTTGCTGATCAGCAGGTTGTTGACGCAAACCTGAATGATTTCTGAGATCGGTAAGTCGACACAGCTTGGTCGATCTATGGAGTTCTCGTCGATGTCTTGCCCGACTACACCGCTCCTGAACAACTCTGGACGTTTGGAAAATGCGGGTCTCACCTAGTGACGAGACTTCCATGTGTGCCAATGCCAGCGTTCTAGTGTCGGAGCTCATCACTACTGTTCTTGATAACGGGTCAAACGTCGACGCCGCCTGGCACCGGCAAACACGAAAGGCGACATCATTATGGAAGCAGAAGCGGACAAGAAGCGAATCGTAACGATCGTCGTTAATACTCGATCGCACGAGTGGCCCGAGAAGACAATTACGTTTGAGCAGATAGTCGAGCTCGCGGCACCGGGCCAGCCGTACGACCCTGCGCTGACGCTCGTCGAGTACAGCAAGGGTCACGGTGAGGATCACAGCCTCAAAGCTGGCCAGTCCGTAGAGGTGAAGGACGGCATGGTCTTCGATGTCGAGCCCGCTAACCGCTCCTGACGCTGGGGTCGCCAGCCTAATCGCGGCCGGCCACGACATGGTGCTCCAAGAGGGGCACCTTGTCGTCCGTCGGCTTTCCTATCGGTCATCATCCGGACCTCGCCACGACGGCATCCTCGTCCTCCCGGTGAACACGCTCGATGGAACTATCACCGATGCGACCGATCATCGGATCTGGTTTGCCGGCGAGGAGCCGCGAGCCGAAAACGATTCAGCCCTCGGAACACTCGAACTGCACGACTACGGGGTCGGTGTGCGCGCAAACTACTTGCTGTCGTTTAAGCCGCCTGAAAATCTTTACCCGAGCGTTTACGCCAAAATCCGTCACTATTCTCGCGTTCTCGCGAGCGCGCTCGGTCAGACCGATGAGCCGGTAGGCCCAATTCGCACTGGGTCCTTTCAAGTCGTTCCGAGTGACTTGCCGCTCGTCTACCCGGACATGAACGCCACCCGAGTTGGACTGATCACCCTCAATGACCTGTTCCGTGGGCAGACTGTTGCGATCGTCGGCGTCGGCGGAACGGGCAGCTACCTTCTCGATCACGTGGCCAAGACCTGGGTCGATCGAATCATCTTGATCGATGGCGACAAATTTGAAACACACAACGCCTTTCGCGCGCCCGGTGCAGCGTCGGTTGACGTCGTCCGCGCTCAACCCAACAAGGCCGAATACTTCGCGGGCGAATACGCGCGGATGCACACCGGCATCACTGCGCACCCCGTCGCTCTCACATCGGAGAACTTGCACCTGCTTGACGGGGCGACGTTCGTCTTCCTCGCAGCAGCCGACGCGGAATCACGACCTGAGATCATGCGACATCTGCGCGAGCGCGGAGTGCCATTTATCGACGTCGGTATGAGTTTCCGAGAAGGCGAGGCCGGTCTGACGGGACTCGTCAAGGTAGCAACCTACCTGCCCGAAGAGGACGCGCCATTGCCCACAGCGCCAGCGGTTGCACCGGGCGAGGGCGACTACAGCAGCAACATTCAAGTCGCCGAGCTCAACGCCTTGAATGCCGTCCTGGCTGTCATCCGATGGAAGCGTTACCTCGGGTTTTACGCGACCCACGAATCGTCGAATTTGACGATCTACAAACTCTTCCTGAATCAGATCCGGAATGGGGAGTTGAATGACGTCGACTAGCCAATACGTCGCTCGTTTCGTCGACAGCTTCCCGACACCGCTGGAGCCAGGCGTTCTGTACGTGTCGGTGGCGTACTCCACCGCTGGGCATCTTTGCGCCTGCGGGTGCGGGGGTGAAATCGTCACGAAGCTGTCGCCAGCCCGATATCGAATCATCTTCGATGGCGAGATCTCCCTCAAACCGTCGATCTCGGCCACGGCGCTCCCGTGCAAGTCCCACTACTTCATAACGCGAGGAGAGGTCGACTGGCACCGATCCTTGAACGACGGCGAGATAGTCAAGGCTCAGGCTGCCGATCGCCGCGCTTTGGAAGTGCAGCGTGACAAAGCGATTCCGAAACCTCCAGGTCTGAAATGGTGGAAGCGCTGGAATCGCCCCAGTCAAAACTCAAAGTGAGCGTTATATGGCGCCCTTTTCTGACCCAACTCTGGGCCTAGCTCCGCGATGGAAACACCGCAATCCATTCCGGGTAGCTAAATTCGAACGCGCCTGAAATGTGAAGCGTGGCCCCGGTAGATGGGTCAAGATGCCGTACTCCAGAGACCTGCGGAGACAGTTCGAATTGTAAATCCGCTTGTGTTCCTTGGAGTCGAAGTTGCTGATGGATCAAGGCTTCGCGAGGGAAGTCGAGCGAGCTCGAGGGTCAAATTCGAACACTGTCTCCTTAGATCCACTGCCATAACGAAGGCCCGGCGTTCGCCGGGCCTTCTAGCGTTTGATCGCGATCACGAGTTGCGCCCAACCGGCGAACAACGCTGGCGGATGCTTCCTCCAGTGCCGCGGCCCGGTTGTCACCGGCTCGTTCACCAGCCCACCGTTGTGTTTTCTACGCCTTACCAAGCAGTACTCGGGAGCGCATAGCTGAGGGCAGACAACGCTGCAACTTGCGAGCATTTCGCAGACATCAATGCGACCACAGTCTGCGGGTGATCCAGCTTCGGGGTGGCGTGCCTCCGCAGTCGGACGTTTTCGATACTCTCGACCAATGACTGCCGCAGCTGAGCTACTAAGCTTCTCTGAAGCGGTGCGTGTTCAGACGCTTGAGAAGCTTGCTCCCGCGACCCAGGCGCGACTTGGGCAGTTCTCTACAAACGCGCACACCTCGTCGACGATGACTGCGATGCTACGGCTGCCGTATGCGGGCGACGCGGTAGCGGACTAGACCGTGGGAGATCTCGAAGCCGGTTTACTGGAGTGGGCGGGTCGCCAGGCCGCCTGGCAGCAGGACTTGCTTCGACGCCTCGCCGGCGGCGAAGTGCTCTCCGCCTCTGATTACCGCACTTATGCCGACGAAGCCCGCCGGATCGAGTTTGCCAAGACTGCACCGTGGTTTACGATCTCGGGTGCAGCGATCGCCATGACCGCGGCTGCATTGACCGCCGCGCACCTCACCGCAAGCGCTGCTGGCGATGATCCGGTGCAAGTCGCCAAGATCACGCACCTCCAAGGGGCCAACGACCTTGCTCCCGGCGCCGAACTGTTGTTCGAGCTGGGTGGGCTGACGGTCATCGCGGGCAAGAACGGCAGCGGCAAGTCGGGCTACACCCGCATCATGAAGCAGCTCGCCGCCACCCGCGCCTCGGAGCAGGTGCTCCCGAATGCCTTCAGCCCAGCAGTGGTGCCGAAGGCAGTCGTGAGTTACCAGGTAGGAGCGAACCCGCCAGCCATCGACCTCACCTGGGAGAGCGGCACGGCAAGTGCCGAGAGCCCGTTGCAGCGGGTCCGTGTGTTTGATGCCCGTTCCGCGCTTGTCCAGCTGGCCGGCGCTACCGAGATCGCCTACATCCCACCAACGCTCCAAGTCCTCGGTGAGTACACGCATGTGCTGCACGAGGTGGCGCAGCTCCTCGAATCGGACGCGCAACTTGAGCGGTTGCAGAACCGTGAGTGGCCGGCGCTGGAGGCAGGCATCGGGCAGGAGATCTTTGAGCATCTCGGCGAGGCCGACGGGCTGGCGGCGCTGAGCTGTGTGAACCCGCTGACCGAGGAGGAGACCATCGAGCTTGCGGCGATTCCGGTCAAACTCCGCGACCTCACGTCGACCAACCCTGCGGCGCTTGCGTCGCAGGCCCGTCAGCGTGCTGGACAGCTGCGGTCACTCGCCCGAGGGCTAGAGACCGTCGCTACCAAGCTCACTGCGGAGAACATCAAGGCGAGCGTGAGGATGACTCAGGACGTCGCCGCAGCGCAGCTCGACGTCGACGCAGCTCGCCTCGTATTCGACGACGCCGACACCCTGCCAGATACCGGTAACGAGGCGTGGCGGCAGATGTGGCTTGCCGCGAAGAACTTCGCCGACGGCGACGACCACGACCATGACTTCCCGGAGAACTTCGCGAGCTGCCCGCTCTGCGCGCAGCTACTCGACGCCGCCGCGAGGACGCGCCTCGAGCTGTTCGCACACTTCATGAGCAGTGAAGCACAGACCAAGCTCACGACAGCGCGTGCACTCCGCAGTGCTGATCGAGACGCGCTGAACGCTTTGCCGCTCGACTCGCTTGTCAGCCAAGAACTGGTTGATCTCGTCGGCACCTACGACAGGCCGACAAGCGAGGCACTGCTCCCGCGCATTGCCGATGCGACCGGACTGCGCGATGCCTTGCTCGCAGACGATGCTGGACAGGGCGTTACCGAGCCGTCCTCGAGTACCGCGCTTGAGGCAATCATTGGAAAGCTCCGCAGCGCGGCTGACACCGAGGACGGGAACGCGGCCGCGCTCGCGGCCACTGATGCTTCGGCGCTTGCCATAGCGCAGCTCGAAGCTCACCGTGATGAGTTGACGCTCCGTGCCGGGATCTCTGCTGAGAGAGAGGCGATCGGCGCTCAGCACGATCGAGCAATTCGACTGGCGCGGCTCGACGACGCCAAGTCGACCTGCACCACCACCGGTGCCAGTCGTAAGAACTCGGAGCTGTCGCAGAGCTATGTCGAGAAGGTCTGCCAACAGTTTGAGGTCGAAGCGGCAGCACTCGGTATTGACCGCGTGCCGGTGGGGCTGCTGTTCGACCGCTCGACTCGCGGCGTGAGCTTCGTCAAGGTGAGCATCAAGGAAGTGCCGACGGCCCCTGTCGCGCAGGTGCTCAGTGAGGGTGAGCAGCGGGTGGCGGCGATTGCCGGCTTCTTCGCTGACCTCACTGAGTCAGGCGATACCTCAACGCTCGTCTTCGATGACCCGGTGTCCAGCCTCGATCAGGTGTACCGGGTGCGGGTTGCTCAGCGACTCGTTGCCGAGGCGGAGGTGCGGCAGGTACTGGTCTTTACCCACGACTTCACGTTTGTGCAGTACCTCTACGAAGAGAAACGTCTTGCCGATAAGCGCAAGCGCGCCGCCGGCAAGGAGCCAGCTCCCGATCTCAACTACCTCCACATCGCCCGCGCAGCAGCGGGGGCGGGCATGCCGACCACGGCGGAGACGTGGCGGCAAGTCAGCGTCAAGGAACGGCTCGGGCGTCTCAAGGTTCGGCAGCAGTCCGTTGCAGTGCTCTATCGCAACGGCGACACCGAGGCATATGAGAAGGAAGCGCGAGATATCGTTGGTGCCCTTCGAGACACCTGGGAGGTATTTGTCGAGGAGGACTTGCTGAACGGCGTGATCACGCGCCACGAGCGCGGCGTTCAGACCCAGCGCCTCGCGAAGCTCAGCGATCTAAGCGATCAGGACTACGCGAGGGTTGATCTCGGCATGACAGTCGGCTCACGCTATATGACGGGGCATGCTGCACCCGCGAATGACGGCTCACCGGCTCAAGACCCCGCATGGCTGCTCGCTGAAATCACGGCACTCGAGACCTTCCGCGGGGAAGTAGTCGCTCGTCGTCGCTAGCTGTTCACAACGTGTCTGGGAAGAATAGCTAGACCTCGCCTGCAATGTCGGCGGGGCGGTTCATGCTCCGGGCCCATGGATAATGTCCAGCTCCCCGTTTTTGGGCCCAACTCAAGAGCTAACTCGGCGACGCGCACATCGCGAACCAAAGTAGGGCCGCCAGCTTCTAACTTCCTCGCCCTGGGACGGGAGGCCCCGTCGAATCGGTCGAAGTGGCTCAATTCGAAAACCCTAGGAGATAGTTCGAACTTTTTCTTCACCAATATCCCCCCCCAATCGAAAAAGCTGATCAAGCGACGTTTCTCAAAGCAGCCGAACGAGTTCCGGCCAAGTTCGAACACTGTCTCCTTAGGATCCACAGAAACAACGCCCAATGCGAATCGCGTTGGGCGTTATTTTTGTCGCCGAAAGGCTCTCACGGCGGCGTGCGCCGTCAGCTGACCGCGGCGCTCCCGAGCAGCTCGGACACCTCGTCGGGCCCGAGGCCCCAACTGGCGAGCGTGGCGGCGGGGTCACGACCACCGTCATCCATCGCCACCGGAGTACTCGACGGCGTACGGCTGAAACGCGGCGCGGGAGCCGGCTGAACCACACCGTCGATCTCGACGAAGCTGCCGCGGGCGATGTTGTGCGGATGCAGGTGCGCCTCCCATGGCGACAGCACCGGGGTGACGCAGGCATCGGTATCCCCGAAGATCGCGGTCCACTCGTCGCGGGTTTTCGTAAGGAACGCGTCCCGGAACGTCTCGACCCGCCCGGGCCAGGTCGCCGGATCCATCTGGGCGCCGTCATCCTCGATGCCGAGCCCTCGCAACAGCTCGGCGAAGAACTGCGGCTCGATTGAGCCGAGCGCCATGTACTGGCCGTCAGCGGTCTCGTAGGTCTCATAGAACGGAGCTCCGCCGTCGAGCAGGTTGGTTCCCCGATCCTCGGACCAGCGACCTGCGGCGTGCATCGCGTGGACGAAGGTCATCAACGTCGACGCGCCGTCCACCATCGCGGCGTCGACTACCTGCCCGACTCCCGAGCGCTCACGCTCGTAGACGGCCGCGAGGATGCCGAGGGCCATGAACGTGCCGCCGCCGGCGAAGTCGGCAAGCAGGTTGATTGCCGCGTGCGGGCGCTCGCCCGCGCGGCCCAACGGCTCGAGAGCTCCGGCGATCGACACGTAGTTGATGTCGTGGCCGGCCCGGGCGGCCAGCGGCCCGTCCTGGCCCCAGCCGGTCATCCGGGCGTAGATCAGTTTCGGGTTGGCTCCCATCGCTGCCTCTGGACCAATGCCGAGGCGCTCGGCGACGCCGGGGCGAAAACCCTCGACCAGCACATCCGCTTCCCGCGCCATCCGCAGAACCGCGGCGACGCCGGCCGGATCCTTCAGGTCGACGGAGATGCTGCGCCGGTTGCGGTCGATCGGTCCGCCGGGCCCGACGAGTGCCGTCGGGGTGCCGGTACGCTCCACGCGAATGATGTCTGCTCCGAGGTCGGCCAGCAGCATGCAGCCGAACGGTGCGGGCGCGAGGCTCGCGATCTCCAGTACCCGAAGCCCGGCGAGTGGTCCAGCTCCCATGAAACGATCTCCTAGCGTAAGTGACTCTTCGTTAGTATCGTGGCATAGCGAGGAAGGTGCAAGTTTCATGAGCAGCCAGGTCGAGCCGCCATCTCCGGGCACGCGTCCCAGAAATCGGCGCGAGATCACCGTTGCCGCCGCGACCGAGTTGTTCCATCGCCGCGGCTACCGCCAGGTCTCGGTGGCGGACATCGCTCGCGCCACCAATGTGGGGCCATCCGCGATCTTTCGCCACTTCCCGACCAAATCCGAGCTTCTCATCGCCGCGATCCACTCGAGCCTCGACCCCGCACAGCAACGGATCATCGCGGCGGTGGAGAACGGGGATGGGCTGCCGGTCGTGCTTCGCGACCTTGCCGACTTCATCCTCGACCACCGATCCCTCGGCGTGCTCTGGCAGCGCGAGGCGCGGAGCCTCGATGATGCGCAGCAGCGTGAGCTGCTGGCGCAGGTCAGTGCCACCTCCCGAGCGCTCGCGGCCGTCATCCTCGCGCACCGGCAGGGCCTCGACCCGGCGGACGCCGACCTGCTGGCCTGGTGTGCGTTCGGGGCGCTCGTCAGCGTCGGCTTTCATTCCCTCGAACTCGCCCGCGACAAGTACGTGCGGCTTCTGGCGGAGCTTGCCGAGACGATAGTCGGGGTCGACCTGCCGACCGGCGGAGCCAGTGGCAGCGCTGAAAAGCGAGTGCCGGCGAACCGGCGCGAGCATCTGGTGGCTGAGGCCACGGAACTGTTCGCCGAGCGCGGGTTCGCCACGGTCGGCGTCGACGACATCGGTTCGGCGGCGGGAATCGCCGGACCGAGCGTGTACGCACACTTCCCGAGCAAGCAAAAGCTCTTGCTCGCCGCCATCGAGCGGGGAAACGACGTGCTGCGGGCCGAGGCGATGGACGCCCTCGACTCCAACGATTCTGCCGCGACGACGCTCCGCGCGCTCGTCGACTCCTACGTCGGCCTGGCGATGCGTAATCGCTATCTCATCCGGATCGTGCTCTCCGAGGTGAGCCGGCTCGATGACGAGGACCGGGAGTTCGCCCGGCGCCAGCAGCGCGAATACATCGACACCTGGACGCGCCTGCTCGTGGAGTGCCGCGGTGGCGACCCCGTCGCGGCGCGAATCCGCGTGCAGGCGGTCTTCATCGTGATCAGCGATGCCGCGCAGACGCCGCACCTGCGAGCGCGGCCGGGGATCGACGGAGCGTTGCGACGTGTCGCAACGGCAATTCTGGGCATCGACTAACCGCTCTTCACTTAGCGTGGACAGGCGCGTCGAGGGATGCTATCGTCAGCCTAACGCTCAGTCACTAAGCGCACCCCCTTCGAGAAAGCGGCAACGATGCCTTCACTCTCCGACCTGCTCCGCTCCACCGCCGAGCGTCACCCGGATCGCCCGGGGATCGTGTTCGAGGGCCGCAGCCAGACCTACCGCGAATTCGCCGCACAGGTCGAGCGCATGGCTGCCGTGATCGCCGACCGGGGTCTCGCCAAGGGCGATCGCGTGCTGCTGGTTTCCGGAAACTCCGACCTGTTCATCGTGGCGGCGTTCGCCATTCTCCGAGCCGGGGCGATTCTCGTTCCCGCGAACCCGCGCAGTGCCGTGCCGGAACTGGCCTATCTCATCGAGGATTCCGGTGCCTCGCTGGTGATCGCCGCATCCGCCCTCTCGAGCCTCGCGACCGACGCCGCAGGCGAGACGCCGGTGGTCGCTCTCGATGAACTCGACGCTCTCGCGACGGCGTCCGCGCTTTCGGCCCTCACCTCCTGGCCGGCCGAGGCGGATGACGCGCTCATCATCTACACCTCTGGCACGACGGGCCGCCCGAAGGGCGCCCTGTTCGACCACCACCGTTCGCTCTGGGTGGGCATCGCGATGATGGGCGTGATGGGCATGCACGAGGAGGAGCGCATGCTGCACGTCGCTCCGCTCTACCACGCGGCCGAGCTGTGCATGCTGCTGTTCTCCGGAACCATGCTCGCGGCGACCCACTACGTGCTCGGCGCGTTCGATCCGATCGCCGTCGCCCAGACGATGAGCGATGACAAGATCACCGTGTTCTTCGGCGTGCCCACCATGTACCAGGCACTTCTCCGGGTTCCGGGGCTGGCCGAACTCGACCTTTCGGCCTGGCGGGTCGGCATGTTCGGCGCGGCGCCGATGCCGGCATCCGTCGTGACCGCACTTCTCGCGGCGTTTCCGAGCGTCGAACTCATCCAGCTCTGCGGACAGACCGAGGCAGGCCCTGGCGGCATCTACTCCAGCCCGGAAGACGTGCGCCTCCGTCCCGATGCAAGCGGCCGGCACGCCATCCCGAACCTCGAGGCGAAGGTGGTGGACGAGCACGGGGCGGATGTCGTCCCCGGCCAGGCGGGCGAGCTGCTGCTGCGCGGCGAGACCATCATGAAGCGCTACTGGAACAAGCCCGACGAGACGGCGGCCGCCATGCGCGGCGACTGGCTGCTCACCGGCGACGTCGCAACGATCGACGCCGACGGGTACATCACGCTGGTCGACCGGCTGAAGGACATGATCATCTCCGGCGGCCGCAACATCTATTCGGTCGAGGTAGAGAACGCGCTGATGGCCCACCCCGACATCGTGGACGTCGCCGTGCTCGGAGTACCGCACGAGGAGTTCGGTGAGAGCGTCATGGCGGTCATCGTGCCGCGCGAGGGCACCAGCCCGACGCTGGAGGACATCCGCACCTGGAGCACGACACAGGTGGCGGACTACAAGGCACCGCGTGTACTCGTCGAGCACGCGATTCCGCGCAACGCCTCGGGCAAGATCCAGAAGCACATCCTTCGGGCCGAACTGGAGACCAGCGGAGTGCTCACTCGATGAAGCTGGTGACGGAGCGGATCGGCGCCGGTCCGCGCACCGCTGCGCTGGTTCACGGCAACAGCGCGAGTCGGGATATCTGGCGCGAGTTCGCCGCGATTCTCATCGAGAAGTACAACATGTCCGTGATCCTCGTCGACTTGCGCGGGCACGGGGACAGCCCCCACGCCGAGCGCTATCTGGTGGAAGACTTCGCGGCTGACCTCGTCGAGACCCTGCCGGAGGGTCTCGACTTCCTGATCGGACAGTCGCTCGGCGGCCTGGCCGTGCTGACGGCCGCGGGCCGGCTGCAGCCGAAGCGCGTCATCGGCCTCGATCCGGCTCTCGAGATCTCGCCAAGGAACGCCGTACTTCTGCGGGTAGTGGGTGTGGTGCAACTGCGCCTCCCGGCCTGGCTGCTCCGCGCGCTCGGCGTGCCACCGAAGGGCGCACCCGAGGGGATGCTGGAGCGGTACCGCGCGTCATGGCGCAAGTGGGATCCCGAGACCACCCGCCAGCTGGCGAAGTCGGTTCCGAGCGACCCCTACGTCGTGGCGCCGCCGGAAGTGCCGTCGACGCTGCTGCTGGCCGATGACGAGTTCGCGGTGCCGAACGGGATGCGCGCCGAGCTGAAGGCGGCAGGATGGGATGTGCGGGTCAAGCCCGGGGGAGTGCACGAGCTCCACGTGCAGGATCCGGCGGGAGTGATCGCGATGCTCGACGACGTGCTGGCCGACCGGAAAGAATCACATGTTCCTTAGACTTCTACTCCGTATCCTTCGCCCGCTGGTCGAGCCTGCCCGACTCCAGCGCAAGAGCCAGTTCGCCGCACTCCCGCCCGTGGAGGCGGACGTGCTGTTCGTCGGCGACAGCATCACCGATCTCGGGCTCTGGAACGAGTGGTTCCCGAAACTCGTCACGATCAACCGCGGCATCTCGGGCGAGACCTCGGGACAGGTGCTGGAGAGGCTCGACACATTCAGCGCCAGCGCCAAAGCGGTGTTCCTGCTCATCGGCACCAACGACTTGACGCTCGGAGTCGCGGAGGACCAGATCGTGGCGAACGTGTCGACGATCGTGAGCCACCTGGTGACGAGCTTCGCCGACGCCACGATCGTCGTCCAGAGCGTCATGCCGCGCAGTGCGAAGTGGAAGAGGCGGCTCGATTCGCTCAACGTGCGCTACCAGAAGATAGCGAGCGACCTCGGCGTCGAGTACCTGGATCTCTGGCCGGCGCTCGCCGACTCCGCCGGCACTCTGCCGAAAACGATCTCGCTTGACGCGCTGCACCTCAATGGGCCCGGCTACCAGAAATGGGTCGACGCGATCTCACCCACGATTTCCCGCGCCATCGGCTGAGCCGCTGCGCCGAGATATGCGGCGTCGGTGCCAGAGCGTGACCTCGTGCTCGACGTCGCGGGTCGGTGTCACCATAGGCGGCCCGCCGAGCAACTGACGTCGCGCCTCGATCACGCGCCGGTTGAAGTCCTCGAGAATCTTGCGCACCCGCTGCTCAGAGCCCTGCGCGTCGAGTCTCTCGTCCAGCGCGGCGTTCTCGGTGCGGAGAGTGAGGGCGGGCGGGCCGAGCCCGGTGAGACCCTCGCGCTCGATCTTGCGCCGGATCCACCAGTTCGGGTCGTGAACGTCGCTCAGGTCGGTGAGCGGTTTGCCGGAGCCCGGCAGGTTGTCGAAATCACCACGGCGGATCGCCTGCTGGATGGTGATCTCCACGAACTGGGTGCGGGCATCCATCGAGCGCTGGCCCGCGATGTCCTTCTCGTCGTCCTCGGGCTTTTCCCCGGTGTCAGGAGTCAGCTTCTCCACTTGGTAGCGAGCGACATTCAGCCTGCTGTCGCTGCGATCCTTCTTACGCGCCACCCCTCAAGCCTACGAGCCATCACACGGTGACGAGCATTTTCGAAGCCAGGCCGCGGATCACCTCGGCCGCCTCCCTGGCCATGTTCGGCACGAATTCGGAGATGCGGATGAGGTCGTGAATGGCCGATGCCACCTGGCCGGTCATGACCAGGCTGTTCTCTACGTCCCCATCGGTCTGCGCGCGCTGCATCGACTCGATCTTCCAGCGCACCAGTTCGACCTCGCCGAGGCCGCCCGACTCCGAGCCGTGCTGCAGCAGGTCGGCGGATGCCGCATTGCGGAGACCCCGACACGGCCCGTAGACGCCGTCGAAGGCCACATCGTCGCCCTCCTTCGCGTCGAGAAGTGCCTGGAGATAGGCCGGGTGCCAGTCGGTATTCTCCACGCTCGTGATGAAGCGGGTGCCCATGGCGACCCCCTCCGCCCCCATCGCGAGGGCGGCGGCGAGCCCGCGCCCGTCGCGCGCTCCTCCGGTGAGCAGCACGGGCACGTCCACCGATTCCGTGATGCTCGGCACGAGCACGAAGGTGTGCATCATCGACGCCGGCGCGTGGCCGCCCATCTCGAAGCCGGCGGCGATGATCACGTCGGTGCCCGCCTCCGCCGACTTGACGGCCTGGCGGGTGGAGCCGACCTTGTGCTGGTGGATGAGGCCGGCATCCTTGATCAGCTTCACGTAGTCGCCGGGGAAGCCCGCTGACGTCGTCATCACCGTCAGTCGGTCGGCGATGGCGGAGTCGGCCTGGCGCGCGGCCAGTGCAGTGCGGATGTAGGCGTCGGTGAAGGGGAGCACCTTTCCATCGCGGTCGACACCGACCGGAATGTTCACGGCGAAGGGCTTGTCGGTGAGACTCGCGCACTCCTCGATGTGCGAACGGAAGGTGCGAGCGCCCTCCTCGATGTCGACCGGCATGCCGGGCATCGACACGGTGCCGAGACCTCCGGCGGACGACACGGCCGCGGCCAGCTTCGCTGTGCGGAACGGGCCGAGGCCCTCCTGCACGATGGGATGCTCGATGCCGACGAGTGCGGTGTACCGGTTGGAAATGAACGCCATCATTGTCTCCTTCGACCCTGCGGGTGATTTAATCACCATACAGACATCGGAACATTATTGGTCTATTTGTCGAATGGTCAGTCCAATAAGTGTTAGAGTCACCAGCATCCGACCTGCAACGTTGCACTGAAGGAGAGTCTCGATGAGCGCTACGCGTCTCGAAAAGTCCTACTGGCCCGCTGAATCCAGCTCCGGTGTAAGGGATATCACGCTGGACGGCCTGCTACGACTGGCGGTCGACGCCCATCCCGACCAGCTCGCGCTCGTCGACGGCGTGGCGGATCCCGCGGCCCGACGGCACTGGACCTATCGCGAGCTCCTCACGGACTCCGAGGCCGCGGCTCGCGCCCTGCTTTCGCGATTCGTGCCGGGCGACCGCATCGCCATCTGGGCTCCGAACAGCGCCGACTGGGTCATCCTGCAGCAGGGCATCGCCATGGCCGGCATGATCATTGTCGCGGTGAACCCGGCCTATCAGGCACTCGAGCTCGAATATGTGCTCGCTCAGTCCGGAGCGGTCGGCCTGTTCTACATCGACTCCTACCGCGGCCAGGACCTCACCTCGGTGGTCGAGCAGGTGCGCCCGAACGCCCCCAAGCTGCGCGACATCATCACGATGAACGAGTGGGCCGAGATGCTCGCCGCGTCAGACCCGACGACCCAGCTTCCCGTCGTGAAGCCGCTCGACCCGGTGCAGATCCAGTACACGTCGGGCACCACGGGGTTCCCGAAGGGCGCACTGCTCCACCACAAGGGCATCGTCAACGAGGCCTCCTTCGTCGGCGAACGCGCCGCGATGCAGGTCGGCGGGGTGTGCATCAACGCCATGCCGATGTACCACATCGGTGGCGGAGCGGTCACCGAGCTCATGACGATCAACGCCCACGGCACCTTCGTCGTCGTCCCGGCCTTCGATCCGGCACTCATCATCGAACTCTTCGAGACCTACCAGGGCACCCACTCCCTTCTGGTGCCGACCATGTTGCTCGCCGTCCTGGAACACCCGGATGCGACGACGCGCGACCTGTCGAGCATCGAGACGATCATGTCCGGCGCAGCGGCAGTGCCGGAGGCGCTCGTTTATCGCACGACGGAGCAGCTGAACTGCAAGTTCACCATCCTGTTCGGCCAGACCGAGATGCACGGCGTGATCAGCCAGACCAGGGTGACGGATGACGCGGCCGACCAGGCCGCGACCGTCGGCCAGCCCGTGCCCGAGCTCGAGGTGAAGATCCAGGATCCCGACACGGGCGAAACGGTTCCCGTCGGCGAGCAGGGCGAGATCTGCTGTCGCGGCTACCAGAACATGCTGGGCTACTACGACATGCCCGAAGCGACGGCGGAGACGATCGACGCGGACGGCTGGCTCCACATGGGTGACATCGGAACGATGGACAATCGGGGCTTCCTCAAGGTCACCGGTCGCGTGAAGGACATGATCATCCGGGGTGGCGTCAACATCTATCCGCGTGAGATCGAAGAACTGCTGTTCGGGCATCCCGACATCGCGGATGTCGCCGTCGTCGGCGTTCCCGACGAGCGCTGGGGCGAGCAGGTCGGCGCGGTCGTGCGGCTCAAGGATCCGTCGTCGATCCCGAACGCCGACGACCTGAAGGCCTGGTGTCGCGAGCGTCTCTCAGCCCACAAGGCGCCCAACTTCTGGTACTTCGTCGAGGCCTACCCGATGACCCCCTCCGGAAAGGTGCAGAAGTTCCTCCTGCGCGACCAGATCGTCGCCGGCCAGCTGGAGGAGCACCGCGCCCAGCTGCACGTGTCGGCCGAATAGGGTCTACGAACTCAGTTCGATCCGGAATTGATTTGGGCCCAGCGCGCGTGCGCCGCGTCGGTCCAGCGTGCCCGCAGCGATTCGATGTGCGACGAGACTTCGCGTCCGACCCAGTCGGGCGCGAGCGCCTCGGGCAGTTGCGGATCGGAGAACGGGAAACGTTGCCACGCACTGAGCAGGCGGAGGTGGGTGAAGAGTGTGTCATCACCGGACGCGGGCTCGGCATTGCGGAACTTCTCGTCGACGGCGGAGTAGCGGGCGGCGAGTTCCGTGAGATCCCAGCCCTGGCGCACGATCTCGCGCTCGGAAAGACCCACTGTGTCCGCTTTGCCGACGAACGAGAGAGTGGAGTCGGCGAGCCCGAGTTCGTCGATGAGCGACGCGACCTGCGCCCGTCGCTCGGGATGCGGGCTCAGCCACACGCCCGCCGACGGATTTCCGAACCCGGCCCAGGTGAGATCCCGATAGAGGCGCTTACGGGTGGCCCGCAGGGCGTGGGGCACTGTCACGAACAGCACGAGCCAGCTGCCGTCCCAGTCGACGAACGGATCGGAGAGCGAGATGACTCGTTTCGAGCCGCTCTCGAAAACCTGCTCGAAGTGCGGGGTCAGCGACCAGCTCACCTCGCGCCCACGGCGGTTGGGAACGATCCAGCCCGACGCGGACCCGCGGATGATGGCCTGCCGTGCCGCTGCCTCCTCCACCCCGAGACCGCCGAGCACGTAGAGCAGCGAGGATGTCCAAGCCGGCGCGGCGGACGGCCACACCAGTTCGCCCAGCACGGTGAGCAGCAG